>JACZVU010000055.1 GCA_022572485.1 Myxococcales bacterium
GCCGGGATCGCGCAGCAATTCGACGACCACCGAGGCAGGCTGCGTACCGACCAAAGCCCGTGCGCGAGCGGTCGCGACTTCGTCATCTGCAGACTCGACGAACGCGGCTGCGCGTTGCATCGCGGCGGACGCTTCCACGCGCGGTTTCGCATCGGGCGCGTCCATCACGCCTGCATCAGCAGGCCCGTCAGATAATTCCCCTCCGGGTGATCGATCGACACTGGATGATCGACAGGGGGGCCGAGTACGCGCAACACCTGCACCGCGCGGCTCGAATCCAGGGCGGCCCCAAACGCGATCTTTCGGAAAAGATCGGCATCGATGTTATGCGAGCACGCGAAAGCAAGCAGATAAGCCCCCGGTGCGGATCGGGCGAGTGCGTAGAAAAGCGCGTCCTTATAAGCCCGTGACGCACGCGGGATGTCTCGACGATGTCTCGCGAACGGCGGCGGATCCACGACGACCAGATCGTACGACTCGCGGTCTTCGCGCAGAAAAGCGTGAGCGTCCTGCTTGACGAAACGTGCGGGCAACCCAGGCGCATTCACGGCGAGATTTTCCTCTGCGAGCGCCAGCGCCGGAGCAGAACTTTCCACCAGGGTCACAGCACTCGCCCCGCCGAGTGCCGCCGCGACCGAGAAACCACCCGAATACGAGAAGAGGTCGAGAACACGCCGTCCACTCGCGAGCGAAGCCACGAGATCACGCGCGTCGCGCTGGTCGAGGTAGAAGCCGGTCTTTTGCCCTGCAATCACATCGATTCGATATCGCCGACCGCGTTCGCAGATTTCAAACGGACCCTCGGGCGGCGCGCCCCAGAGCGACCCCTGCTCGATCGACATGCCTTCGCGCCGGGCTGCAGGGGCGTCGGCGCGCTCGAAACCGACACCCGCCCCGGTGGCTTCGCGAAGTGCAGCGGCAATCCCTTTCCGACGCCGCTGCATCCCCACCGTCGTGATCTTCGCGACCACGACGTCTGCGTAGCGATCGACCACCAGGCCTGGCAGTCCATCGCCCTCCGCGTTCACGAGGCGCACGGCCTGCGTATCGCCCAGAAGTGGCTGCGCGGCTCGGCGCTCGACCGCGAGGCGGACCCGCTCGGCGATCAGATCGTCGTCCGGCGCCTCTTTGCCGATCGTGAGCACCCGAACCCGCAGCGCAGACGCGGGCGAGAGATGGCCGTAGCCCAAAACCTCACCCTCCGCCGACAGCACCCGCACCCAGCCCCCCGGCTCTTCGGCTCCCTCGATCCGATCAATGGCTCCGGAGAGAATCCAGGGATGACGGCGACGAATCGAGCGATCCCGTGTAGGTTTGAGGACGACATCGGTCACGAGAGCTGCACTCTACGGACCTCCGGAGCATTCGCCAACTTGTGGTTGGAAGAGCGATCTCCGGCGAAAGGGGGTTGGAGCCCTGGCGCTTGCGCAAGAGCACCTCGTTCGACCGCCACAAAAACCAGTATGGACGGCAACCCAATGGCCCAAGGCGGATTCAGAACACCAACCGGCGACTGGACGGCCGGAACGAGAGAGGTCAAGGTATATGAGAGAGAGGCTGAGGGTGTTCCATCATCGGGCGGCGTTTTTGTGCGCAGCTTTTGCGCTCACGATCGCAGCGCCCGCCATTGCCGAAGATTCCGAGAAGCGCGGCACGCTGCGGGCGCGGGGATTGGAGGAATTCGATACGGACGGAGACGGGTACCTTTCCAAAGAAGAACAAGCTGCAGTGCGTGCAAAGCGCCACGAGCGGCGCCTCGAGGAATTCGACACGGACGGAGATGGGCACCTTTCCAAGGAAGAACAAATTGCAGCACGTGCGAAGCGCCACGAGCGGCGCCTCGAGGAATTCGACACGGACGGAGATGGAAAGGCTCTCCCACGAGGAACAACAAGCCGCCCAAGAGGAGCGTTCGCATCGAAGGGCCTGGAAATTGGAGCAATTTGACGCCGATGGCGACGGGAAACTGACAGGCGAAGAAAAGGAGCGGGCCGAGGCCGCGCGCAAGAAGCACCACAAGCGGCACAGACACGCCCCCGGCCACCAGCCCGCGGTGGACCATCACGACAACGCGCCCCAGGAGCCCTGATCACCGACGCGAGAACGGGCTCCTCTCAGCTTCGCGCTCCAGCCGCCCGCAAACGGCGGCTGGAGCGCGAAGCATTCCATTTCTCGGGTCGCTCGAGCGACTGAACACCTACACCGGGGAACTGCTTTGTCCGACCGCGAGCCACAGAAACCCACCAATCGCCTCTCCGAAGAGGCCAGCGCATACTTGCGCCAACACATGGACAACCCGGTCGACTGGTATCCGTGGGGACGCGAGGCGCTCGATCGCGCCGCAGCAGAGGACAAACCGCTGCTCGTCTCCATCGGCTACAGCGCGTGTCACTGGTGCCACGTGATGGAGCGCGAATCCTTCGAAGATCCCACCACCGCCGCGCTGATGAACAAACTCTTCGTCTGCATCAAGGTCGACCGGGAAGAGCGCCCGGATCTCGACCAGATCTACATGGACGCGGTAACGCGCATGGTGGGACACGGCGGTTGGCCACTCACTGTTTTCTGCAAACCCGGTGGCGAGCCATTCTACGGAGGCAGCTACTTTCCGCCGGAACCGCGCCACGGCATGCTCTCCTTCCGGCAGTTGCTCACGGGGGTGGCGGACGCCTATGGCAACCGACGCGATGAGGTGGAAGTTACGGTCGGCCGGATCATTCGAGCCCTCGATCCATCCACCGCTGGGGGTGGCGGGGAGACGCCCGGAGCGAAAACCGTCATCGAAGCGGCGCGCGGACTGCTGCGGGCCGCGGACCGGATGCACGGAGGCTTCGGGGCAGCTCCGAAGTTTCCGACCCCGACCTACCTCGACCTTCTGCTCGCCGCCGCCGACGTGTTACCCGCCGATGAAGCGAAGGACGCCGTTTCACACGTCGCCCTCAGCTGTCGCGAAATGGCCCGGGGAGGCGTCTACGACCACATCGGAGGCGGGTTTCACCGCTACGCGGTCGACGCGCATTGGGGCATCCCTCACTTCGAAAAGATGCTCTACGACCAGGGTCAGCTGCTGCGGGTCTACGCGGAAACTTGGCGCCGCACCGGGCATTGCAACGAGGCACTGATCTGGCCGATCCGAGAAACCGTCGACTTTCTCCGGCGAGAGATGGCCGCCCCGGATGGCGGCTTCTACGCGAGCCTCGACGCCGACAGCGAAGGCGAAGAGGGAACATTCTACGTCTGGAAACCCGACGAAATTGCCCGCGTACTCGGCGAGGAGCGGGCCATCGCGTTCGACACCGCCTATGGCGTGACCGTTGCGGGAAATTTCGAAGGCGCTGCAACGGTCTTGCGCGAGAAGACTGGTGACTCCCGCAGCCGCTTCGCGGAAGAGCGCGAAGCACTGCGACAAACGCGAAACGCGCGGATTGCGCCCGGGACCGACCGAAAGCGCCTGACGGCCTGGAACAGCATGGTGATCTCTGGCCTCGCGCGCGCGGGAAGCCTTCTCGACGACGACGAAATGTTGGGCGACGCAGCGGCGGCGGCAGATTTCGTGCTGGAAAAGCTGACCGGCAACGATGGGCGGCTGCTGCGGACCTACGATCTCGGCCGCGCGCGGATTCCCGCTTTTCTCGACGATCTCGCCGGAATGCTCGAAGCCTGCCTCGACCTCCAGCGCGCTGGCGCAGGCGAGCGATTCTTCGCCGCAGCGCTGCGCTTTGCGGACGACATCGCGACCCGGTTCTTTGACGAAGAGGCATCCGATCTCTTTCTCACTCCGAGAGATGGCGAGCCGCTGGTGGTTCGGCCGCGCTCGGACCACGACGGAGCGACGCCTCATTCGGCGGGCCTGGCCGCGATGGGCTTGCTTCGCGTGGGCTCGCTCGCGGGTCGTAGCGACCTGCGAAGCCTTGCCGACCGCGTGCTCCGGACCTACGCATCGCGCCTGGAGCACTCACCCGAAGTCCTGCCCACCTTGGCCCGCGCCGCCCTCGTCGCAGAGCGCGGCCTCTCGGTGGCGGTGATCGTCGGCGATCCGGAAGATGCGGCGACCCGAGCGCTGGCCACGCGGGCGCGCGCTGCGCTCCGCCCGGAAGATGCCGTGCTCGTCGTGCAACCCGAATCCCGCGTCAAACCCGGCACATCGCCCATCGGTGTCGATCCTCATTGGATCACCGGTCGAGAGCTGGTGAACGATCGCCCGACCGCCTACGTTTGTCGCGGTGTGGAGTGCTCGCTGCCCGCACTTTCACCCGACGAGTTGACGGCACTCTGCTAGGGTGCACGCCCAATTAACTGAGGTCCACGCCCCAATCGACTCCGGCGGAATCGCTCAATGCCCGACGCTCGCGACGAAAGCAAATACGGAACCGGCTACGATGACGGGCTGACGCCCCTCGTGCCCCTCGATCCCAACCAGGCCACCAGTATCGACGCTCTCGTGCGTGCGATGGCCAAGACCGCCTTCGGAGGTCGCCGCCTAGGAGAGGCCGCAGACGTGCTCGAGGAGATGATCCGCGACCGCGATTGTTTCCGGGTCGTCACGGTATCCGGCGCGATGACCGTCGCAAAACAGGGATTGTTGCTCTGCGAGATGATCGAACGGGGCTGGGTACAAGCCCTCGTGGCAACCGGGGCGCTGATGACCCACGGCCTGACCGAGGGCGCGGGCTTGCTGCACTTCCAGCACCGCACCGACATGCGGGACGAAGACCTCTACGGTCGAGGTTACAACCGGATCTACGACACGATCGAACTCGAAAAGAATCTCGACGATGTCGAACTGATCCTGCAGCGTGCCCTGTCCGAGCTACCGGAGGGGACCACGCTTTCGAGCCGCATGATCTGCGAACTCCTCGGCCGCGATCTGCAAAAGCACAGTCCGGCTCGCGGCATCCTCAAGAGCGCGGTCGCACACGATGTCCCGGTCTTCGTTCCGGCCTTCACCGATTCCGAGCTCGGCCTCGACATGAGCATCCACAACCACCTGCGCGCCCAGAAGGGCGAAAGCACCTTCCAATTCGACCCTTTCCTCGATCTCGACGATTTTGCGAACCGCGTCCGTCAACACGATACGCTGGGCATCTTCACCATCGGTGGCGGCGTACCTCGCAACTGGGCCCAGCAGGTCGGGCCTTACCTCGAGATCCTGCGCGCGCGGCTCGGGAACTCGGATCCGGTGCGCCGCTACCGCTACGCGGTCCGAATCTGCCCCGAGCCCGAGCACTGGGGAGGCCTTTCGGGTTGCGCGTACAGCGAGGGCGTCTCGTGGGGAAAGTTCGTACCCGAATCCGAGGGCGGCCGTTTCGCGGAGGTCTTCGCCGACGCGACCATCGCGTGGCCGATGATCGTCCGAGCCGTCATCGAGCGACTCGACGCGAACCCCTGAACGCCCTGCCCCACAGTCGACAACAAAAAGGGCCTGGCGCGCAGGCCGTCTTCCGAACCACCGGAGGGTTTACCGGTTGCAACGTTTCGCGCTTTCGATCATCAGCCTGAGCTTTCTGTTCGCCTGCGCGGGGCCATCGACTTCGCCCGCACCCAGCGAACTCGCGGCCGCCTATCAGTCGGCCGGGCGCCTCCAGGAAGCCTCCCGCGAAATTGAACTCGCAATTCGAGCGCGCCCTCGGAACACCTCACTGCGGCGCCAGGCGGCGCGGATCTACGTCGAGGCAGACCGCGCGGATCGCGCCGTCGAACACCTCGAAGCAGCGATCCAGCTCGCGCCACGCGATGGTGTGCTCTGGATTGACCTCGCTGAAATCGAGCGGGATCGCGAGAACATCGCGGATGCCTACGTCGCCTACCGCCGTGCCTCGGCACTCGCACCGACGGATGTGAGAGCGATCTCCGGGCTCGCCCTGTCTGCGGAAAATCTGGGTTTTTACGAAGAGGCGCGCGACGCCTATGAGAAATGGGCCGAGCTGAAGCGGAGCTTCGGGCCCGAAGCGAGCGAATAGGCGACGCCCAACCGAAACAACACCCATTGAACCAATCGAAACAACACCCATTGAGTCAATCGGCCCCAAGCGAGGAGCGGCGTCAGATCTGCGACGGGTTGCGGCAGAGATCGCTCGCGAGATTCTTCTGGTGGGCCTCGAGCGTGCCGCCGCCAATCTCCAACAGCTTCGCGTCTCGCCACAGCCGCTCGACAACGTATTCGCCCATATAGCCGTAGCCGCCGAGCACCTGAATCGCAGCGTCGGCAGCTCGCTTGCCGACCTGAGACGCAAACAATTTTGCGGCGTCCGCTCCAACGCGTTGACCGGCGACCTCGAGATCGATGTGACGAGCCGTTTCGTAGACGACCGCCCGCGCGGCGCGATATTCCGAGAAGCTCTCTGCAATATGGCGTTGGATCTGCCCGTGCTCTCGAATCAGAACACCGAACGTCTTGCGGTTGTTTGCGTGGGCGATCATCACCTCGATACAGCGCTTCGCGATTCCGACAGACATGGCGGCGAGGGTGAGCCGTTCGATCTCCAGGTTGCGCATCATCGAGAGGATTCCGGCGCCTTCGTCACCGAGGCGGTTGGCGACGGGGACGCGCACGGAGTCGAAGATCAACTCCGAGGTGAACGATGCACGCATGCCGAGTTTATCCCGACATTTCTGGCCGAGGCGAAACCCATCCATACCGCGTTCGACGACGAAGGAAGAAAGGCTGCCCTCGCCGGTGGCCGCGTAAACCACGAAGGCATCGCCGAGCGTTTCTTCATCGATGCCGCCGTTGGTGATGAACATCTTGATCCCATCGAGTACGTACACGTCCCCGTCTCGACGTGCGCGTGTCCGCATCGCGAGCACATCGGTGCCGACCTCGGGTTCCGTCATGCACAGGCCACCAATCCACTCACCCGAAACCGCGAGCGGCAGGATGCGGCGCTTCAGCGCATCCTCTCCATTGACCTGGATGTTCTGGGCGAAGAGAACCGAGTGGGCGAGCACGGACAGCGCGAAACCCGGATCCGAACCCGAAATGGCCTCGTAGACCTGAACAGCCGCCGTGGCTCCGAGATCGGAACCTCCGTATTCTTCGCTGATCGTGATACCGAGAAACCCCAATTCACCCGCGCGCCGGAACAGCGCGTGGTTGAAGCTCTCGGTGCGATCGTGTTCGGCGGCCTGCGATTCCACTTCGCGGCTGACAAACTCGCGCAGCGTTTCGCCGAGCAGGCCGTGCAGCGGTGTCGGCGCGAAGAGATCGAACCGACGCGAGTCGCTCTCATCCATCGAGCGCTCAGTCTAGCGGGTGGGTGGTATCCGCGCAGGGATGCCGGTTAACAGCGTCGTTAAAATTTTCGAACCCTTGTGGGCGCGCAATGCATGCCGGCTACACTGCGCACGTGTCTGGCAATCCGCAGATTGCAGCTTGGCTGGTCTCGAAGCGCCATCAGATTGAAGCCGTGATGACTTCCCGCTTGGGCCCCGCAGCGCCGCACCCAGCGGCGGTCGAGGCCGAGGTGCTGCGCCGCTTTCGCTCCTTCGCGGCTGCGTCGCTCAAACGCGGAACGACGCGGGAGCCCGCACTGGATGGCATCCGCGCCCACGAGCAGCGGGTCCATGCCCTGCTCACCGCATGGTCGAACGCCGCCGAGGAAGTCGCGGGCGATCAGGCCGAGACGATTCGAAACGCGCTTGCACCCCTGATCGCGCATTTTCGCGGCGCACTTCGGAACACCCAGGGAAATCGCCGCTCCCGCGGCGCGCCGCGCAGCAACCGAAGGGCGGTAATCGCAGCGATCGACCGGGTCGCCGACGCCTTCCTGGCACTCGACACCGACAACGGCATGATCGTGGACGCCAACCCCGCCGCGGGTGCACTGCTCGGCGTCGCCCGAGACGCGCTGCTCGGCGCTCAAGCGATGGGGTTCATTCCGACCGCGGATCACGAGAGTTGGTGGACCGAACTGGACGCCATGACCGAGGGGACCGAATCGCGGCGCTTCGACAGTACCCTGCAGGACCACTCCGGCCTATCGATCCCCGTCGACTGCACGATGACCCGCTTCGCGACACGCGGAAGAACGCTGGCGCTGGTACTGATTCGCCCTCGCACAGAGCCCGCGCGTTAGACCCTCTGCTCTGCTTAACGGTTCAGCTGCTCGGTCAGGAAGGCGACCATCTGCTGCCAGGCGTCGGCGGCGTCTTCGGGGCGATAGGCGTCGGGCCGGGTGTCGTTCATGAACGCGTGGCCGGCGCCCGGATAGACGACGACTTCCGCGGATTGAGGGCTCTGCGCGAATCGATCCTTCAGGAGTTCGATGTCGGAGATCGGGACGAACTCGTCTTGATCTCCGTAGAACGCGAGGGTCGGGCAGCGCAGATCGCGCGCAACCTCGAGAGGCTGATTCGGCTTGAGCGCCGGATCCAGGCCCGTTTCGCTGTGGAGAATGCCGTGCTGGTGCGAAAGCAATCCGTAAAACGGAACGCTCGCGCCAAGTCCTGTACAGCTCGCTCCCGCCATCAGTGCGTACATCCCGCCCATGCAGAAGCCGACTACGCCGACCCCCCTTCCCTCGGTGATCGAATGCGCTGCGAGGAAATCCGCGCCCACCTGCACGTCGCTGAGGGCCTGCGGGTCTGAGAGCGCCCGCATCCACTCACCGGGGTTGTCGATCTTCACCTCGTCGAGGCGCCGGTAGAGATCGAGCGCGAGCACCGCAAAGCCCTCGCCGCCCAAGCGTTGCGCGAGGTCCCGCGCGTGATCCGTCAGGCCCCAGACATCGTGAATCAGTACGACGCCGGGGCATGGGCCACCTTCCGGAGTCACGAGAAAACCGAGTTCCACATCCTGTGTCGGCATGGCGGGCGAGTATACTCGCCCGCCATGCCGTATCAACGTGAATTGTCGGTTGCGCTGGAAGCGGCGCGCGAGGCAGGAGCCATCCTGCGGCACCACTACGAGCACGGAACGAAGACCTGGGAGAAAAGCGAGGACAACCCGGTCACCCTCGCTGATCTCGAGGCCGACCAAGCGATCGCGGACCGCCTCAGCGCGGCCTTCCCCGAGGATGCAATTTTATCCGAAGAGGCGACCCGCGAAGACGGCAGGCTCCAGAAACGTCGCGTCTGGATCGTGGACCCGATGGACGGAACCAAGGAATTCACCAAGCGCATCCCGGAGTTTGCGGTTTCAATCGCGCTGACCGAAGACGGCGACCCCGTCGTCGGCGCCATTCACAACCCTGCCGCAGACGTCACGGTCTGGGCAACTCGTGGAGGTGGAACGTTTCGCGGCGAACAACGCGTTTCGGTGTCGAGCTGCGAGAAACTCGCAGACGCCGTGGTAATCGCGAGCCGCACGGAAATCTCGCGGAATCGATTCGCCCCATACGACGGCTGGTTCAAAGAGTTGCGACCCGTGGGCTCGATCGCCTGGAAACTCGCCTGCGTGGCCTGCGGAGATGGAGACCTCAACATCTCGCTCGCGCCGAAGAACGAGTGGGACGTCTGCGCGGGCGACCTGCTCGTCCGCGAAGCGGGCGGGATCTACGTCGACTTCGAGGGTGCAGCCCGTCGCTACAATCAGGCAAACCCCCTGATCGACAAGAGCATGGCGGCCGGCCGCCAAGCGCTACTCGAACGCTTTCTCGAACGCCACCACCAGATCCGCTAGAGAGGATCGCGGAATGGGGTTACACCGATCCTCGTCGGGAACCGGTGTCACGGTATTCTGTGGGACTCTCTAGTCGGCATCTGTCTGGGAACCTGCCTGAATCGAGCAGCCGGTCTCGAAGGCGGCCTTCACGCAGCCGAACCCCGCGAAGGCCGCGATCAACACCGCAAGCCGCACCCCGTCGTTCACCCGCATCGACCTCCCGCCACCTACACTCAGGCGCAGACCCCGTCCGGCCGATCAGTGTGGCCGAGCCGGAGGCTTGCGCCATGGGTAAAATCTTGGTCATCGGAGCGATCGTGCTGGTGGTCTGGGCCGGATTGGAGATCCAGACGAACGGAGTCGAGGGCGCGTTCAACGGCCTCTTCGCACCGGCCGGCCAAGCCGAAGCGGAAGCCATTACCAGCACACCTCGGCGCGCCGGGGACGCCGTCATCGAAGCCCACCGCAAAGCCGAGGAACGGCAGCAGCGAATGCTCGGCGAGTAAGAGCCCGCTTTACGGGATGATGTTGGCGACCGCTGCCGGCATCTCCGAGGCAACCCGCACGATCGGAATTCCGGTCTGCGTGTTCTTGTGCATCTCCTCCATCGCGCGGGGGAGATCCTCGAACGCGTAGATCTCGCGATGCACGGTCGGATTGAAGACGCTGCCGTAGAGCGCGGTCGCCGTGTTGGCCCCCTCGATGCTCTCATAATGGGAATGATCGAGCGTGATCTGCCGGACGGACAGCAGCGCGGAATTATATTGGTTCTTGGTGTCGAGCTGCCAACCGGCACTGACGTTCACGCCCTCGCGTGACAGCACGCGCAGCCCCGCGCCAAAGACCGGGCCGCGCAGCATGTCGCAGACGATGTTCGCTCCTTCGCCGTCGGTCATTCCGCGCACGCGCTTGTGGAATGCCTTGACGTCGTCGCCGCTCGCGAAGCGATTGAACTCCTTCTGATCGATCGTCTCGATTCCAAGCGCTTCGAGGTGCTTGCGGCGATCGGGGCTTCCCGAGCAGAAGATCGCCTGGTGTCCCTCGTGCTTCGCGAGCATCAGGAAGAGTTCCGAAACGCCACCGCCAAAGGCGAGCACTTTGAGCCGCGCCCGTTTTTCACGGGGCACCTTGAGCCGGTAGATGCCGAGGCCGCGTCGCCAGAGGTGATGGGCGGTGGGGGCGCGCAGCGGAAGCGCCGCAATTTCCCAGAGGTTGAGCCCGCAGTCGAGGGGTGCGGGAATGATCTGCCAGGCGCCCACCACGGCCTCTTTGCCGTACCAGCCAACGGAATCTTCGGCATCGTAGGCCCAGATCCGGGTCGGGAAACCATATTCATCGGGGCCACTGTTGCAGTGGGTGATCACGATGTCGCCGGGCTTGAAGCGCGTGACGTCGCGGCCGACCTCGAGGAGCTCTGCGACTGCGCTGTTGCCGGGGTAGATCTTGCCTCCACGCGCCTCGGCGATATTGGTGGTATCTGCGAGGGCCGCGTGATCGACGTTGTGCTCCGCAGACACGGCGAGGATGCGCATATGGACGTCGGTCGGCCCCATTTCGCGCAGTTCGAGGTCGTCGAGCTTGATGACGCGGGAAATATCGAATTGCTCGAAATCGCCGCCAACGCGCTCGCGCTCCTCGGCGATGGAATCGGTACTGATCGAATAAGCCTTGGGCATGGATTGCTTCTCCTGAGGTTGAGGAGTCGTTTTAGCATGACCATCGCGGGAGAGGCAAACTAGGGGGGCGCGGGATGCGCAGGGGGCAACGACAAGACAAATGAGGGCCAGCGATCTCGTCGCGCGATTCGGCGGGCACCCGGTCGGGGAGCTCGGAATCGATCTCGAAGCGAGCGACGGCCCGGGTCGATGGTTGGTGGCGGCCTGCCTCTACGGGGGCCGGATTGACGATGCGATTGCACTCGCGGCGACCCGCGCCCTCGACGCGGCCGGCCTCGCGGACCCGACGAGCATCGCACTCGCGCACCCCGAAGCGCTGGAAGCACTGCTGCTCGGCACCGGATACCCAACCCCCGATATGGCGGCCCGCAAGCTCTGGCGCGCCTGCGATTCACTCGCCAAGCACCACGGCGGATCGCTCGATTCACTCGCCGCTCAAAGCGAACACCTCGAAGACCTCGCGGCGCGACTCGCTCGCCTGGCACCGGGATTCGGCGCGGCGGGCGTCGCAGGGTTTTTGCGCCCGCTTCGCGACCGCTGGATCCAAGCACGAGAGATTCCGCTGCACCCGGCCGCGCGCGCCGCGGCGGTACACCTCGGGTTGTTGGCTGAAGGAGAAGACGCAGAAGGCGAGCCGGGCGCGCTGCGCGCCGCACTTCGAGACGACCCCGCACAGCCTTCGCTCGCAGACACAGAATTCGCACTCATGAGAATCGGGAGAGTCGCGTGTACGAGAAATCGAGTGGCTCGCTGCCCTCTCGCCGACGCTTGTCCCCGCCTTGCCGCTGCTTCGCAGACTCTGGAGTAGAATGAAAACCCTCCGCACGCTCCTTACGAGTAGGCGCGAAGCCACCCATGGACGTGATTGTCGATCGAAGGCTGGGCGTGACACACTGCTTGCTCAACGATTTGAGAAACATTAGAGTTCGGGGCCCTTCGGGCTGAGGCGAAGTCTCTCGCTCCTCGTTGGAACCCCGGGGCGCCGCGCCCATTCAACTGATTCGAGAGGCTCATGCGATTCTACGAGTACGAATCAAAAGCGCTTTTTGCTCGCCACGACCTGCCGCTGTGCGACAGCGGTGTTGCCCATTCCGCCGACCACGCCCGGGGCATCGCGCATCGGATCGGTTGTCCGGTCGTGCTCAAGAGCCAGGTTCTCTCCGGGGGCCGCATGAAAGCCGGCGCGGTCCAATTCGCGGACACGCCGGATGAGGCAGCTCGGATCTACGAAGAAATTCTGCCGATCATCGTTGGCGGCCAAAAAGCACGCTCGATTCTCGTGGAAAAAAAGAGTGCGATCGCGCAGGAATATTACGCCGCTGTCACTTGGGATGGTCGGCGCAAGCTGCCGGTCTTGATCTTCAGCGACATGGGCGGCATCGACATCGAAGAGGCGGTTGAAGAACACCCGGAGCACGTTTCGAAGATACACTTCTCGACGATCCTTCCGACATCGCCGCGCATCGCGAAGGAAGTGATCGCAGCCACGGGCGTGACGGGAGACGCGCTCAACAAGCTCACTCCGATCGTTGCGAAGTTGATCAATATCTTCCTCGACTACGACCTGACGCTCGCAGAAATCAACCCGCTGGTGCGCCTCGAAGACGGTCGATTCGTCGTGCTCGACGGGCACGTCGACATGGAGGCGGAAGCGCGCGATCAGCACCTCGCGCTCCTCGAGGAACTCGGTATCCAGCCGGAAGAAACCCGCCAGGCGCGACCGCCGACGGATTTCGAAATCCGCGGTGCAGAGGTCGATGCCTCCGACCACCGCGGTGTGGCGGGCAACGTCGTCGAGTTCGATGGAAACCTCGGGCTGATCATCGGGGCCGGTGGTGGCTCGCTCACGCTTTTCGACGCCGTTCGCAGCCAGGGCGGCCGTCCCGCCAATTACTGCGAGATCGGCGGAAACCCGAGTGTCAAGAAGACCTGTGCGCTCACCAAGCTCGTGTTGAGCAAGCCGGGCGTCGAGAAGATCGCCGTCATGATGAACGTGGTGTCGAATACGCGGGTCGACATCATTGCGCGCGGCGTCATCAAAGGCTGCATCGAATCTGATCGGGATCCGGCCGAAACCATCGCCATCTTCCGAATTCCGGGTGCCTGGGAAGAGGAGGGTTTCAAGATTCTCGCGAAATACAATGTCGACTTCTGTGATCGGAGTGTATCGATGTTCGACGCCGCGAGTCGCGCTGTCGCGAAGCTGCAATGAACGTGAACCGGGCTTCAGATCCGCGGAGCATTCAATGTCGATCCTGATCAACTCCGACACGACCTTCATCGTCCAAGGCATTACGGGGCGCGAGGCCGTAAGCCTGACCCGAGAGAACCTCGACTACGGGGCGAAGATCGTCGGCGGCGTGACGCCCGGGCGAGCCGGCCGCGAAGTTTACGGCGTCCCGGTGTACGACTGCGTGCGGGACATCAGCGCGAAAACCCGCGTAGACGGTTCCGTCGTCTGTGTTCCGCCGCGCTTCACGCGAGATGCCGTCTTTGAGGCGATCGAAAATGGCATCAAGCTGATCGTCGTCGTCACCGAGCGCATTCCGCGTAGACAAGTCGCCCAGATGATCGAGCTCGCCAGCCTGCGCGGCGCTCGAATCATCGGCCCCAACTGCCTGGGCATCATCTCGCCCGGCGAAGCCAAGATGGGCGGCGTTGGCGGGCCGGCCGCAAACACGAGAACCGCCTACACGAAGGGTTCGATCGGCGTGATGTCGCGCTCGGGCGGAATGACGACCGAGATCGCGAACACATTGACGGCAGCCGGAATGGGACAGTCCACGGCAGTCTCGATCGGAGGAGACGCGATCATCGGAACCTCGTACGCAGAGCTGATGCCGCTGTTCGAGGCCGATCCCCAGACGAAGGCCATCGCGATCTATTCGGAACCCGGTGGACGAATGGAGGCCGAACTCGCAGAGTGGATCCAGGAGAACGATTCACGCCTGCCGATCGTCGCTTTCATCGCGGGGCGGTTCATGGACGAGATGCCCGGCATGCGCTTCGGCCACGCGGGCACCATCGTCGAGGGGAAGGCGGACACCACGGCGGAAAAAATCAAACGAATGAAGGCAGCCGGAATCACCGTGGCCGAGCGCATCGCAGACATTCCGAAGATCATCGCAGAGCGAATCGGGGAGGCGAACTGATGCCGGGACTCTTCATCGATGTGAAGGTCGCCGACAAGGCTGCGAAAGACAGCGCCGTCGTCGCGAAACTCGCTGAGGTATGCCCCGTAGACATCTTCGAACAGGATCGGAGCGGTGCGCTTCGGATCGTCGAGGAGAACCTCGACGAGTGCGTGCTCTGCGATCTCTGCATCGCGGTGGCGCCGCGCAATACCGTCGAAGTCGTCAAGCTCTACGAATAGACGCCCACAGGCCGGGAGAGGCCCTCTTGAGAAATCCGCGCAGCTTCGTCAAACCCCTGGCCATCGGCGCACCGATGCCCCCGATCGAAATACCGATGCGCCCCTCGCGGATGATCCACTTCTTCGATCCCAGCAACCCGCGGATGGCCAACAAGGTTCCG
>JACZVU010000056.1 GCA_022572485.1 Myxococcales bacterium
CATGGAGGATCTCGAGCGCCATCCCCGCAGGAACACCGATCTCGGCGCTTCCGCTTCGCTCGTTCCGATTCTCCGCGATTATTGGATGAACAACCACTACGGCGATCCGAAGTGGCGTTTTGTTCCAGACGACTCCGGAGCGGTTCGCGCGATGATCTTTCAACTCCGGCAGGGCGGGGCGCCTGGGTTGTTGCGTTCCTACCTCACCGATGACGGAAAACAGGCAGCGATTTCATTCTTCTATCCGGATCACACGGGGAAAACCATCGAGCAGGTGCGTCATTTCGCCGAGCAATTCATCGAGGAAAACCCTCTGGGCGAAGTTTCGATTCGGCTCGATCGCGACGCAGCGCCGGCGGGCGCTGGCTTATTCGATCGCGCAAGCTTGATCGACAGGGTGTATTACATGCTCGGCCCCATTCTCCCTCCGAGACATCACACCCTCACGGTCCGTGTTCGCCAGGAAGGGGGTTCCTACCGCATAGAAGCAGTTCGGCCGGCTGGCGATCTGCTGCCCGATTGGATCGACGAATTTCGCCGCGAAGCGATGGCCGGCTATGCGAGAGGATCCGCGCCAGCCCGAGAAGGCAGTCGCGCCAGTTGGCCGGATCGCCTCGCGAACTGGTCGAACGAAGACGTCGACTATTGGTGGGAAAACACCGAATTCGGTATCCGCGCCGTCGCAGTCAATACCGTGGACTTGTTGGTCGCAGACCTCAAGGGCGTGAACCCGACTCCTGCTTATCAGTCGACCGGATCCTGGACGCGCGGTGTGCGCTTCGTGATGGCGGGCGGAAGCATCGGCTTGCTCGCTGCGATCAACGAAGAGGTCGAGCGTAGCCACGTCGCCAACATCGCACTCATCTTCTTTGTGATCTTTACACTCCATTCGATCACCTACCGGTCCGCCCCCAGCGGGGGGATCATTCTCTTGCAGATTTCGATGGCAACGATGATGTCCTTGGCCTATATGGCGGCGCGAAACGTCGGCCTCAACGTCAATACGCTTCCGGTCCAGGTGGTGGGTGTGGGCATCGGTGTTGATTACGCGATCTACATCGTGGACCGCATTCGGCAAGAGGCCGTCACCTCTACCGATATCGATCAGGCGATCCGCCGGGCCATCCGGACCACGGGCATGGCGGTGACGTTCACTGCGACGACGATCGTCGGTGGGATCTCTCTCTGGATGTTTTCGACACTTCGCTTTCAGGCAGAGATGGCGCAGCTGTTGGTCGTGCTGATGATCATCAATATGCTGGGCGCGATCACGATCGTGCCGGCCTTCTACTCGATCTTTCGGCCCAAGGTCGCCACTTCCCTGCTGCGCGAAGTAGATCGAGGCGCGCCCGGAATGCGATGAGCCGAATCGGGTCGTTGACTCTCCGGCTCTGCACCGGCACCCTCCGTGCCCATGCCGTACGAACCCAAAGTGATCGAGCCGAAGTGGCAGGCCTATTGGCGCGAGCACGCGGTATTTGCTGCGAAGGTCGATCTCGACAAACCCAAGTTCTACGTGCTCGATATGTTCCCCTATCCATCGGGCACGGGTCTGCACGTGGGTCATCCGAAGGGCTACATCGCGACAGATGTACTCTCCCGCTACAAGCGAATGCGGGGGTTCAATGTCCTCCACCCGATGGGGTGGGATGCCTTTGGACTTCCCGCTGAGCAGTACGCGATCGAAACCGGAACCCACCCTCGCGAGACGACCGCGCGCAATATCGAGAACTTCCGTCGCCAGCTTCAATCGCTCGGGATGGATTACGACTGGTCGCGCGAGATCAACACCACCGATCCCCGTTACCTGCGCTGGACCCAGTGGATCTTCCGGAAGCTCTACGAGCGCGACCTGGCCTACCTCGCCGAGGTGCCCGTCAATTGGTGCCCGGCGCTGGGTACCGTGCTCGCCAACGAAGAAGTCATCGACGGGCGCAGCGAGCGCGGCGGCCACCCGGTTGTTCGAACCGCCATGCGGCAGTGGATGCTGCGAATCACCGCCTACGCGGACCGGCTGATCGACGACCTCGATGAGGTCGACTGGCCCGAGCCGATCAAGAAGATGCAGCGCGATTGGGTGGGCCGCTCCGTTGGGGCGCGTATCCATTTCGAGCTGGCCAACGGTGTAGACGAAACCATCGAAGTGTTCACCACGCGTCCAGATACCCTCTTCGGCGCGACCTACATGGTGTTGGCGCCTGAACACCCGCTGGTCGAGAAGATCACCACGCCGGAGCAGCGCTCCGAAGTCGAGCGCTATGTCGAAGCCACGGCTCGGCGCAGCGAGCGCGCGCGAGTCGTGGACACAAAGGAGAAGACCGGGGTCTTCACGGGTGCAATGGTCGCGCACGCGGTGACCGGAGCACCGCTGCCGATCTGGATCGCCGACTACGTGCTCGCGACCTACGGAACCGGCGCGGTGATGGCGGTTCCGGGTCACGATCAGCGCGACTACGAGTTCGCTAAGAGACTCGACCTTCCAATCGTCGAGGTCGTGTCCGGTGGCGATCTCTCCAAGGCCGCATTCGTCGAGGACGGAATCAGCGTTGGCTCCGATTTCCTGAACGGGCTTCCGACCTCCGATGCCAAGGAGCGAATGGCCGATTGGCTGGAAGAGCACGGTAAGGGTGGCCGTGCGGTCAGCTATAAGCTCCGCGACTGGCTGTTCAGCCGGCAGCGCTATTGGGGCGAGCCGTTCCCGGTGATCCACCTCGAGGACGGAACCACTGCGTTGCTCGACGAATCCGAACTGCCGCTACTGCTCCCGGAACTCGACGACTTCAGACCCTCCGGCGATTTAAAACCCTCTGACGAGTTCGAGCCTCCGCTCGCGCGCTTGAGAGAGTGGCTCGAGACGACGGACCCGGCGACCGGTGCGCCCGCGCTGCGAGATACCAACACGATGCCCCAATGGGCGGGCAGCTGTTGGTACTACCTGCGCTTTTGCGATCCGAACAACGAGCAGGCCCCGTGGTCGGAAGAGGCTGAGCGCTATTGGATGCCCGTCGATCTCTACGTGGGTGGCGCCGAGCACGCGGTACTCCACCTGCTCTACGCGCGCTTCTGGCACAAGGTCTTCTACGACCTCGGTCTCGTGCACACCGTAGAGCCGTTCCAGAAACTCCTGAATCCCGGGATGATCCTCGGCTACAGCTACCGCTACTACGACGACAACCTCGCCGACGAAGAGGGTGTGGAGCCGGCCTCTTACTCTTCCTCGGAGGTTCGGATCGACCGCGAAACCGCAACCGCCATCGAAGGTGGAGCCGAACTGAAGATGCGCTGGGTTCGCGCAGAAGACGTCCAGCGCGACGCGAACGAGAGGCCCATCCATCCCGACATTCCGGGCCTCGTGCTCGAAGAAGTCACCGAGAAGATGTCGAAGAGTCGCGGGAACGTCGTCAGCCCCGACGACGTGATCGAGCGCTACGGCACGGATTCGATGCGCCTCTACGAGATGTTCATGGGGCCGCTCGACAAGGGCGCGCCCTGGTCTGGCGAGGCGATTCCCGGTGTTCACCGCTTTTTGCAGCGTGCCTATCGCCTGTTCGTGGAAGAAGCCGACGGCGGCGAACGCCTCGCGGCTTTTGTGGACGGTCCCGGAACGCCCGACCAGCAACGACTGGCCGCCAAGGTGATTCACGGCGTCACGGAAGACATCGAGGCGATGCGCTTCAACACGGCCATCTCGAAGCTCATGGTCTTCAGCCGGGCGATCGGTCGCGACGCCGCGCTGCCCCGGGAAGTCGCCGAAGTTTTCATCCTGCTGCTCTCCCCATTTGCGCCACATCTCGCCGAGGAGCTCTGGCAGCGATTGGGACATTCGCAGAGCCTCGCCGCTGAGCCATGGCCCACGGCTGACGCTGCGCTACTCGAGGAGCCCACGCTGACGCTCGCCGTCCAGGTAAACGGCAAGCGTCGGGACGAGATCGAGGTGCCCGCAGATGCGGACGACGAAACGATCCGGCGCGCCGCGCTTGCGAGCCCGAGCGTCGCGCGTCAACTCGGGGGTCGCGAGCCCAAGCGCGTCATCGTGGTCCCAGGCCGGCTCGTCAACATCGTCAGCTGACCCCGTCTCGCCCGGCGATCCGGTCACGAGTTCACTGCGTGTCGGCGCTGAGCACGCGAGTTCAGCACAGGGGTCTGCTTTGTTTGGGGAGGCAAACCACCGCACAAAAAGGCCCGATCCAACGGGATGTCACTTGGGTGGGGTGACGGGAGGCCGAGGGCGACATGGGCCTGAGTCCGATGCCCTCTCGTCACCCCACCCAAGCAGTAACCTCCGAAACGAACTCCGCGAGCTGCAAAATCGGTGTGTCAGAGAACGATCGGATCTCAGTCGTTCGAGAGTTCTCGATTTCAAACGCGGAAATTGAGGTTTCGGAGCGGAAAACAGCGCGTTTGCGCACGGAAATGGCTGTCTCGAGCAAAATTTGAATTTGGGGTTGCAGAAAATCAATACTGTGCTATGATTGTTAGGTTGTTTCGAATAAAGCCCGCTTCTCAGCGGGCTTTATTTTTGAATGCCGTTTTCGTCTTAGTTTCGCTTTTTTCGATCCCCTCATCCCAAAAAATACTGGAACGAAGTCGGATCCTGACCGATCTGAAAGAGGAGAAGAGCGCGATGGCCCCCCCCCCGGCCCTCGCTCTGCGGGAAAACGCAGCATGGATGGGCCTGGCCCCGCTCTGCGGGGAAACGCAACACCGATGGGCCCCCGGGTCCCCGCTCCACGGAGAAACGCAACAGGGGAGGTCTCCAGCGTGACTCATCGAAGCAAGGGTACGGCGAAGAATCTCGACACACAGGCGGCCCGAATCCAAAGCGAGCGGCTCAAGCCCATTGGCAAGGTGATGCGGGAAATCGAGCGCCCCGATGGAACGATCCTTCGAGTCGAAGTTCCCGTCTATCCACCCTTCAAGCTCAAAAGCCGGCGAAATGCCAAGCATTGAGCCCGCCGCGCCTCGGCCGGTCT
Source organism: Myxococcales bacterium (assembly GCA_022572485.1). Next base: position 4,974 of record JACZVU010000056.1, read on the forward strand.
AGCTGGATCAGTGGGCCAGGATCGCTCGGTCCAGCAGCATGCTGAGGAAGAGCGCGAACAAGAAGACGAGCGAGACGTGGAACATGCTGCGTGCAGCCGCCTCTGAGCGCTCGCGCAGTACGCGAACGGCCAGCCAGAGGAATCAGGCGTCGAGCGGTAGCGCGACGGCGAGATAGATCCAGCCCAACAGACCCAGCGGCACGGGGGCGAGTGTCACGGGAAGGAGTGCCAGCGTGTAGGCGAGCATGCGCCAGCGGGTGGGTTGATCGCCCACCACGCTGGGCATCATCGGAATTCCTGCGCGCTCGTAGTCGTCCTTGCGGAACAGCGCGATCGCCCAGACGTGCGGTGGCTGCCAGAAGAAGACGATCGCAAACAGCAGCCAGCCGGCCGCGCCCACACGACCATTGACGGCGGCATCGGCGATCAGGGGAGCTGCCGCGCCAGCGGCGCCGCCGATTACGGCGTTCAGCGGGCTGCGGGGTTTGAGCCAGATCGTGTAGACGAAGATGTAGAAGAGGATGCTCGCGATGCCGAGGGCCGCAGCCACGATGCCCGCAACGGCGTACAAAAGCGCGGTAGATGCCACGCCCAATACGAGCGCGAAGATCAAGGCCGCGCGCGGGGAGAGCTGCTGGGCGGGCAGTGGGCGGTTGCGGGTTCGCTCCATCAGGGCGTCACGGTCGCGCTCCAGATAACAGTTGAGTGCGTTGGCGGCTCCCGCGGCCATCGCAATGCCGAAGAGCGTCACCGCTGCGAACGGAAAGCCCGGCCAGCCCTCGGTCGCCATGGCCATCACGGGCAGGCCCGTGAAGATCACGAGCAGCAGAATCCGCGGCTTCGTGAGTTCAGCGTAGGCGCGCAAAGTCTGGGCAGGCGGCATGGTCATCGCTTTACTCGAACTCACTGCTTAAATGGGATCGCCGGGGCGCGGAGCGCACCTCCGCGGTCGGGGGTGCAAGCCCGCGGAATGGTTACCACACCGCCCTCGGTAGGTCGACGGGATCCCGTGAGTTGCTGAGCGGCCGGCTTCAGCAGCCGAAGGGAACGCTGCTCATAGATCCGGGAGCACCTTGCCGATCAGGGTGCGGAGCCAGGGGCCGATGTCGGGATGCTCGAGCAGCCCCGCGTCCCGCAAGCGGGCCGCTCCGATTCGGTGCACCTCGGCGGCGGTCCCGGCTTCCTGGGCCTTGCGCGCGTCTGCTTCGAGGTCGCCGAAATCGAGTTCTCGAATGATTTCCTTCACGAGGGGCACCGCGCTCGAAGTGCTCGAGAGCTCCTGGATCCCGAGGCCGACGAGCAGCGGGACCGCGAGCGGATTGCTCGACATCTCTCCGCAGACGGAGATCGGGATATGGGCCCGCGTCGCCGCGCGAACGCTCGCGTCGATCAGGGTGAGCACCGCCGGATGCAGAGGATCGTAGATGTGGGCCACGTACTCGTTGCCGCGGTCGACCGCGAGCGTGTACTGGGTCAGGTCATTGGTGCCAATGCTGAAGAAGTCGCACTCGCGCGCGAGCGTATCGGCGGTGATCGCCGCCGCCGGGACCTCGATCATCAGACCGACGGGTACGTTCTTGTCGTAGGGAATTCCGTCCCGTTCCAGGTCTTGGATCGCCTGCGCGATCAGCGCCTTTGCGCTTCGGAGCTCGTCGATCGAGGTGACCATCGGCAGCATCAGTCGGACGTTCCCGGCGGTGCTCGCGCGGTAGATGGCGCGCAGTTGCGCTTTGAAGGTCCCCTGGTTGGCGAGGCTCAGCCGGATCGATCGACAGCCGAGCTGCGGATTGTCCTCCAACCGCATGCCGATGTTCGGCATTTCCTTGTCGCCGCCGAGGTCGAGGGTTCGAATGGTCACCGTGCGCGGAGCCATCGACTTCGCGACGCGCTCGTAGAGTTCGGCCTGCTCCTCTTCACCCGGAAATCCGCGATGCGCAAACGCGAGCATCTCGGTGCGAAACAGGCCGATCCCATCCGCGCCGTGCTGATCGACGAGGCGCAGGTCGCTCACCAGGCCGACGTTGGCGGTCAATCGGATGCTGCGCCCATCGCGTGTCTCGGCGGGTCGATCGCGCAGCGCGTCGAGGTGCTCGATCGTAACCGTGTATCGCTGTTGGGCGCGCCGGTACTCGTAGAGCAACCCTTCATCCGGCGAGAGGATGATCAGACCCTCTCCGCCGTCGACGATCGCCGTTTCGCCCGAGCGAGCAGCCGCTTGGATTCCAGAAATCCCCGTCACTGCCGGAACTTCGAGGGTTCGCGCGAAAATCGCGCCGTGAGAGGTCGGACCGCCGTGCTCCGATACGATCGCTGCGATCTTTTCGACTTCGAGCCGCGCGAACATGCCCGGCAGTAGATTGTTCGCTACGACGATCGCGCCCTCACTCAGCGGCGTCGTGTGATGGCGCTCTCCGAGCAGGCTTTCCATTACGCGCTGACCGACGTCTTCGATGTCGGTAACCCGCTCGCGGAAATAGGGATCCGACATGCGTTGGAACGTCTTCCGATAGGCTCCGATCACGTTCGTCAGGGCCGTCAGGGCGTTGCCCGTAGCGAGCGCCTCTTTGCGCAACTTCGCGACGAACCCTTTGTCTTCGAGAATCTGGATGTGGGTCTGGAAGACGGCGGCCAGGTCGAGCCCGAACTTGGATCCGAGCTTCTCGCGCATTCCATCGAGGACGCGGCGGGCTTCGCCGATCGCGTCCATTAATTCCTGGACTTCGCGCTCGGGGTCCGAGTTCGGCGTGTAGTGGAGCCGCTCGAGGTTGAGGGGTGTTTCGAGCCGGTAGATGGTTCCGATCGCGATCCCGCGCGACGTCGGGATCCCCCGGTGCTCGATGTTCTGCGCTTCCCGATCCGAAGCGCGCCCCTCCGAGGCCTCGCGCTCCGCAGCCGCCTGAGAAGTCTCCTCGTCCGAGACTTCCACGAGTGCGAGCAGCCGCGCGTTGATCACGACCGGCGCGATCAACTGCGCGCAGGTGCTGAAAATCTTGACTTCGTTGGAATCGAACTCCCGCGGCTCGATGGTCTGCACCGCGAGTACTCCAATCGTCGCGCCCCGGACGATCATCGGAACTGCCATGAAGGAATCGAAGCGCTCCTCGCCCGTCTCCGGGAAGTATTGGTACTGGGGGTGTTCGCGGGCGCGGGCGGTCACGACGGGTTGGCCAGTCGTTGCCGCCAGCCCCACCAGACCTTCACCGTGAGGAAGGGACACCTGACTCACGGAATCCGGGTGGAGGCCGATCGTCGCCTCCAGCGTGAGTTCATTGGTGTGCGCATCGGCCAGATAGAGGGAGCACGCGTCCGCATCGAGGCGCTTGGCGACGAGGTCGACGACATTGCTCAAGGTCTCATTGAGACCGTGAGATCGCGAGACGATCTCGGCAACATCGGCCAGCAGTGTGACGCGGTCCGGAATGGCGGATCTCCCGCGGGCGGGTGCCCGAGCAGCGATGCAGCCATGTTACCGAAGTCCGGCCTGATTCAGGAAACCTGGAAACCTTCGTTGATGAGCCGACGAGCGTGCTCGTCGACGGAAGGCGCCGGGGCGATCAGAAGGAGGATAGATTGGGGTCGACCATCCGGTAGGCGGACGGGAATACCTGATCTTTGTCTTCGAAGCGCAATCCAAGAGCGAGCAAGATCTTCCGCTTGGTATCCATGCGGCAGTTCATTCCCTTTTCGACACTGTGAATCGTTCGAAGGGCGACCTTGGCTTTACGCGCAAGCTGGGCCTGCGTCATCAGGCGATTTTCACGAAGCTCTCGAACGCGATTCTTTCGAACCGGGTGCGATTCATTAACTTCCACAGTGCACTCCTTGCTCGGCATCTCTGCTCCGAGGGCTTCTCAGAGTCGAGTCAACTTCTCGTCGTTTCGACCGAACGGAGGATTTCTTTAGTGGGAATGCGGCCTTGGAGCAGCTGGCTCGTCGGAAGCTCGAGTTTGGAGAAGCTTCGCTGCCGCCGGGGGATGCGTGGTCCGGGCGCGTGAAAACAGCGTGCGCATGAGCCTCAGCTTGGGTTCGCGGACCGGCAAGAAGCCCAACGGCGAGGTCGACCGATCTGGTGGGGCGGGTTCGGCTGCGATCGTGCTAGATGGGGAGGGATCGTGAAGCGCTCTCGAAGTCTGATCGTCGCTGCCCTCCTTGTGATCGCCGCTGTCGCCGCGATGGTCGGCTGGCTGCTCGTTCGGGAGGTCTCTCCGCAATACCTGCAGGCAGAATTGGAAAAGCGGCTTTCGGCCGCGCTCGCGACTCCCGTAACCATAGAGAAATTAACGGTTTCTTGGGAAAATTGGATTCAGCTGGACGCCCGAGGAATTCGCGCCTGGCCAGACGAGGGAGGCTCGGGGCTGGAGGTCTCTCGCGTATTGGGGTCGATCGATCTGCTGTCGATGCTGGTCGGCGAGCTGCGCCTGAGGGAGCTGCAGATCGACGGAGCGGTGCTCCGGGTTGGAGCGCTTCGCAGCCGATCGGGTAAGGCGCTGGTTACGCGAGATGCGGCCACCGCGCCCGGGTATGCGTCCACCCGCGAGCTGCTGCGCCCACTCATCGCGCTCGAGATCGCCGTTCGAGTTCTCCTCGAATCCCCCCGGCTTGCCTCCGTGCTCGACCTCCAAAACAGCCGCCTCGAATTCGACTCGATCGACCCCGACCGCCAGGCCCGCCTGGAACTGCGAGACGTGAGCAGCCGGCTCGTCCATCCCCGCTTTGGTGGCGAGAGCCGAATCTCGCTGCGAGGCCGGCTGGTGGAGGGAGAGCGCGAGCTCGGGTCGATCGAGCTCGTGGGCGAGCGCAGCCGCAGCGGGCGGATGCGGATCTCGCTGGACCTCGATTCGTTGGCCTTGGGGATCAGCGATTCCTACGTGAGCGATCTCGGTTCCGATGCGCGGATCGACGGCAGCATGAGTGGTGAGATCGTCTACGAAACTCCCGAGCCCGGCAGTGGCCGCCTCGAAGTCGACATCGTGTTCGAGAACCTGCGAAGCGTGGTGCCCGCCGCGGGCGCCGGCCCCCCCGAGCGGACCGAGCTGCCGAGAGTCGATGTGCACGCGAGCCTCGTGGTCACGCCGCAAACCATCGCGGTTCACGAGGGCGTGATCGCGACCCCGCGAACCACGCTGCGGATGACCGGGATGGTTGCGCGGCCACTTCAGAGCGCGTCGATGGCGGATCTTTCGCTCGAATTCGATGACGTCGAGGTCGCTCAGGTCCGGCACCTGATCGGTTGGCTACCCGAAATCAAGCGAGAAGAAGCGGCGGCGATCGTCGCGCCGCTGAAGAGCGGCCGGCTCGTCTCCTTGCGCGCGAGTGGCGGCGCCACTTTGGCGGGCTGGCAGAATTTTCTAGCCGGACGGACGCGCACCATGCCCGAAGGCTTTCGTCTCGGTGCGGAGCTCGCGGACACCGTGATCTGGGTTGGGGAAGACGACCGGATCGAGGAGTTGAGCGGTCGGGTGAATTGGGTCGGTGAACGGGCCGAGGTCATCGGTGTGACCGCGGTGCTCAACGGAACCGCTCTGCCGAGCCTGGATCTCGTAATCGATGGCTTCCCGAATTTCTTTGCTGGCGATCCCGCAGCGCGCAAGATCATCTCCGGCGCAGAGCCGCTGAGCGGATTGGGCACCCTCTGGAGCAGTCTCCGCCCGACGCCTGCGGCCGATTCAGCAGGCGGCGGTACGACACTCGATCTCCACCTCGACTATCTCGATCATCCGATGTTTCTGTGGCCGATCCGAGATCTACAGCTGGCGATCAAGACCGAGGCTCGGGGTCTGCGCGTCGAAAGGGTCCAGGGCAACTGGGCGGGTGTTCCGATCGACGGGAAGGTCGAGTGGCTCTTTCTTCCCAAGGAGCGCGTCAGCGTCACGCTGACCGCGGGCCGCCCGAGCGATCGTCCCTCCGCCTCCATTCCAGCAGGCACCTGGGCGCGCGGCCAATTCGTGGTCGGGCGGATCGAGGGTGAGCGTTGGCGGCAGAGTGAAGCGCGGGGAGATTTCGAGGCGTCGGAAGGGCAGGTTCAAATTTTCAACCTGGCGATCGATCTCGAACCGTCAGGAGTGGTCGACGCGGATGGCACGCTTCACCTTTCGGAAATCGGATCGGTTCCGTTTCAGCTGCGTTTCGACTTGAAGTCGGGTGACGCGGTCCAGATCGCCAAATTGTTCAAAATGCCGCCGAATCAGATCAACGGCGATGTCGATCTCGCTGGGAATTTCGACGGCATCCTGCTTCCCAATACGTCGATCTACGCCGCCCTCCGCGGGCAGCTGAACGTGCACGCAACCGACGGATTGATCCGCAAGAAAGCCCCTCCCGTAGTCGCGGTTTCTCGCGCGACTAGAAATCTGGATGACTTCGATCCCAGCGAGGTAATCCCGTACCAGAATCTCGAGGCGACGCTCGAATTTCACGACGGCACGATGCAAACGGAGGCGTTTTCTCTGGAAGGGCCGGAACTCGGCGTGCTCGCTTCCGGCGGCGTCGAACTCATGTCCAAGGACAAACACATGGATGTGAAAGTCGCCCTCTTCCTGTTTCCCACACTCGACCGCGTGCTCGGAAAGATTCCGATTTTGAGTCAAATCTTGCTCGGGACGGACGCCAACCTCGTCGCCACCTACTTCCACGTGACGGGCCCCTGGAGAGACCCCGAAGTGAAGCCAATTCTGTTACCGGGATCGGCGGGGCCCACGAGCGTCGTGCTTCAGGGCGTCCCGCTGTTCGTCAAGCGCGGATTCAAAGCCCTCGGCTCGCTGATTCTCCCCGGGTCGTCGGAACCAGAAGATCCGCCCGCCGTCGAACCAGAGACTCCGCCACCCGCCAATTCCGCAATTCCGTCACCCGCCGATTCCGCAACTCCGCCACCCGCCGAATCTGCGACTCCGCCCGTCGCTGAATCGGAGACTCTGTCGGAAGGTGGATCTTGAAAAAGATCGTCGACGCAATCAGTACGCCACTCTCGTCGATATTTGGCAGCGGATTCCTCATCATCGTGCCAATCCTGGCGGGTGCGGTGGGGCCCTACTCGGTGCTCGCCATGGCCGCCGTCTGCGCGCTGGCATACGCGGTGGGGAGCGTGATCCGCTTCAACATCAAGCACGCAGAGCCCGTGCTCGCGGGTACGCCCGGCGAGGCCACGCTGTCGCTCGAGCGCTCTTCGGATCTTGCGCTCGTTCTCGCTTACGTGATTTCCGTTTGTCTCTATCTGCACATCCTCTCCGCGTTTGTGCTGGGCGGTTTTCACGCAGATAACGAGCTCAACGAGAATCTCGTGACCACGGCGGTAATCGCGATCATCACGCTGATCGGGGTCACCAGGGGCTTGAAGGCGCTCGGTGCGCTCGAAGCCTTGGGTCTCTACATCACGCTTCTGATCATCGTGTTGCTTCTCGCTGGTTTTGCGCACTACGACTGGATGGCGTGGCGTTCCACTGGCGGAATCGTATTCGTCAAGGCCTTGGCTCACACGCCTTGGGAAATCTTGACCATCGTGGCGGGAACATTGATCGTCGTGCAGGGCTTCGAGACGCCGCGGTACCTCGGTAACTTCTTTGAGGCCGACGTTCGCGTGAGCGCTTCACGCTGGTCGCAGATCATTTCGACTGCGGTCTACGTGGTGTTCGTCGCGCTGGCGTTGCCGGTAGTGCATACGCTGAACGGAAGCTACGACGACAACAGCCTGATTTCACTCGTTGGGGTCGCCGCAAGCCTGCTAGTGGTGCCTCTGATCGTCGCCGCGGCAATGAGCCAGTTCTCGGCGGCTGTCGCGGATACGCTCGCCGCGACTGGCAACATGCAGGAAAGCACCAACGGGTATCTCAAGGCAAAGTGGGGCTGCATCCTGGTAGGAGGCGGCGCGACGGCGTTGACCTGGTCGGCGAGCACCTTCGAGATCCTCGCGCTCGCCTCGCGGGCGTTCGCGTTCTATTACATGATTCAGTGTTTTGTGGCGATCAGCGTGAGCAAGTCTGTAGTTCAACGAATCGGCATGTCGCTGATTGCCGCCATGCTTGGCTTCATCACGGTTTTCGCAGTTCCCGCGGGTTAGTGATTGCGGGTGATCGGGCGTAAAAGCCGGTTTGCCAGCACGTCGACCCTGCGGATCGCCTGGGTGGCATCACGATTCTGTGAGTCGTCAGCAGGGCGCCTTGGTAAGAACACACCGCTCAGCGCTTCGGCGGATGGCCCGGGGCCCTGCTCTCGCATGCGGAGCTGGACCCGTCCATCTTTCGCCTGGCTCGCTGAGGGTGCGGCGCCTTGGTAAATCGGGCCGGCCAGAGATAGCCTTGGCTGCGCTGGGTTTCCGGCGCGGAGAGGTGGCCGAGCGGTTGAAGGCAGCGGTCTTGAAAACCGCCAGGGGTGCAAGCCCCTCGAGGGTTCGAATCCCTCCCTCTCCGCCACTGGCTGCGCAATGCACGCGAGCGTTCACGCTTCCGGGTGGGACGCCGGTGTATTCACCCGGTCGGAGCGGACCCACCAGTCCAAATCGGACGCCACGCGGCCTTTCATTCGCTGGGGATCCGCCCTCGCAGACTGTTCCCCTGGAACGGAAAATCTCGGTACCTTGCTCCGTCCGGAGAGGTGGCCGAGCGGCTGAAGGCGCTCCCCTGCTAAGGGAGTATGGGGCAACCCATCGAGGGTTCGAATCCCTCCCTCTCCGCCACTTCTGAGCAGCGGGCACGAGCGCCCATTGGGCGGCCCGCGGCGTCGACCGGCCACCGATTCCACATGTCGATCGGTGTCGGCCGAGCCGCCAGGCATTGTGCCGTTAGGGGTCTACCGGGCACCAGACGATTGCGCCGCGCGCAGACGCGATCAGAGGGATTTGCGATGACCGACGGTTCACTGATGCGCGGCTTTCCGCCGCCGACCGGCGAACAGGTCACACTCGAAAACTTCCAGGATTTCCCGCGCCTGCGCTGGGGATTCCTGAACATGCGGGAGTTGTTGCCGACCGCGCAGGTTTCGCGCGGCGTCGGCGCCGTGCGCGCGCTCGAACACGCGCCGCGCGATCTCGATTCGATTCGCTTCGAGGGCAGCGATGGTTCGGAGATGACGGTCTCACAGCTGATCGAAGGTGACTACACGGACGGATTCATCGTCTTAAAAGATGGCCGCATCGCGACTGAGCAGTACTTCAACGATTTTCGGTCCGATCAACCGCACCTGCTGCAGTCGGTCACGAAATCCTTTGCGGGATCGCTAGCGGGAATTCTCGTCGGGCGCGGCGAACTCGATCCCGACGCAGCCGTTGTCGACATCATCCCCGAGATTGCGGGATCCGCCTACGGTGACGCGACCCTGCGTCACGTGCTCGACATGACGGTGGGCGTCGATTTCCGTGAAGATTACGAAGACCCGATGAGCGAAGTCGGGTCGCTGACGGTAGCGATCGGCTGGCTACCCCGCGTCGTCCCTGAAATGCCCGATGGGTTGCGTCATTTTGTCGGCAGACTCCAGCCCGCGGGCAAACACGGCGCAAAGTTCCACTACGTGTCGGCGAACTCGGAGCTACTCGGTTGGGTGCTCGAACGCGTCAGCGGTTTGTCGTTCGCCGACCTGTTGAGCCGCGAAATCTGGCAGCCGATGGGCGCCGAGTTCGACGCCTACATCACGCTCGATCGGCTCGGTGCGCCGGTGGTCTGCGGTGGGCTCTGCGTGACCCTGCGCGACCTCGCGCGTTTCGGCCAACTTCAGCTCGAGCGCGGCGCCGTCGAGGGCCGCCAGATCGTTCCGCGCGGCTGGATCGAAGACACCGTCAGCTGCGGCGACAATGAAGTCTGGGGAGATGGAGAGCTCGTCAA
>JACZVU010000057.1 GCA_022572485.1 Myxococcales bacterium
AGATTGTTGAACCCATGGCTATGGCATATTTCCAGCACGGACAAATCGGTGTCGATCAACAACTGGCACGCATGGCCAATTCTTAGACTATTGACGTACTTGACAAAAGTCACACCAACCGTTTTCTTGAAAAAGCTACTAAATACAGCAGGATTCTTCCCCACTAACTCCGCAACTTCTTTCTGAGAAACTCCCTCTTTGTAATGATCGGTTAGGTACTGACATACTCGGTCGATCAACCGATGGTGCTCTCTGTGCAACGACGGCACAAAGCCCGGACTTGAGATCGGTGACGCCTTTCTCGATCTGGCAAGTAAGTCGAGCAGTTCGAGCAGGCCGGTCAAGCGTCTCACACCCGATAGACGCCTCAATGCTCTGATACGCACTGCTGCGGCGCTGGTGACGCTGCCAGAAAAGGATAGCCCATGGACACTTCTCTTGAGCAGGCCTTGAACATAGCGCAGCTCCGCACATTGAAGCAATTCGTTCCCTAGAAAGTGCGGACCGAATTGTATCACGTACGCTTGATGTTTGGTCCTTCCTGGCGAGCTTGGCGCCGATTGCCACGTATGAGGCAAGTTGGGGCCGAGCAAGACCAAATCGCCGTCGTGGTAGTCGCAAATGCTATCGCCGACAAAACGCTTTCCATTACTTCGATCGATGAGCGTCAGTTCGTACTCCGGATGAAAATGCCAGTTGAACCGAAACTGGCTGGCAGATTTTACTCGATAAATAAAAAAGGAGCGTTGCGGAGCAGCCAGTTTTTGAATGACGGCTTTCACGATACTGTGCCTACAAAACGAGAAGTCAAATGCCACACACGCCGAACCACGGGAATGTTGGGTCAAACGACGCCAGCACAATATGATACATCGTTTATTGTGTGGGCACCTTATTCTGACAGTATACCAAAAAAAGTATCAGTTTCAAGCTCTCTTCGTAGTGGAACTGATTCAGGGGCCGTATTAAACTTGTTGCGACATAAGAGACGAACCGAGGGCAGCCAGTATGCCCTCTGGTGGGCTTGTGAAAACGTTACGTAGTTTGAGAGTCTCCACACGTTGAAGGCGATCTGCGTCGCCCCTGGAGTCAGATCGGACTGGCACTTGGACTCGGATGCAATCGTCTCAGCCGTCGCTTCAATTCATCAAGGGATTCTATGCAATCGCTTCGCGAAAGATTAGCCGAGAGTGAGCGTTTCCTGCTGGGTGTCGAGTTAGTCACCACGCGTGGCACGATGGGTGACCAACAAGCGATTCACGCCCGGACTTTCTCGACAGATTTGGTGGATTGCAAGCAGGTCGACTGGATATCGATTACCGACAACGCGGGCGGCATTGCCCAGATGGCCGAACTCGGGGAGGAGGTGCGCCGTGTCACCGACCCCCTCGACGCGTTCGGCAACACCACCAAGGCGGTCACCAAGGGCTACGCGATCGCGTCCGCTGGATTGGCAGCGGTGGTGCTCTTCGCGACCTACGTCGCCGATCTCGGGCAGATCGGCGTCGAGGTGGATTTCGATCTTTCGAGCACGCCGGTGCTGGCGGGCCTGTTCATCGGATCGATGATCCCCTTCATCTTTGCGTCGCTCGCGATGAACGCCGTCAGTATAGCTGGCGGGAAGGTTGTCGATGAAGTGCGGCGGCAGTTCCGCGAGATCCCCGGAATCATGGAGGGCACGGGCAAGCCCGATTACCGCACCTGTGTGGATATCGTGACCCGAGAGGCGCTGCGCTTGATGATCGCACCCGCGCTGATCCCCGCGGTGGTTCCGATCCTCGTCGGGTTGCTGCTCGGGCCCGCGGCGCTTGGGGGTCTGTTGATCGGCTCGATTGTCACGGGCATCTGTGTGGCGCTCTCGATGACCACGGGTGGTGCGGCCTGGGACAACGCCAAGAAGCTCATCGAGATGGGCCAGTACGGTGGCAAGGGCTCGGAGGCCCACAAGGCCGCCGTTACTGGCGATACGGTCGGCGATCCCTACAAGGATACCGCGGGGCCGGCCATCAACCCGATGCTCAAGCTGTTGAACGTCGTTGCGCTACTGATCGTTCCGTTTCTCGCGTAGCATTTTCGAAGGGGGCGAGCGCTGGCGGGAAATTCCAGCCGAGCGTTACTCGAACCACGGCGCGTGGCAGCGCTCATCGCGCCGCTCGGAGCCCTGCTTCTAGCGGTCGCGCTGCTTGCGCCGACCGCTGATCGCGGCGCGCTGGTCGCGCTCGCCGTCGGGCATCTGCTCGGCGACGATCTCGCGCAAGCGTTCCCAGATTCGGGTCCACCCGCCGATCCCTCGACCTCTCTGTTTCGGTCCCTCGATGCCCTGTTGGCCGATGCGCGCGAGCCGACGCTCGCCGCGAGCGTCCGCTTGGATGGCGTCGAGGCGTGGAATCCGGCGTTCGAGCGCGCGCTCTCTTCCCAGCTGAATCGCTACAGCGAGGAGCACCGCGCGGGTCGGCCCCGCGTCCGATGGGCGCCCGCCAGCGAGGCGGCGCTGCACCTCGCGCTGGATCTGCGCTCTTCTGACGGGCGCGTATCGATGGCCGCGACCCTTTCCGACGGTGATCGTATCCTCGAGATCGACCGCACGTCGGGCCGCGTGCTGCCTGGGCGCAGCGCATTGCTCCCCCCGATGCTCGCCATCGCCATCGCGCTCGCCCTGCGCCGCACGCTGCTCGCGCTCTTCGTGGGCATCTACGCGGGCGCGGTGCTCACCGTGATCGAACGCGGGTCGGGCATCACACATGCACTCGTGCGGGGCCTCTGGGACGTTTTCGCCGTCTACTTCCGCGCCGAACTGCTCGACACGTTCCGCGCTGAGATCATCGGATTCATCGTCGCGCTGATCGCGATGATTGGCGTGATCACGCGGGCCGGTGGCATACAGGGGCTCGTGGAGCGCTGCGCAGCATTTGCGCGAAGTGTGCGCTCGACGCTCTTTCTCACCTGGGGAATGGGCCTGCTGATCTTCTTCGACGACTACGCAAATTGCATGCTGGTGGGCTCGACGATGCGCCCGCTGACGGACCGCTTGCGGATTTCGCGCGAGAAGCTCGCCTACATCGTCGACAGCACCGCCGCGCCAATCGCGGGGATCTCGCTGCTCTCGACTTGGATCGCGTTCGAGGTGTCGGTCTTCAGCGCGCAACTGCCCGAAGTCGGGATCACCGAGAGCGGCTATGCGTTCTTCTTGCGCGCGCTGCCGTTTCGTTACTACTGCATCCTGACGCTGGTTTTCGTGGCCGCGACGATCGCCAGCGGGCGCGACTTCGGCCCGATGGCGCGGGCCGAGAAGCGCGCGCGGCGCGAGGGATTGCTGGTGGCTGCGGGCAGTCGGCCCGCGCTCTCGAAGAGTCTTTCGACGATGCAGCCCGCCCCCCAGATGCGCCGCGATTGGCGCATCGCGGTTGCGCCGATCGCGGTGACACTGGCGATGACCGCCGCGTGGATTTTTGCGAATGGCGGAGGCATTGCGCTGTTACGGAGAGACCCCTCCGTGCTGTTGACCCTCGAAGGGATCGGTAGCGTCGTACTCGATGGCGGTGGTGCCGCGCCGATCTTCTTTGGCGCCTGCTCGGGCTTGTTGCTCGCCGTCTACCTGGCCGGCTCGTCGGCGTTGCGCGCTGCGCTCGCTCTGGGGTTTCTCGGCGCGGCTGGATTCGAACTCTTCGGCAATCCAGTGGCGGCCTCGTTGCGCCCGCTCGTAGGCGAACCCTTCGCCAACTTCCTGGGCTTTTCATTCGCCTTCGCAGCGATAGCCGGGTCGGTTGGTTACGTGGTTTCGCGGTGGGGGCGCGTAACCGAGCGTCCGCATCTGGGTGTTGCCGAGATTCGAAGCGCCAGCTTTGGCGGCGCGAGCGCATTGGGTTTTGCGGTCGTCCTGCTGTTCGAAGCCTGGATGATCGGTGCGGTTTGTCGTGACCTCGCGACCGCTGATTACCTGGTTGCTCTGCTATCGGGTTGGTTGCCACCCATTTTGTTGCCGCTGCTGCTCTTTGCGGCCGCTTCCGCGGTGTCCTTTGCGACCGGGTCTTCCTGGTCGACGATGTCGATCCTGTTGCCCAACGTCGTCGCGTTGGCGGCATCGCTCGGCGAACAGACGCAACTCGGGGTGGTCGGTATGGTGGCTATCTCGATCGGCGCCGTGCTCGATGGTGCGATCTTCGGCGATCACTGCTCGCCGATTTCGGATACCACGGTACTGTCGTCCGTGGCCAGCGGCAGCGATCATCTGGATCACGTGCGCACGCAGGCCCCCTATGCGTTTGTTACCGCCGTCTTGGCGGTGACGTGTGGCTATCTGCCCTCCGTGCTGTTCGCCTGGTGGAATTTTCCGCTTGCGCTCGCGTGCGGGGCGGCGCTCGTCGCGGCGTTGCTTTTCGGCCTGGGCCGGAGGCTCCCGGACGCCGCGCCGGAGTGACGATCCGTTGCTTGCTCAAGTTCGATTTCTTCAATAATCTTGCATAATTAGACCTGGCGTCGCGGAGCCTCGGCGGCTTTGCACGGACTCTTCTAACGGGTCGCGCAAGCGAAGCACTGGGAGTGCTGGCAAGTGGCAAAAGAGAAAGCGGTGGGTGTCGGTCTGATCGGCTTCGGGACCATCGGGACCGGAGTGGTCAAGGTATTGCGGCGCAACGCGGACGTGATCGAGCGGCGATTGGGGTTTCCATTGCGGCTGATTCGGGTGGCCGATCTCGATCTGAAGACGGATCGCGGCGTCGACCTCGAGGGCATTCGCTTCGACTCCGATTCCAACGCTCTGATCGAGGACCCGGCGGTCGACATCGTGGTCGAGTTGATCGGCGGCTACGAAGTCGCGAAGCGCATGATCCTGCGTTCGATCGACGCGGGGAAGCACGTGGTCACCGCCAACAAGGCCCTGCTCGCTCTGCACGGCAAGGAGATTTTCGACGCTGCCCGGAAACGAGGGGTGGATGTCGCCTTCGAGGCGAGCGTGGGTGGCGGTATTCCCATTTTGCGCTCTCTGCGCGAGGGGCTTGCCGCCAATCACATCGAGAGCGTGTACGGGATCATGAACGGCACGACCAATTACGTTCTCACGCAGATGGAAGCGACGGGCGAGGATTTTGATGTCGTGGTCCAACGCGCGCAGGATCTCGGCTACGCAGAGGCGGATCCGAGCTTCGATCTCGACGGCGTAGATGTGGCCCACAAGCTTACCCTGCTCGTCGCGATGGCTTTCGGTGCGGACCTCACCTACAAGGAGATCGCGACGGAGGGAATCCGCGGGCTCACACCGGTCGATTTTGCGGCCGCAGCGGAATTCGGGTACCGCATCAAGTTGCTCGGTATCGCGAAGGTGCATCGAGGGCCCGATGGTGAAGAGTCCATCGAGGCGCGGGTTCATCCGACCTTGATTCCGAAATCGAGCCTGCTCGCAAGTGTTGAGGGTGCAATGAATGCCGTCGTGGTTATTGGGGATGCGGTGGGTCAGACACTTTTTTACGGCGCGGGCGCGGGCGAACTGCCGACCGCCAGCGCGGTGGTCGGCGATCTGATGGAAATCGCGCGTGAAGTGCGTCGCGGAGCCTCCGGCCGCGTCGCCCCGCTCTCCTACCTGCCGCACGAGTTGAGTTCCCGGCCGATCCTCTCGCTCGGAGAGCTTGTCGGATGCGTGTATCTGCGGTTCTCGGCGCTGGATCGTCCGGGCGCGCTGGCGCACATCACGGGCATTCTCGCCGACCACGAGATCGGCATCGAATCGGTGAGCCAGACCGGCCAGGGTGAGGGGGGCGAGTCCGTTCCGATCTTGATGCAGACCCACCCGGTGCGGGAATCCGTACTTCGCGAGGCACTCGAAGCGATCGAGCGGCTTTCCGACCTGACCGCGCCCACCCGCTTGATTCGGGTCGAAGAGGGGATGTAGCGATGCCCAAGCAAGCGGCGCCGCGAGCCTGGTTCCAGAGCATTGCAGATCCACAGGAACGCTACGAACTCGACGAGATCGTCTACAAGGCCAAAGACGGCGCGCTGCTGGAGGTCGTTCACGACCTCGACGAGCTTCGTAAGAAGTCTGCCGAGGAGTGGAAGGCGCTGTTCAACGCGCGCAATCACGGTACGGGCTGGCCCTTCGGGTCGGGAGTCTGGGGCAAGAAGGAATGGGTACTTCCGGACATCGACAACGAGAACATCGTCTCGATGTACGAGGGCAACTCCAATCTCTTCTGGGCCGAGCGTTACGGCCGCCAGGAACTCGGATTGAGCGACCTCTGGATCAAGCAATGTGGCAACACCCACACCGGTTCGTTCAAGGACCTGGGGATGACGGTGCTCGTCTCGATGGTCAAAGAGTTGCTGCACCGGGGAAAGGAGATCCTCGCCGTGGCTTGCGCTTCCACCGGCGACACCTCGGCGGCGCTGGCCGCCTACGCGGCGGCGGCCGGAATACCGGCGATCGTTTTTCTACCGAAGGGAAAAGTATCGATCGCCCAGTTGATCCAGCCCGTCGCCAACGGGGCGATCGTCTTCGCACTCGACACCGATTTCGACGGTTGCATGGAGATCGTGCAAAAGGTTGCGGAGAACGACGGCATCTATCTCGCGAATTCGATGAACAGCCTGCGGATCGAAGGTCAAAAGACGGTCGGAATCGAGATCGTCCAGCAGTCCGACTGGAAGGTTCCGGATTGGATCGTGATCCCGGGAGGCAATCTCGGCAATGTTTCGGCTCTCGCCAAGGGCTTCGACATGATGCTCGATCTCGGTCTGATCGACCGCAAGCCGCGAATCGTCTGCGCACAGGCGGAGGCTGCGAACCCGCTCTACCTCTCGTACCAGCGAAATTTCGAGGTCTTCGAGCCGATCTCGGCGCGCCCGACGCTTGCTTCGGCGATCCAGATCGGCAATCCGATCTCGATCGAGAAGGCCATCAGCGCGCTCAAGCGCTACGACGGGATCGTCGAGCAGGCGAGCGAATCGGAGATCATCGAAGCGTGCGCGCGCGCCGACCGGACGGGTCTCTTCAACTGCCCCCACACGGGTGTTGCGTTGGTGGCCTTGGAAAAACTCGTGAAGAGAGGCGTGATCGATCGAGACCAATACGTCGTCGTGGTGTCCACCGCGCACGGACTTAAATTTGTGGAGCAGAAGGTGAAGTATCACCGGATGGAACTCGAGGGGATCGAGTCGATGCACGCGAATCCGCCGATCGAATTGCCGGCGCGCTACGAGACGGTGCGCGACGAGATGCTTCGTCAGATCGAGCGGCGTAGCGCGCACTGAGGGTTCGATGTTCACCGGAATCGTAGAAACCGTCGGAGTCATCGAAGCGGTCGAGTTGGGCGATGACTTGACGCGGATTCTGGTAGACGCCGAGCCGATCGGCAACGGAGTAGAACCCGGCGACAGCGTCTCCGTCAACGGAGGGTGTCTCACCGTGACATCGATTCGAAATGGCTGCCTTGCTTTCGAGGTCATCCGGGAGACGATGGAGCGTACTTCTCTCAAGGATCTGAAAGTCGGTGCGCGGGTCAATCTGGAGCGCGCGATGCGCGCTGGGGATCGACTCGATGGACATATCGTTCAGGGGCACGTGGACGGCGTCGGAACGGTTCTCCGGATGATCAAGAACGGCAACGACGTAAGGCTTCAGATCGACTGCGACCCTGAATTGGCCGATTGCGTGGTCGAGAAAGGCTCGATTGCCGTCGACGGTGTATCCCTGACCGTCGCAGCGCTACTGCCGTCTGGATTCGAGGTTGCGCTGATTCCCCACACTCTGAAAGTGACGACCCTGTGCGATCGCCAGCCCCATGACCGGGTAAATCTGGAAGTGGACGTGTTGGGGAAGTACGTGAAGCGCTACCTTGAACGGTTGCTTCCAGCAAATGACAAAGCGTCTCGTTAGCGATCCCGGGCCCTTCGGGCTCAGACAGGCTCCTCAGAAACAACGCAGGGCGCTGTTTCTGAGGAGCTTTTTTGCGCTGCTTCTCGCTTTTCCGGCGATCGCCGATGGCCCCTTACATCAGGACGCATGGCAGGCTGCGCTCGAGGATGTCGTCCCGGCTGTCGTCGTCCTGCGCGTTCGGGTTCCGCGCGCTTTCGACACCCAGATGGCCGCCTATGAGATGGCCACTGGTTTCGTGGTAGACGCTGAGCAAGGCATCATCCTCACCAATCGCCACGTCGTAAACCCTGGCCCTGTAGTCGCCGAGGCGGTTTTCCTGAACCACGAAGAAGTCGAAGTTCGTGTGGTCTACCGAGATCCAGTCCACGACTTCGGCTTCTACCGGTACGATCCGGACGACGTCGAGTTCATGAAACCGAATGAACTCTTGTTGGTTCCCGAACACGCTCGCGTCGGAACCGAAATTCGCGTGGTGGGAAATGACGCGGGTGAGAAACTCTCGATTCTGTCGGGCACCCTGGCTCGCTTGGATCGGGACGCGCCGGACTACGGAGGAAACACCTACAACGATTTCAATACCTTCTACTATCAGGCCGCATCCGGAACCTCGGGAGGCTCGTCGGGTTCTCCCGTGATTGACGTTCACGGCCACGTGGTCGCCCTCAACGCCGGTGGCAATCGGATCGCA
This sequence comes from Myxococcales bacterium, assembly GCA_022572485.1. Next base: position 8,553 of record JACZVU010000057.1, read on the forward strand.
TCATCGAGCTACTACCTTCCGCTCGACCGTGTCGTGCGCGCGCTCGATCATGTTCAGCGGGGCGAGGCTGTTCCGCGCGGAACCATCGAGACCGTATTCGTGCGGCGCCCCTATGACGAACTGCGGCGATTGGGGCTGCGCGGTCACGTCGAGGCAGAAGCCCGCCGTTCGTTCCCCGACGCGATTGGCATGCTCGTCGTAGCGGAGGTGATCCCCGGCGGGCCCGCGGACGGGAAGCTCGAGGTCGGTGACATCCTCCTTGGAGTGGGAGAGGTCTCCCTGATGTCGTTTACGCCACTGGAGGCGTTGCTCGACAATCGCGTCGGTCGGGAGATCACAATGAGAGTGGAGCGAGCAGGCGAGACGCTCAACGCATCCATTACGGTGAAGGATCTGGACTCGATCACTCCCGACCGCTACCTGGAGAGCGGTGGCGGAATCCTCCACCCACTCTCCTACCAGCAGGCCCGGAATCACGCCGTTGCGGTCGAGGGTCTTTATCTGGCGTCCAGCGGCTACGCGTTTACCAATGCGGGTATGCGACGTGGAGCGGTGATCACGGAACTCAATGGCGAGTCTGTCCTCAACGGCGGCCCCATCGAATCCCTCGCGGACTTCGAAACGCGCTGGGCTGCACTCCCGAACGGCGCCAAGGCCACGGTCCGCTATTTCGAGCTCGAGAATCCGAGGCTCGAGTTGCTCGCGGTCGTCACTGTCGACCGGCTCTGGTTTCCGATGCAGCTTTGCGTTCGAGACGATGCGACGGGGAGTTGGCCCTGTTCGGCATCTCCCGCTCCGCCCGAGCAGGTGGAGCGATCGCCTGCGATGACCACCTTCAACGATGACCTGCCGCGGCCGATGCGAGATCTTGCACCGTCCTTGGTGATGGTCGAGTTCGACGCACCGTTTCGGATCGACGGTCTCCACTCCAGTCGATTCAAGGGCGCCGGTCTGGTGGTCGACGCCGAGCGGGGACTGGTCGTCGTCGATCGGGAGACCATTCCCGTGGCGCTGGGTGATGTGCGACTCATCTTCGCGGCGTCGGTTGAGGTTCCGGGCGAAGTCGTGTTCATTCACCCCGTTCACAATCTGGCGGTTGTCGCCTACGACCCCCGGCTGCTGGGCGATACACCGATCCGAAGCGCCCGGTTGCGGCCCGTGACGCTCAAGTCGAATGACGAAGCCTGGGTGGTCGGCCTGAGCCCCGATCACGAACTCGTGTCGCGCAAGAGCCGCGTCTCGACCGTCGAAACGTTCTCGCTCCCTTTGACATCGCCACCTCGATTCAGGGAGACCAACCTCGAAGTGACTCTGCTCACTGATTCGCCGACCACGGTCGGGGGCGTTCTTGCGGACAGGAAGGGCAGGGTGCACGCCTATTGGGCGTCGTTCTCTACGGGCGTGCCTCCTCAATCCTACTTCGCCGCAATCGGCGCGGAACACATCGAAGAAATCGTGAAACCACTGCGCGAAGGGCGACCGGTCGGATGGCGCACCTTGGGAGCGGAGCTTCGCCTGATCACCCTCGCGGATGCGCGATCCCGTGGCCTCTCGGAGGCGTCCGCGCGTAAGCTCGAAGCGCACGACAGCCGTCGGCGCGTGCTCGCAATTTCACGCGTGACAGCCGGCATGCCATCTGCGGAGATTTTGAAGCCAGGAGACCTCCTGCTCGCAATCGACGGCGATCCGATCGCGACTTTCAAAGAAGTCGAGCGGGCCGGGCAACAAGACGAGGTTCGGCTTACGCTGCTGCGGGATGGCGAGGAGCTGACGCTTCCGGTTCCGACCACAGCCGTCGACGGTCGCGGAACGGATCGCGCGCTGTTCTGGGCGGGCGCGATTTTGCAGGCGCCCCATTCCGCGATCAACGAGCAAGGTGGCATCGAGCCCGAGGGTGTCTACGTGGCCTGGTTCTGGTACGGGTCGCCCGCCAATCGGTACGGGCTCTCCGCGAGTCGCTTCATCGTCGCGGTTGACGACCGCGATGTCACGGACCTGGACAGCTTTCTGGCCGCTGTCGTGGATCGCCCAGACCGCAGCTCGGTGCGTCTTCGCACCGTCAGCCTCGACGGGCGAACGGATGTCATGACCTTGAAACTGGACCTCGAGTTCTGGCCCACCACGGAGCTGCGTCGCAATGGGAAGGGTTGGGAGCGGATATCGCACCCGCCCTCCGCCGATTGAACGACCGGGCGGAGGATGTTTTCATCGTCTCTTCAGCGATTGATGGGTGCTGTGCTGCTTGCGCTGATTCCGCTCTCGCCAGCGATTGCGTCGCCCTCCGCCGACCGCATCGGCGAACTCTCGCCCGTCGCTGGGGAAATCGACGCTCGAACGATCGCGCGCCGCGCTGAAAATTCCCTGCGCGCTGATCGCACCTACATGCGGGCTTGGGTGACGGTCCGGTCGCCCGAAGGCTCCACCGAGCGGGTGGTCGAATTTGAATCCTGGAATGATCGGATTGAGCGTCGATCGTTCATTCGGATTCTCGCGCCAGCTTCCGACGCCGGTATGGGATTTCTCAACCTTCCGCCGAATCTTTGGAGCTATCAACCCGAATCAGAGCGCACGCAGCGGGTTCTCCCCTCGGCGTTCCTGGAGCCCTGGATGAGAAGTGATTTTGTGATCGACGACCTGCTCGATCCATTCCGCGACATCGAAGACTATGACGTCGCGTTGCTCGGGGTAGAAGAGCATCTAGAGGGCGCCACAGGGACGCGAAGCTACGTGCTGCAGTACACCCCTGCCGCCGCGGCGCGCGTTGCCTGGGGAAGGATCGTCGCTTGGGTCGAAACCGAAGCGGGCGTGCCGATACGTCAAGAGTTCTACAGTGCGAGCGGCAAGAGGCTTCGAACCCTCCATTTCAGCGACGTTCGAACGATCGGTGGCCGCCGCGTCCCGCATCGCTGGAAGGCGGTTCCGGTCGGTGGAAAGGGGCGCGAATCCATTCTCGAAATCCGAGAACTCCGTTTCGAAGCTGCTTTCGATGATCCAATCTTTAGCATCCAGAACCTCAAACCAAGGCCATAGGATCGTGTCGTGATTCAATGGGAGCTGCTCGATGCGGCCGCGCTCGGCCCCGCGCCGATGCGATCATCTCAGAATGCGTTCCCGAGATCGTTCTCGTGGCGTTGCAGCGCGTTCGCCGAACGCGCCGCAACACCCGATTCGAGATTGGTGCGTGACGGTGTGCGCACAGCTGCACCTGTAGGGCACATGCCACATCATCTGGTTTGTGCGTCGGATCAGCTGGCGGTGTAGTCCATCAGCAGGGTGGCAATCCCCAGGAAGGAGAAGAACGCGAACACGTCGGTGAACGTGGTTACGATGACACCCGCGCCGAGAGCGGGGTCTTGGTGGAGGGCCTTGAGCGCGAGGGGTACGGCGGCACCCATGAGGCCGGCGACCGAAAGCGTGAGGATCATCGCGGCGAAGAGCGCAATGCCGATGATCGGATCGGCGTACCACCAGTAGGCGATTCCCGAGCTTGCGATTCCCATCGCGAGACCGAGCGCGAGGCCGACGGCCAGCTCCTTGTTCATGGCCCGAAATCCGCTGGAAAATTCGATCTCGCCGAGCGCGATTGCCCGGGTGATGATCGTCAGCGCCTGGGTGCCGCCGTTGCCGCCCATGCCCGCGACGACGGGCATGAAGATCGCGAGAGCGACGACTTGCTCGATCGTGCGTTCGAACAACCCCACCACCCAGGCCGCCGCGAAGCAGGTGCCGAGGTTGAGGAACATCCAGGGAAGGCGTTTGCGGATTGACTCGCGGGCCGGAACGAAGACGCGGTCTGCCTCGGTGAGGCCCGCGAGGTGATAGATGTCCTCGGTGGCCTCCTCGGTGATGACGTCGATTACGTCATCGACGGTGATGAGGCCGAGCATTCTGCCGTCGACATCCGTGACGGGAATCGCGAGCAGGTCGAATCGCGCGACGATGCGTGCGACCTCTTCTTGGTCGTCGTCAGCGCTCACGCTCACCGGATCGAGAATCATGATCTCCGAGATCAACCGATCCGGAGGTGACGACACGAGGCGGCGGATCGGAACCACTCCGACCAGCGTTTGCTGTTCGTCGACGACGTAGAGATAGAGAACGGCTTCGCTTCCGTCGCTGATCGAGCGCAGCGAATCGATCGCCTCCTGGGCGCTCATCTTCCGATCCAGGGCGATAAAGCTCGTCGTCATGACCCGGCCCGCGCTGTACTCTGGGTAGAGTTCGGCCTTGCGGAGCTCTTCGCGCTTCTCCTCCGGGAGTCGGTCGAGCACGCCGTCCCGGCGCTCCTCGGGGATCCATTCGACGAATTCGAGGAGGTCGTCGATTTCCAGGCGCCCGATTACCGCTGCCAACCGCTGGTCCGCCAAGGCGTCGAACACCTGGGGGAGCATTTCGTTCGGTAGCTCTCGAAGCGCCAAGGCCGCGCGGCGTTGGCGAAACAGCATTTCGATGACCGTGCGAATTTCAGCCGAGGTCAATTTGGGGAGCAGCAACGCGGCATCGGCGGGCGCCATGCGCGCCAAAAGGCGCTCCGCGCGCCCAGTGACACCACTGGCGAGCAGGCGTCGCAGGATGCGGCTGGTGACTTTAGGCGTCGCCATATTACCCAGGCCTCGATTCCCGCCGGAACCGTCCTGGGGTCGGGTTCAGGCGATGGCTGCCTCTCGCCAGGCGCGAGAGTGCGGTTCTGGCTGCGATTGATTCGAGATTTCTTTGTAGTGCATCACGTTTGCCAGAAATTCTTACCTTAGAATCGGCTTTCTCGCTATCGCACTTGAACCCGGCGTTGATTGGGTGGAGTCCGCGCCCGCTCCTTTGTGCGGATTCCTCGATCTTTGCTCGGATGCATGTGGGTGTTTGTTGCAGCCGCAAAAGACCAACAGGGTCGCTACCCCTCCAGTCCTCCATATTCGATTGGGTGGGTAGGAGATGACAATCCCTATCAATATGAGCAATGAGACGACAGGGCATTTGGGTTGTGGTTCGCCCCACCCGTCGCGTGGGCTGCTCCGTTCTGCCGCGGGGCCGTTGACCTGCTCCGGGAAGCGATCGGACAGCCAATGGTTCACTGCTGTTCTGAGTTCACCGTGAAATCGAGTGTGGTTGGATACCCACGTTCTCGAACCGGCAGGTTGTCTCTAAATTTCGCGTTTTTTACATCGTTTTCACGCGGGCGAGAGCGTACACTGGTTGCAGCACGGACGCGTGGCAGACGAGCCGCGGTGTCCGAGTGCAGATACTTCGTGATCGGTCGTCAACGCGGTAGCGGGAGGGGTTCAGTGAAGCAGCTCATCACGTCAATCGTTCAAGCGCTAGTCGACAAGCCTGACCAAGTGCAAATCAAGGAAGTCATCGGAGAGCACGCGCACGTGCTCGAACTCAGCGTTGCCAAGGAAGATCTCGGCAAGGTCATCGGCAAGGGTGGCGCGCACGCCTCGGCGATCCGGACGCTGATGGCGGCAACGAGCGGCAAAGAAAAGAAGCGTTACATCCTGGAGATCATCGAGTACTAGCGGGCGAATCCTTCGGATTCGCTTGCGGCGTCGCGCAACCCCATTCTGGCGTCGCGCGCCTGGATCTGCGTCGGCCTGCATTCACGTGGGTCGTCCGATGAGATCGCGGGGTTTCGACGCACGGCTCTCATCGTTATCGAGGCGTTCGGCTTGTTTAACGGGGATGGGATTCGGCGCAATCGAGTCGGAGTCGCCCGTGCGGCTGAGGCGCTGGGTGGCATGCTTCGTCGTGTCTCAAGCGCCGATGCCGCTTCAGGCCCGTGGGTTTCGCTTCCGTAACGGTGGTTACAACCTCGTACTTGTGATGTAGTGCACAACCCACACGGGTTTTGGCAAATTCCCCCTCAACCGTCCTGGCTCAACGACTTAGCTGATTTTCTGCCGGCCGTGAGTTTCGGCACACGTCTTGCCTTAGTGAAGACGACGCCGATCCGAGTGTGGATCGAGGGAGGACACATGGATACGGGTTTTGTAGCCGACGAGCACTTTCTCCGCGGA
>JACZVU010000003.1 GCA_022572485.1 Myxococcales bacterium
GTGTCGGTTATGATCACGCCTCTCGAACCAGAGTAGAGCGTGAACGACGTATATCCCGCCCAGACCATGAACAATGCCATCGAATAGGGGATATTCGTCACTTCCGAAACGATCAGCGACGCCCCCTGGGTCACTGCCAGCAGATAGGCCGAAAGACCAATGACGGTCGTCAGACCCGCTGCGATCTGGACGCGGTCGCCCTGGCTCTCGAATCGCCTGCCAAAATACTCGGAAACGGTGAGCGCTTTGCTTCGCCGGAGAAAACGGCCGAAAAACAGCGCGCCAAACACATAACCCATGCTATTGACCGATATCAAGATCAACAACAACGGCCCATGGCCCTGATAGGAAAATCCGGTCTCCGCAAGGAACGCGCTGGTGCTCAAGAAGCTCGCAACCAGGGTTCCAACAATCAGAAGCGTCGGGGCACTTCTCCCCGCGACGAAGTAATCGTCCAGGTGTTTGACCTTGCGGCCCGCGTAGACCCCAACGACCAGGTAGATCAGGATGCTGACCAGGATGCCGATCGCGTACGCATTCACCGCCCGATCCCCCCTTACACGGTGGCGGTCTCATGATAGGAGAAATCGGCACGCGCCCGCGCAAGCGGCTCGTCGGCGGCTTGAGGTCACTGCGCTGCGCGGATCACCTCGACGATCGCCGCAACCTGATCGTCCGTGAACCCGAAGTCGGGCATCACGGTCTGCGGGTTGTTCTGGCGCGGGCGCTGGATCTGTGCCCAGATCCAGGCTTCTTCCCGGCGCTCGAACACACCCTGGAGATCCGGGGCGATGATGCCGCCCGTGCCTCCGATCTTGTGGCAGCCACGGCACCCGTACTGATTGACGATCTGCGGCCCGGAGAGGGTCGCAGGAACAACCTCGCTCTTCTTCAAGGCCAGCGGGGTCGGGTTGTTGCCCGCGGCCATGAATGCGTAGATGTCCCTTGCCTGCTGGCCGGGAAGCCCAGCCGTAATTCTCATGTGGGTGATGATGATGGACCAATCCCGATCGCGGTGTTCCATGGGCCCGCGTGGGTTGTGGCAGCGGCCACAGTTGTCCGAATAGTACTTCGCCCCGCGAACCGGATCCCCGCTGGTGCGATCATCCGGTCCGGGCCTCGCTACACCCGATGCCACGAGCGTCAGCATGGCAGCCATTGCGATGAAAATCCGCATGTCCGTTCCCTCCTCAGAATCCGTAAGAGGCTTGCAAGAAGAGTCGATCGTTTCGCACGATGCCCCGGTTGATCTCGTACGTGAACTTGAGCGGAACCGATTCAAAGAGCCAGTAGTTCAGCCCGAACGCGAGCTGCCGGCGGTTGAAGGGGCCCGCGTCCACGACTTGGCCCCAGCGGACCACCGGCTCCAGCCGCCCGAGGAATCCACCCAACGCCTCTCCATTCGTCGGCAGATACTTGAGGCGATACGCCGCCTGGACGAAGTAGCCCCATTTGTTGAAATCGCCTTCGCGCGTATCACGGGAGAGCCTGATGGCTTCGCCCCGAAACTCGAACCCCTCGTTCCAGTACGACGCATCCATGCCGAGCAGGTGATAGCGGCCGTCCGGGCCGTTCGCGCGTGAGGTCTGGTAGGACGCTCCCACCTCGAGGTTCGGAATGGGAAGGAGGCCGATGCGTCCGCCGACTGCCTTCTCGTTGTTGAGGTCCGGGGTCGTGCCGAAGATGAAGTCGAGCCCGTCTTCTGCCCCCCCCTCCTCTTCTTCTTCCTCCTCCTCATCGTGGACCGCGCGACCCCAGCCGTTCGTCAGGTACACCGCGTAGTTAAACTTCGAGTCTTCGTTCCACAGCGGCGCTCCGCCGCTCGCCATGATGCCGACATCATTGAGAATCGGGATGATTCCGCCACTGCCACCATGCCCTCGATAAATCGGCGGCGCCGACGCCATCTTGTTGATCCACTGCGGGTGGAGCCTCGTACCGAAGATATTGAACGGCAGGAGGAACTGCCCCGCGGTGAGCGTCAGCCAGTCGGTTGCCAGATAATCGATCGTGGCGAACTCCATGGCGATCTCGGTGGCTGTGCCCCCTTCGTGACCGCCCGCTTCCAGGCCGATCTGGAGTTCTGAATTGAAGTGGAGCTTGTCGGTCAGGCGAAAGTGGAAGATCGGATTGAACTGGACGCCGAAGGTCCCTGGCCTTCCCTCGGCGTCCACGTACTGCGTCGTCGCGTATCCGCTCAGCAGGAGCCGACTCTCGTCCGCCGTGTCGTACTGCTCGATGCGCCGGTCCACGTAGGCCGCGTCGACTCCCGAAGCCGAGCCGCCCACGCGCTCGTCTTCCAGCGCGCGAACCCGGTCTTCACTGCGGCGTTGCGCTTCGTGCACGCGATCGATCTCGCCTCGGAGCTGCTGGATGATTTCCGCCTGCTCCTGCAGCATCTCGCGAAGGTCGGTGTCCGGGCCCGTTGCGATCGCCGGGTTCGGCCCGAGGAAGGACGTTGCGAGTAGTACCGCAAGGAAGACGTCTTTCGATCGCCGCATGGAATCTCCTCCTCAGCGAATCACGAGCGCTTCACGAACCGGCTCTCGGAAGCTTCATGAGTCGGCTCTCGAAATTCGTTTGCTGCAGAAGCTCAGAGCAAGGTTCGTACCAATGGCGTTGCGGGAGCCTTTCCCAGACCGGAGTTCCACAAGCAGACTCCCGCAAGCGGTGCCTAGAGGCGCCTCCGGGCCAAACCGGACGTGGCCCTGCGGACGAAAAGGCAATCACGAATGACGATTCAGCAGGAGATGGCGGGTATGCGAAGCCCGAAAGTCTCGCACGAATGCGATTTTCGGCAGTTGCGGCTCGCAGTTCTGCGACGCCATCCAACTAGCTGATTTTCAGCGCTTTTTTTCACCCCGGCGAGCCGGAAACGGCGATGGGCCGCTAGGCGTCTTGCACGATTGCGAAATGGAGCTGCGTCGAGCAGGAGGAGGTCGGCCGCAGAGCTAGGAGCCTTGGGGGCCGTACTTGGCGAGACGCCGGTAGAGCGTCGCCGGATCGATCTCCAACATCTTGGCCGCGTGCTCCCGGTTGCCGTTCGCGGCGCGGAGCATCCAGGCGATGTGTCTTTCCTCGAACTCTTCCACGGCAGCCCTGAGCCCGGTCGGCAACTCACCATCCGATACAAGCTCCTTGGGGAGGTCTTCGACGCCGATTGCGTCACCCTCGCATAGAATGCAGGCGCGCTCGATCATGTTCGACAACTCTCGAACGTTGCCCGGCCACGAATAGCTGAGGAGCCGCTTCATGGTCTCGTTCGACACGGTCATGTGGCTTCTTCCCTGTGCTCGGCCATGAAGCTTCGAGAAGTGCGCAATCAACGCAGGGATGTCGTCGCGCCGGTCTCGTAGGGGAGGAAGCTCAATCCGAACCACGTTCAGCCGAAAATACAGGTCCTGGCGAAACCGCCCATCGGCGACGGCAGCCTCCAAGTCCTGGTTCGTCGCGGCGAGCAAGCGAAAGTCTGCATGCACCGGCCGCTCTGCGCCTACGGGCAGGATCTCCTGGGCTTCCACGGCGCGGAGCAGTTTCGTTTGCGTGGCCATCGGGAGATCGCCTACTTCATCGAGGAAGATCGTGCCTCCGCGTACGTTCCGAAACAAGCCGTCACGGTGTCGGTGCGCGCCGGTGAAGGCGCCTTTTTCGTGTCCGAAGAGCTGGGCGTCGACCATCTCGATCGGTAGCGCAGCCATGTTGACGGGGAGGATCTCTCGGTCGGCGATGCGCGAACGCGCGTGGATCGCCCGCGCAACGAGCTCTTTTCCGGTTCCGCTCTCGCCAGTGATCAACACCGTCGCATCGGTCGGGGCGACCCGTTCTACCAGCTCGAATACCCTCCGGATCTCCGGGCTGTCGCCGATGATTCCCTCAAACCCGAGCCGGCTGGTAAGGTCGCGACGGAGGCGCAACACCTCGCCCTTCAGCGCGCGGAACTCGAACAAATTCTGGATTCTCTGCAGGAGGTCTTCGAAGACAACCGGTTTGAGGAGGTAGTCATAGGCTCCGTGCCGGAGCGAATCGACCGCCGTCTCGACACTCGCGTAGGCGGTCATCATCAGTACGAATGTCTCCGGGCGTTCGCTGACGATCCGTTTCAGCAACGCGATGCCGTCCATCCCCGGCATGCGAATGTCGGCGATCACGAGCGCATAGTCCTCCTCGAGAACCCGCTCGAGTGCGGCATCTCCGGTGCCGACGGATTCGACGAAGTAGCCCTTCGATTCCAGGAATTCCTGGACGTTGGTCCGAACGATCTCCTCGTCGTCCGCGATCAGGATCCGCTCGTTCATCGCTTCGCTCCCGCGGGCGTGTCTCGATCGACGCTCAATCGGACGACGAAAGTCGTGCCGTCTGACCCCGTCCGCTCGAGGTCGAGATGCCCTCCCATCGCCTCGAGAATCTCCCTGCTGACGAACAGGCCGAGGCCCGTTCCGTGGCCGGGTGGTTTGGTGGTGAAGAAGGGGTCGAAGAGTTGGCTGCGCGCCTCTTCGGGGATGCCACACCCCCCATCTCTCACGCGGATGCTCACCCAGCCGTTCTCGACGCCGGTTTCGAACTCGACCGTCCCGGCTTCTTCGATCGCGTCGAGGGCGTTGAGGCCGAGATTGAGAAGCACCTGGACCAGGTGGTCCTCCGTGGTGCGGACTCCGGGGAGATTGTCGGTCAGCTGGCGCAGGATCCGAATGCTGCGCGCTCGGGGATCGTGTTCCAGGAGCCGGACGACGTCGTCGACGACCTGATTGGCCGAGACGAGGACGACCTCGTCGCGTTTGCGTCGGCTGAAGCCCACGAGCTCCCGAAGCATGCGATCGATCCGTTTCACTTGCTTGCGCACGACCTCGAGGGTCTGGTCCACCCGCGTCGGATCGTGCTGGGCGAGCTGAAGCTGGGAGTCGATCGAGGCGAGGGGATTTCCGATCTCGTGAGCGAGACCCGCAGCGAGCTGCCCGAAGGCCGACATCTTCTCCTGGTACATCATCTGCATCTGGAGCTTCTTCTCTGCCGTGACGATTCGCCCGATCTCGACAACCGATTCGACCCGGCCATCGGCATCGAAGACTGGATAGGTTTCGACGTACACCACTTCGAGGCCGTCGAGGGTACGTTGGGAGCGCTCATCCGAAGCGGGGCGTCCGGTCTCGATGGTGCGCCGGACCGGACAGTTCGAAGACGGCGATGGCAAGCCGTCGAAGGCTTCGCAGCAGGTCACGCCAAGGATGCCACTCCCATGCATGCGGATGGCGGCCGCATTCGCTTTGATGATCTGGCATTCGGTGTCCAGGACGACAACGCGCTGATCGATGGAGTCGAGCAGGAGCTCGGAAAACCCACGGCTCTCGCGGAGTTCGCGCGTGCGTTCGGCCACCCGGGACTCGAGCGTGTCCTGAGAATCCCTCAGGGCGAGGCTCATTCGGTTGAAGGCCGAGCCGAGCTCCACGAGTTCGCGCGGGCCTCGCGGGTCCACCGTCTCACCGGGCGTTCCGTACGCCATGCGGTCGGACGCCCGTGCGAAGGCCTGGAGTGGACGGACCAGCATTCGCCAGCTGAGTACCCCGGCCAGGCCAAGAATGAACGCGAGGATGGCGCTCGCACCGAGAGCCTGCCACTTCAGCCGCTCGAGATCCGCGAGAGCCCGGGCCACCGGCACTTCGACCGCAACGCCCCAGCCCAGGGCCGGAATGGGAGCGAACGCGGCAAGGGTCTCTTGGCCTGAATCGAGTCGCTGGCGCCCCTCCCAGGGTTCGCGCGCGCGGATCACTGCTGGGTGCAACAACGGAAGCTTCTCTCCGTAGGTTACGTGTGCCGCCTCGAACGAGCTGCACACGATCCTTCCCTCGTCGTCCAACAGGTACAGGCTCGCCTGGCTGGTACGATCGGAGTGGGCGGCCACCAGATTGTGGTGGATGTCGAATCCGAACCGAGCGCAGAACACGCCGAGAAACGCTCCCTCGCTGTCGTGAATCGGGGCGGCCACCAGCAAGTCGGGCTCCTCGTGTGAGTAGGAAGGAGGTGCGCTGTCTTCCGGGCTGTGCTCCTGATGGCCATAGTCGAAGCCGACGATTCCGGCTCGGTGCCGGCCGCTCTCAAAGCACCTGGTAACAGCAAGATCGATACCAACTCCGTGGCCAGACTCAGATGAAGCCAGCAGGACACCATCCGGCGATAGCACCCGAAACGCTTCGACCGACTTGCCCTCATGGGCCTTGGTGACGAGGTGAACCTCGAGCTCGCGGGTAAGCGAGCGGCGCGCGCCCTCTTCCTCTTCGCGCGCGAGCGTGCGCAGAAGTCGAAACAGGTACTGATTGCCCGCGACGATCGAGGACACCAGATTCTCGGCGGCCTGGAGAAATTTGAACGTTTCGGATGCCTCCAGGGCAGCGACGTTTCGAATGTTTCGAAACGCCGCCTCCGTCATGTAATGGCGGGTCTGGAGGTAGCCCCATAGATTCGAAACGCAGAGGGGTCCGAGAAAGAAAGCGACGACCAGCAGCGCCAACCATTGCCCCACCGTGAGTGGGAGGCGGCGAGCCTTGCCCTCACGCGTCGATTCCCGAGGCTGCGACCCTCGATCGCTCATTTGTCCCTTTCCCGAGCATCCGCATCATAGGCGACATGGCGGAGAATTTACGCCGGAGACTCGACGAAGCAGGCCTTCTCATGGAAAAGGCGTACCTCATTCGAGATCTGAACGAACTCGGGCTACGGCGAGCTGGAGCGCTCGATCTCCAAATCCCCAGCAGAAGCCTTCGCGCGCGAGCCCTCGATTCGCTCAACGACCCTGCGGGCTTCTTCGTGATCGGGGTCGATCGCGAGCGCATTTCGGTAGTGGACAAGCGCTTCTCGAACACGCCCGGCGGTCTGGAGAACGCGACCCATCCAAAAGTGGCCTGTCGGGTTTTCAGGAGCGATCGCGATCATCGCCTCGTAGTGGGCGGCCGCAACCGCGCGTTTCCCGCGTTTCCAACTCAAGCGTGCGAGCGCTTGGTGGGCGCTGTACAAACCGGGCCGCAGCTCAAGCGCCACCTCGAAGTGTTCCTCGGCCTCTCGTTCGCGGCCCAATTTCATCAGCGCGCTGGCCCGTCCAATGTGGGCGCGGTAGGCGTCGGGCTTGATCGCGAAAACCTGCGCGTACGCGTCGGCCGCCTCTTCGAAGCGCTCTTCACGCAGCAGGTATCGGCCCAGATTCGTATGGCCCATCCACGAGCTCGGATGCTTGGCGATCGTATCGCGCCACAGCGTCTCTTCGCTCTCATAGATGCGGCTCTGATTCCAAACCAATACCGCCAGAACGACCAACACGAGCGCAGCCGCGGAAGCCAATGCGCCCCTTCCCAAACGCGTGTGGTCGCGGAGCCATCGGGTGCCACCCGCGGCCACAAGCGCGATCGGCCCAATGCTCGCCATGTACTGGTAGTGATCCGCGACGTAGGTGTACCAGAAGGTGAACAGTGGGATGAAGCCGAGCAGGGGCGAGAGCGTCGCGACGAAGAAGATCGCCGCAACGAGCGGAGCGCGCCCGATTGCACTTCGCCCGCGCCAGAGTGCCCATAGAAGCACGGCACCCGCAATCGCCCATCCGTACTGAATGGGATCGCCCGGATCGATCTCGAATTTCGGATAGCTGAATGTGAGCTGCGTTGGCCAGAGCAGCTTGCCGAGGTAGAACCAGCTCGCGCGTGTTGCGATCAGGAAGGATTCGATGAACGAAGTGCTGAATGGATCGCCCACTGTCCCGATGTGATGACGCTCCCAATAGAGGATGACAAGGCCCATCGCGACACCGAGCGTCAAGAAGGGCATGATCTGCGCAATACGACGGCGATCGATCTGATGCCCCCGCAGCCAGAGCAAGAGGATTTGTGCGGCAGGCAACGTGCAAGCCGTCACCTTGCTCGAAAGCGCGAGCGCGTAGAAAGCCAGCGAGGCCGCATAAAAACGCCGCCCAGAGCCTCCGCGCGGCTCCGCAAACCGCATCCATGCGAGCAGCGAAGCGAGCGAGAAAAACAGCGACATCAAGTTCTTTCGCTCGGTGATCCAAGCCACGGATTCCACCTGCACGGGGTGCAGGGCAAAAACCGCGGCCGCGAACCAGGCACCCGCAATCTCGAGCCGCCGCAACAGAAGCCACAACAGCAGCGCATTGGCGGCGTGAAACAGCACGTTGATCAGGTGGTAGCCAAACGGATCGAGGCCCCAGAGTCCGTACTCGATCCGAAAGACCGTGTAGACGAGCGGAAAGTATTGCGATGGCGCATCCATTGACAACCAGATGCGCTCGAAACCGTCGGGCGCGTGGAGAAGGGGGTTCTCCGTCACATAGTCGTCGTCATCCCAGATGAAGCCAGCCTGCAGTGCGGGCCCGTACGCGGCAACGAGCATCCCCAGCAGCAACGCAGCGAGAAGCACCCCCTTCACTCTGGGCTGGTCGATGAAGCGTTCAAACATCCACTGCGCAGCTCCGATTCATCCAAGTACCCTCAGGCAAGCCATCATTCGAGAATTTCGAGCGTCTCGTTTTCGAGTCGCAATCCAGAAGACAAGATTGTGGAACCCTCTTCGGTGACGAAAAGCGCCTCCACATCGGGAAGGCCTTCCACGAATGCGACCCCTTCGTCACTTCCCATCACGAAGAGGGCCGTCGCCAACGCATCCGAATCCGCCGCGCGCGTGGAAAACACCGTCACGCTCGTCAACCCGCTCACTGGCTTGCCACTTCGCGGGTCGAGAATATAAGAATAGCGGCTGCCGCCGATCGAGATGAACTGCTCGTAATCACCTGAAGTCGCGACGGCTCGATTCGAAAGGGCTGACACCGCCAACAGGCCCATTCCGCGCGGATCACGCACGCCCACCTGCCACGGCGCACCGCCCCTCGATCCGTGGACGATCAGGTCTCCACCCGCACCCACGATGAAGTTCTCGACTCCAGCCGCAAGCAATCTTTCCGCGGCGCGATCTGCCGCAAAGCCCTTTCCAATTGCGCCAAATCCGAGACGCATGCCGGGTTGAGTGAGAAAGAGCGTTTGGCCCTCTGCGAGAATTTTCTTGAACCCTACCCTCTTAAGCTCGCTCTTTATCTCGGTTTCTGTAGGAAGAACCCCTTGGGCTCCAGCGCGATTCCAGAGCTCGCGAAGCGGAGCGACCGTCACGTCGAACGCGCCGTCGGTCCGCTCTGCCCAGTACACGGCCCGATCGACCAATGCCCGGAGATCCCCACCGATAGCAACCGGAGCAGTCCCCGCCGCCCGATTCAGCGCCGAGGTTTCGCTCTCGGGGTCCCAGCTGCTGATCTGTTTTTCGAGTTCTGCGACCGCCTCGAGCGCCTCGCTCAGCAGGTCTTCGGTAGCGGCTTCGCGGCCGCTCGACGCCCATGCGGCGATTTCGAACAAGGTCCCCATCAATGAGCGCGAAACGCGCACCACGGAACCCGCGGCCCCATCCCTCTCGATCAAGCGCTCGAGGTGTTTCTGCTGCGAAGCCACGTAGACGTCGGGCGTGATTTCATCCAGACGCAGCTGCCTGCCTCCGTGCTTGGCCGATGTAGCCCGTCAGGGGAAGTCGGACCTTCTCGTAGCCTAAGTTAAGAGACACTTTACGGGATCTGGGATCCCGGGGAGAGCCTCGACATGACAAGGACGAAGAAACAATCGACAGAAGCGGCAGTGCGAGAGATTCGCCGCCGCACCCGCAGGAAGTTCGCTCCTGAGGAGAAGGTCCGGATCGTCCTCGAAGGGCTGCGCGGTGAGCAGAGCATTTCCGAGCTGTGTCGCCGCGAGGGCATTGCGTCCAACCTCTACTATCGCTGGAGCAAGGGCTTCCTCGAAGCGGGCAAGAAGCAGCTCGCGGGAGACACCGTTCGCGAAGCCACCAGCGACGAAGTCAAGGAGCTGCGGGCCGAGAACCGGGAGCTCAAGGAAGTCGTCGCCGAGGTCACGCTCAAAAACCGGGTGCTCAAAAAAAGTCTGATGGGTCATGGCGAGGAGGTCGATACGTTGATTCGCTCCCTGAGTGAAGCGCCCGGAGCCTCGGCGATTTTTGCCGTACCTTCTTCGGTGAAGCCAGCGGCCAGCCCGAGCTGGAACCCTAGATCGACAAGCAACCCACACAGGCGCTGAATGTTGTGGGCTCTCGATTCGCTTGCCTATCCTCCTTCCCGGTACGCCTCGATGGAAACAACCCCAATGATCTCCCAGGCAGATTGGCTGAAAGATCGTTTGAACGGTCGCGGCGACCCCCTCGTCATCGACGGCGGCATGGGAACCCAACTCGAGAAGGTCGGCGTTGCGATGCACGGCAAGGTGTGGAGCGGCGAGGCCGTGTTGTCCAACCCCGACGCCGTGCGGCGAGTGCACGAGGACTTCATCCGCGCGGGAGCCGAAGTCATCATCACCAACACGTTTGCGACAGGGCGGCACATGCTCGAGCCCGGCGGCCTCGGCGAGCACGTGGCAAGCATCAACACCCATGCAGTTCGGCTCGCGCAGCAGGCCCGGGACAACGTCGCCGAACACCCGGTCGCGATTCTCGGTTCGATCTGCGAATGGGCCTTCATGCAAGAAAGCGAATGGAACACACCGGAAGCCGTTGGCAAGTCGGTGCGCGAGCAGGCGTGCCTGCTGCACGCAGCCGGTATCGATGCGCTCGCGCTCGAAATGTGCGAGCGGATCGAGTTCTCCGTCGCGGCCATCGAGGCCGCAATGCAGACGGGGCTGCCCTTATGGATCGGAATATCCGCCCGGCGCCACAAGGGCGCCAACAAAATCACCGCTTTCGACTACGCGGACCGCAGCCTGGACGAACTCGTACGCGCGCTCGCCAAATACCCCGCCATCGCGATGAACATCATGCACACACCCATCCCCGACGTAGCAGAAGCACTCGCGGTCATTCGCCAACACTGGAATGGCCCGGTGGGCGTCTACCCGGAATCTGGTTTCTTCAGCATGTCCCATTGGCATTTCGTCGATGTCATCGAACCCCAAGCCCTGGCCGAAGCTGCGCAAGGCTGGGTGCGGGGCGGAGTGCGCATGGTCGGCGGTTGCTGCGGGCTGGGCCCGGAACACATCGCCGCCTTGTGCCACGCTCTCCAGCGCGGCGGAGCGAGGTGATCACGCCCACAGAACGCCAAGGCGCTGATGGCGGCGCCTCGTTGCTGCCGAACACGGCCCCCGGGGCACCTGCTCGCTGCCGCCGATTCATCGAAGATCGGCGCCGTGCTGCGACCCGAAGAGCTAGCGCCGGCGATTGCGCCAGCGGTTGCGCAACAGGGCCATCACCGGCAGCGGCAAGAAGATCACGTACATCAACACAATCGAAAACGGCACGCCGTGCGGGGGAAACGATTCCATCACCACCCCGCCAAGGGGAGGGCCAAGGATGCTGCCCGCTCCAAACATGAAGCCAAATAGAGCGCTGGCGGCAGCGAGATCTGCACCTTTGAACTGCTCTCCGATCATCACCATACCGATCGTGTAGCCACCGGTCGCAGCCGCTCCAAGAAACACCATGAAGACCAGGTTCCACATCGGCAGCGTGATCACTGCCGGAATCGCGGCCGTAGCGACAGCCACGAGCAGGATGCTAAGGATCATGAGCAACAGGCGATCCATGTGATCCGCAAGCCAACCCATCGGAAACTGACCGAGCATTCCGCCGATGCCCATGAGCGCGATCAGGTAGAGAGATTGCGCTTCCGTAAGCCCCTGTTCCATTCCGTAAAGCGGAAGGAAGGGCAGCAGGATGCCTTCCGCAATCGCGTACACCATGCACATCAGCATTGGCACCGGAGCGAGCGAAAAATAATGCAGCAGACCTCCGGCCTGTTCTCCGTGCAGGCTCGGCGCGATGCGAAGGACCGGTAGAAGCGGCAGTGCAGACAACAGTATGATCGCGCTGGCGACGAGAAACGGAGCGACGCCGTCACTGCCCGTGACGCTAAGTAGCAGTGGGCCGAGTGAAAAGCCCCCTGCAACCGCCACACCGTAGATGGCGACGACCCGCCCGCGGACTCTCTCGGCGGCCACTTCGTTGACCCAGGCATCACCGCAGACCCAGAGCACGCCACCCGCGGCGCCAATCACAAAGCGCAGCACAAACCACGACCCGATGCTCGTGAAGATGGGCAGCAGCAAGAAGGCCATCAGCGACACCAGGATCGCGCCGAGCATGAGCACGGCGGGCCCCGATCGGCTCAGGTAAACAGGCAGAAAGGGGGCTATCAACACGATGCCGATGGACTGAACGGCGGTGCTCAGTCCGATTAGCGTACTGTCGATGCCGCGCGCATCCATCACCAGCGAGAGCAATGGCAAGGTCAAGCCGTAGATCAGCGCAGTGACCGCCATCGCAGCGCTAACGGCAACCAGGCTCTGACGTCGCTGCAGGGGTGTTAACGCACCATTCAGCAAGCCGGGATTCCTCTCGCACGCCGATCCGATGCAGCGGGTACGTCGTCCGGCAGAGTTTGGCGGCTGGATCGCGGAATACAAGGTCTGATACGGACCGCTGCATCGCTCAGAGGGCTTCCCACATACCGACAAGGCGAAAAATCGCCAACGCATTCTGGTAACGTTCGCAGCCTAGAGCCGATTCAGCCGCGGGCGCCAGACGGATGGGGCCACTCCTGCTGCCGGCTACGACACGAGGGTTCCCATATGAGCCGCATTCGAAGATTGACAGCCGCCATGGCGTGTGCGGTGCTCGTGAATTGTTCGAGTTCGTTTGAAAACCCCCTGGCCGATGGATTGACCGCAGAGCATGAGGCCCTCCTGATCGAACAATCGATCGACCAGATCGAGTCTGCCGAGAACTTCACCCCTGACGATTTTGAACAGCTCCAGCGAATACACTTCGAAACCATGACCGACGAGATGCGAGATGCAGCACTGGAAAACCTGCCAAAACGCTTGGATAAAATCATGATCCTCGAGATGTCCCAGACAGTCGAACTCGATCGCGCGAGTGCTGAAGTGGAGTCGCGCATAATGGGCCCGGAGAACGCCATGGCGCTCGTCACGGTGAACGGCAGCCGCACCTACCGCACCAACAACGCCTCGAAATCCTCAGAAACCCGCTTCACCCTGCCCTGGGTCATCACGGTCGACGGCGGAGAGTTGCTCTTCCGCCATCGGGGCATTCGCATGAGGGATGTCACGAATTGACCACGCGGCCATTGCCGAGCGCCCCGGCGCGAAGTGCCGGTCCACCGCGTGGCGTAACGCACCTCCAGAAATTCAGGAAGAATGCCTTGACCGGCTGCTAGCTCGAAAGCACCTGGAGGCCGCGCGGCATACGCGAAGCGATCTCCGCGCTGTCGGTCTTGAACAGAAGCGTCTCAATCAGATAGGTGAGCCCGGACATGCGCGGAGCGTAGAAGACGCTCTCGAAGTTGACGGCCGTACCGGGTTCGAATTGTACGTTCGAATCCTCGTGGCTCATTTCGTAGATGAAATTACCAACCCAGTCCGGTGGAAATCCGATTCCGAGTTCATAGCCGCCGACCCAGGATGCACTTTCCCAGATCCCCTGGTCTTCGTAGTAGGCCTTGAGGGTTTTTACGAGATCCCCAACCCGCAGATTCGGCCGGATCAACCCTTCGAGAAGATCCACCGCTCCGGCGGCCTGTTCGTAGAATTCGACCACTTCGCGCGGTGGCTCGCCCACGTAGAACGAACGCGCCGCGTTGCAGTGATAGCGGTTGTAGACACCGCAGACGTCCACATTCACCTGCTCGCCCAGACCGATCGTGCGGCGGCCGGCCAGCGCGTGCCCACAATTGGCTTTGGGGCCCGACAAGACCGGAAGGGTGATCGACGGGTTCTCGCCTCCAACCTTCGCCATGCCGCGAATGATTTCTCCATAGACCTCCAGCTCGGTGACTCCGGGCCGAATCGCATCGCGCGCCGCGGCAAGCCCAACGTCCGCGATGTAGCCGGCCCGCTCGATGTAGGCCATCTCCTGCGGCGACTTCACCCAACGCAGGTCCCGGAGCACGTCGCTTCCATCGGCAACCGTGCAACCCGCCGACTCGAATGCACTCCGGAATCTCTGGCTGATCGCCGGATTGGGTCGATAAGAGTGATACTCGAGACCGACCGTTCCCCCGAGCCAGCCCGCGGCCTTGAGTTCATCGATGATGAATCCGATTCCATCGCGCCGATTGTCGATCGGAAAGATCCGAATGTCTTCCGCGAGGGTCACGAATCGCGCCATGACCTGTTCGCTCGGTGTATCAAATAGGATGAAAGTGTCGCGATCCTGGTGTACGGCGATTCCACTCGTCGCTGGCCAAGCCTTCGGGCTCTGTGCCTGATACCACTCACACGTGTAACCACTCACGTAGAAGAGGCTCTCGGGCGCCGTCAGGTACAGCACATCGATTTCGTCGGCGGCCATGCGGGTGCGAATCTTCACAAGTCGATCCCGGTACTCTTCCCGACTGAAGGGTACTTCCAGGGGCGGGTGGCAGTTTTCGAGTACGTTCGTACGGTGGTTGCGCATCGGTGGGCCTCCGAAACGGGTGCGGATCGCTTCCGGACATTCTCTGCGCTGTGGCGGGGTGGCGTCAAGCCACTTTGCACTGCATCGAGGCGCGGGGTTCCGGCTCTTCAAAATGGAAGGCGGGTGAGTCCGGCCCAGAGTCTGGGACCCAGCGGCGGAGGTTGGTCGGTGGGGACTGTCCCCTCCTCCAGCGCCGGGTCCCAACCCTACATCCCGGCTCTAGAGGCTCTGCTCCTCACGATCCGGGAAACCCTGGCAGGAATGCGTCGAAAGAGCGGGCTCTCGGTCCGTAGCCGCTTCTGCGCGGCACCTCTCTTCGACCCGTTCCCGAACAGCACGGAAACACGATTCGAGCCTAGACACGTGCGAGAAAGCTCGCTTGACCGGAAGCTGATCATTGCCTGATCTTTTGCTGATCGGAGATCAGGCTCGGCGAAAGAGAGGCGCGATCGCCGCTCTCAGAATCGGTACTGCAACCCCAGGCCAACCGAGATGTAGTCCAGATTGTCGAGTTTGCCCGTGGGCATCAGGTAGGAAACCTCCACGCTCACCACCACGTTCCTGGTGGCGTAGATATCGAGGCCTCCACCGAAACGCATGGCCAGGTTGACGGTTCGTTCGCTCGCCTGCGCCGCCAGGCCCGGGAGGGTACCGCCCGTGGCGTCACGCGCCTTGCTTTCCATCCTCATGAAACCCACACCTACGAGCACGAAGGGCTGGAAGCGGCCGGTCAGCAGATACCCCTTCACATTGCTGGTCAAGACCAGTGCCTCGAGTTCGAGATCGAAGTCCCGCGCCGTGTCATTCATCGGCGTTCCATTTTCAGAGATCGTGCCCTCGAAATCGCCCAGCGATTCGAACTGAAATTCGGCCGAGACGTAGGGGTGGCAGCGATAGCCACCTCGGCCCGTGAAGCCGAAGACCTCATCGTCGAGATCGCCGAGACTGAACGTATAAGTCCCCGGGTCGTCATCGCTGGGATCCGATGTGCCCATATCATCGGGGGTGCCTCGCAAGAGCCGGAGGTTGTCCTGTAATTCCCCGTCGACGAGGTTGACGGCGGCAGCGTCACTGAAGTTATTTCGCGCGTAGCTACCCGATAGAGCGATGTAGAAACCGCGCCGGTCGTAACCTTCTTCATCGTCCTCGTCGTCTTGAGTCTGCAGCGCAATCGCCATGCACCCGATGGACATGAATCCCCCACCACCGATCACCGCCAACGCGACCGTAGTCGCGCTTCCGATGGAGTCGGCGGCTGCGGGTGAAACTCCAAGCGCGAACCCCGTAAGTCCAATTACTGCTGCCTTCTTCAGCATCACCCCGTCTCCTTCTCCTTATTTCGCGAGCCGACCGGTACTCGACTGGCGATCCTCTCGACCACAGGACCCAAACCGGCTTCCATCAATCTGCGCTGTACCACGCGCCCGATCACGCGTAGCATCCTACATCGAAGCAACGCCCTGCGCCGCACCGCCAACGGTCGAACGCGAAGGCTTCCCGAAGGTTTCCCGACGCCATCGTTCCGGCGCGCGTACCCGTCCGCTAGCCTAGTGGCTCCGATGCGCAACTTCTCCAACAACCTCGCACTGATCGGGATGCCAGGAGCGGGCAAGAGCACCCTGGGTGTGCTCCTCGCCAAACGCACGGCTCGCAGTTTTCTGGATACGGATCTCCTGATCCAAAATGCAGAAGGCACGCCTTTGCAGGAGCTCATCGAGAAACGCGGCGTGGAATCCTTTCGGTGCGTCGAAGAGCGCGTCGTGCTGGAGCTCGATTGTTCGAACTCTGTGATCGCCACGGGTGGCAGCGTCATCTACAGCGAAGCTGCGATGGAGCATCTGGGTCGGCTCGGCCAGCGCATCTACCTGGACGTTCCGCTCGCTGAGCTCGATCGGCGCCTCGGAGACCTCGACAAGCGCGGAGTGATTCGCGGCCCCGGGCAAGGCCTGGAAGGCCTGCTCGCCGAGCGCCGCCCCCTCTACGAACGCTGGGCGGACATCCGCGTGGACTGCGGAAGCCTCGAGCACGACGGCGTCATAGACCGCGTGATCCGCGCACTAGCCTCTGCTTGAACGTTTGCCCGAAACCCACCCGGCTCCGCACTCGGCCCATTTCAACGCGGCGAATGTTCGCCGCAGCATCGGCTTGAAATACGCGATGGGCAGCGCGCGCAGTTGCCCTCGAGGTGTCTCAAGTGCCCGAGAGCACAATCGGCGAGTTCGTCACAAAGAACTTCTGGAGCCAATTCCCCCCGACCCTGCGTAAACCCCAGGGGTGCGCAACGAGTGTTGCTCTGGTAATTAACTTCGCTGTAGGATGCCCGCATGAAGACCGTCAAACAGGTACTCGACCACAAGGGCTACCAGCTCCACTCGATCGCGCCGGAAGCCAGCGTCTACGAAGCCCTCCAGAAAATGGCCCAGGAGGGCATCGGAGCATTGGTCGTCCTCGATGGTGGAGAGCTCGCCGGCATCCTCTCGGAGCGTGACTACGCGCGCAAGGTCATCCTCGAGGGGCGCCATTCACGAGATACCCTGGTGAGCGACATCATGACGGAGAATGTCATTTGCGTGGGTTCCGATCTCGGAGTCGATGCTTTGATGTCGATCATGACCGAGAAGCGCGTGCGCCACCTCGTGGTTCGCGACGACGCCAGGATTACCGGCCTGATATCGATTGGCGACGTCGTCAAGGCGATCATCGACGACCAACAATTCACGATCGAGCAACTCGAACACTACATTTCAGGCCACGCTTGAGCGATCGAAGCCGAGAGTCAGCCGCGGCGCGCGGTTGCAGTGATGCTCGCGGCTCGTGAAAGAAACCGCTGCACACTTCGAGATCTCAGGGCATTTCGCAGAAGCCACTTCCTATGGCAGTGGACACATCCACGATACCTACCTGCTCCGCTTTGAAGATTCAGCGCGATCCACTCGCTATATCCTCCAGCGGATCAACACCCGAGTGTTTCGAAACCCCGTAGCGCTCATGGACAATCTGTCGCGGATTTGCGCCCATCAGCACCGAAGACTCGAACAGGAGCGCACCCGCGACCCAGAGCGTCGCCATCTCCGCCTCGTCGCGACAACTGAGGGAGGCACCCATTGGGTCGATCCGGATGGTGACCACTGGCGCTGCTTTCACTTTCAGGAAGAAACGCGGAGTTTCGATCAGGTCGAGACCGAGCACCAGGCCTACGAGACAGCCCGCGCGTTCGGTTGCTTCGTGGCCCGATTGAGCAATTTCGAAGGCCCGGGTCTCGCCATCACGATTCCGGACTTTCACAATCTCGAGCTTCGCTACGCGGCGCTCGAAGCTGCCATCCGCAAGGATTCCCACAGGCGTGCGAAATCCGTGAAAGCCGAGATCGACCAATCCGCCAGCGGGTACGAGGCATTGAAGGGATCACTCCGCGAAGTGGGCGCGGAGCGTCTTCCGATCCGAATCGTCCACAACGACTGCAAGATCAACAACGTCCTGCTCGATGCCGAAACCGGAGAGGGGCTCTGCGTAATCGATCTCGACACCGTCATGGAGGGCACCGTCCTGGCCGATTTCGGCGAACTGCTGCGCACCTCCAGCTGTCGGTCGGCCGAAGATGAGGCTGGGCTGGGCAAAATGGCGATTGAACTCGATCTCGTGCGGGGAGTCGCGCGCGGCTATTTGTCCGGCATGGGTGCGATCCTCATTCCGCAAGAGTTGAACGCGCTCCCGCTCGCGGGGCCGCTGATGGCCTTCGAAAACGCAGTCCGATTTCTCACCGACCACCTGTCCGGAGATGTCTACTTCCGGACGCATCTCGAAGCGCAGAACCTCGATCGCGCTCGCACCCAGTTCCGAAGGGTCGAACTGCTGGATGCGAAACGCAGCGCAATTCGGAAGATCATCGAGTCCGCTCAGCTGGAGCTTCGCACCACCAAGAAATAGGCTGACTGCTCTCGACCGTCGATCGCCCACCGCGAGGCACTTCATCTTCATGATCAGCCACTCATGGGTTCGCGCCTTCATCATCATTCGACAGGCCACCACGCTTGATGCTACCCGGAGGTCCGAGGGCCCTCCTCTGCCCCGCCGAGGGCGCCCGTGAAACTCGACACCGCTGCGCTCGAAGCGCTCGATCGCCACCGCTACATCAGCCTCGCCACATTTCGAAAGAGTGGTCAGGCCGTGAAGACACCGGTCTGGTTCGCGGAGCACGGAGGAAGATTCTATGTCTTTACGGCAGCGGTGTCCGGGAAGGTCAAGCGCCTGAAAAATGACCAGCGGATCCGCGCCGCACCCTGTGGGCCGCGCGGCCGCTTGCGGGGCAACTGGATCGAAGGCCAGGCCCACCGCATCGAAGACCCCGCGATCGAAAGCGCCGCCTACGCTGCACTGTTCGCAAAGTATGGCTGGCAAATGCGCGTGCTCAATTTCTTCTCGAGGCTCTCGGGCCGAATCGAAGAGCGGGCGATACTCGAACTCGAACTCTGATCGCTACCGACTAGAGAGTCCCGCAGAATACCGTGACACCGGTTCCCGACGAGGATCGGTGTAACCGGATTCCGCGATCCTCTCTAGACATCGAGACCCACGGCCCGCATGAGCTCCAGCGCGTTGCTCTTGGTGACGACTCCGGGATGGATGCGATAGTCGAACGCGATCACACCGTCTTCGAGATGATCCTGGAAGTGCACGTTTGCGACGCGCGGCGCGAGCGAGTCCGCGAGACGGGTCAGCGCGAGGTCGTGGGTCGTGACCAGCCCGATCGCACCACTTTCAACCAGATTTCGCATCACCGCTTCGGCGCCGATCCCTCGATCGTGAGAATTTGTGCCGTTTAGAATCTCATCGAGCAGAAACAAGACCGGAAGCTCACTCTGCGCAAGCTCGGTGATCTGACGCAAACGCAGGATCTCCGCGTAGAAACGCGAATTTCCCTCGAGCAGTGAATCCTGAAGCCGGATCGATGCTCCGATCGCAACGGGTGACAGCCGTAGCGCATTCGCACAGACCGGCGCGCCGGCCAGGCCGAGTACCGTGTTGATGCCCACGGTGCGCAACAGCGTGCTCTTGCCCGACATGTTGGAGCCACTGATGATCAGCGCCGGGTTTTCAGCGGAGAGCGTCAAGTCATTGCGCACGCAGCGGTCACCCGACAGCAGCGGATGCCCAATCGCGACGCCCTCGAAGCGAGGCGCCCCTTCAAAGACTTCGGGAAACGCATAGTCGGGATGCTCGTAGCCAAAACTCGCGAGCGCACACAACGCCTCGAATTCGCCGACCGCGTCAATCCAGCGCTTAAGATCGGGCCCGAATCGGGCTCTCCAGTGTTCGATCGCAAACGCCAGCTGCGGCGTCCAGAGCAACACCGCCGCCACGGGAAAGAAGAGTTGGTTGCGGCGCGCGTCGAGCAGATCGATCAACCGCCGCAGCCGCGCGATACACGCCGAGGCCGGTGCTCCGCTCGTTTCCAGCATGCCTCGAAGCTCGACCAAGCGAGAAGCCTGGTAAGACTCTTGCTCGAGGCGCTCGAGCAGATGCGCGAGCAATTCGAGATCTCGACCGGGGAGCTCGACGGCGCGGACCACCGCCTGAAAACGCCGACGGTAGACGCTCCAGAAGACACCTTCGAGCAACAGCGCGAGCAGGAACGGAAGTGGACCTACCGGGGTCGCCATCCAGCAAACGAGACCTGCGAGCGCCAAGGCTGCGAGCCCCTTTGCAATTGTGGCGGGAGCCTTCGCGGCGATCACAGCCGGCGCCGCACCCCAAGCGCACACCGCCTCGGGGTGGAGGCCCGCCCGGACCTCGTCGCCAAGCCGAGCGAGATCTTCACGTAGGTCGAGTCGTGGGGTCAATTCTCGAACCGCTTCCTGCCTAAGGCGGATCTCCTCGGGAGTCGTCGGCCCCAGCAGCCAGGAGGCCAGGGTGTCTTCGCCGGCCCGCGTGCGCGCCGCGCACAAGAACTCGAAGAGGGAGCCCTCCCCCAGCAGATCGAGATCCTCCGCGTAGGGGTGGTGCGGATCCCGGAAGCGTTCGCCCTGTGTACCACCCCCTGCCCAGCGAGATTCGAGGCGGGTGAAGGCCCGTTCGTAGAACGCCACGGAACGCAGTGCGCGTTTGCGTTCGGCGAGCAGGCGATCGTGCGCGAAGAGCAACACGACAAAGAGCAGGATCGGCAGCACCAGCCAGCCCGCCGCGAGGGTCTTGCTCCCGAAGGCGAGCCACGCCACGGCCACGCCAATTGCAAATACGAGCAAACGCAGATTCGCGGCAATCGCCGCGTGCCGCGACCTGATTGCCGCCGTTTCGCGGCGGGCACCCAGGCGCCTCGCATATTCGGCGTGAGCACCTCGCCCGGAATCCGATGCGATCTCCATTGCGGGAGATGGTAAGCTCGATGACCGTTTTTTGCATGAGCCACCTCACGCTCCGTTGATCAAGCCGCAGGAGAAGCGTTGTCGAATCCGATCGTTGCCGAGGAGCAGGCGCTTCTCCTACGCGTCACATCGCTGCTGAAAGAAATCGCGGACCCTCTGGAGCCCGATGAAGCGCCCATTGTCCAGGAACTCGAGGGCATTCGGGAGCAGCTGTTGTCGCGCAGCGACAACAAGGACACGGGCGCGCTCACCCAGCAGTGGGATCGACAAAGCGCGTTACTCGCTCAGCTCCGTTCCGCGCGAGGCGCCACGCGGGTCGATCCGGGTTCTCCGTATTTCGCGCACCTGCGGCTTCGAGAGAACGGTCACGAACGCGACCTCTGCCTCGGACACGCAACTTGCATCGAGGGCGGTCTGCGCATCGTCGATTGGCGCAATGCTCCGATTTCGAAGATTTTCTACCGCTATCAACAAGGCGAAGAATATGAAGAAACACTCGGCGATCGAATCCACAGTGGAGTGATACTCGCTCGTCGAACCCTCAAGATCCGGGAAGCCACCCTGGAGCGAGTTGAGAGCCCCGAGGGCATCTTCCTTGCCGATGCGACAGGAAGTGGCGAATGGATTTGTAACCAGCGCGAGAAACCCGCGCTTGCCGGCGGCGAAGCGAGGGCTCTGCGCGCCCGCGAGCCTGATGGCGACCCGCCGCAGCTCGGTGCTCCAGGCCACACGGGCCGCACCGACAAGCGCCTGCCCGAAATTACGGGCCTAATCGACCCCGAGCAGTTCGAGCTGATTACGCGCCCGTCGACGGGCTTTCTCGCCATTCGCGGAACGGCCGGTTCCGGCAAGACGACGGTCGCACTCCACCGGATCGCCTACCTCGCCTTCGACGACCCTCAGGTGGATTCTCCAAAGACACTCGTCATTGTATTTTCTCCGGCACTGCGAAATTACGTGGGGCATGTTCTTCCTTCGCTCGGGCTTGCGAAGGTCCAGGTCTCGACCCTGCACAGCTGGCTGGCCGAGCAAAGGCGGCGCCATTTTCCACAATTACCGAGAGCAGTCCGAGAAAGCGCCCCGGCTCTCGTTCAACGCCTGAAACTCCATCCTGTCATGGAAGCCGCACTTGCCGAACAGGTTCGGCGAGTCAGCGGATCGAAGAGCGCCAGCCAGGCGCTCGACGACTGGGCGAGCGCGCTCACCCAGGAGAAGTTGCTCATCGATGTATGCTCCGAACACGCACCCGGTGTTTTTTCGATGAAGGAAATTCGACAATTCGTCGAATGGAACCAGCGGTGCAACGAGGAACTCTTTGCGCGACTGGAGGGGGACTCCGAGAGCCATCCGGAACTGGAGCCCGAGGACGACCCATTGTTGCTTCGTGCGTGGCAGCTGAGGGTTGGCCCGTTGCGTCTGAGCCGAGGGCGCCCACTGCGTTACCGTCACATTGCGATCGACGAAGTACAGGATCTCTCCCCGATCGAAGTCCACGTCCTGCTCAAATGCCTGGACCACCATCAGAGCATCACGCTGGCCGGCGACACCCAGCAACACATCATCGAGCACAGCGGCTTTACGTCATGGAGCGCGTTTCTGCAGGACTGCGGCTTGCCTGGAACAGCGGTCGAAACACTGCGGGTGAGCTATCGCTCGACGCGTCAGATCCTGGGTTTCGCGCTGACGCTCCTGGGCGATTTGCTCGAGGACGACGAACCACCTGTCGCGACCCGCACCGGCCCCCCGGTCGAACTGTTTCGCTTTAGCGATCGCGGAGCCTGTGTGGCATTTCTCGCCGACGCACTGCAAAAGCTCTCGAGCCAGGAGCCGATGGCGTCCGTCGCGATCCTCACACCGTCGCCAGAGGCGAGCGCTCTTTATTACGAGGGTCTCTCGAAAAATGACCTTCTCCCGGTTCGCCGGGTCGAAAATCAGGATTTCAGCTTCTCTCCTGGCATCGAGGTGACGGAAGTCGAACAGGTCAAGGGGCTGGAGTTCGATTACGTAATTCTAGTGGATGTGGATCACGTCAATTACCCCGACGCCGCAACCTCGAGACGACTGTTCCATGTGGGCGCGACTCGCGCAGTCCACCAGCTCTGGCTCACCACCGTGGGCACGCCCTCTTCGCTGCTCGGAGCGGTATCCCCAGCCGCGTAGAATCCGCCGGGAGCGCAGGCTCATGCTATTCGATGATTTCGAGCAACTCCACCTCGAAGACGAGAGCAGCATCTCCGGGTATCGATCCCATACCACGGGAGCCGTAGGCTATGGACGCGGGGCACACGATCCGGCTCTTGCCTCCAACTCTCATTTGCGTAACCGCTTCCGTCCAACAGGGAATCACACGATCGAGCGGAAACTGGGCGGGAGTGCCGCGATCCACGGAACTGTCGAAGACGGTCCCATCGCGAAGGGTTCCGTGATAGTGAACCTTCACTTCATCGGTCGGCCCGGGCTTCTCCCCCTCGCCCGCCACGAGCTCTCGCATGATCATTCCCGATTCAGACAGCACGGCACCCTCCACCGCAACTTCCCGCTCGAGAAATTCCGCGGACGCAGTGGCTTCCGCGGCGTTCGCGCGTGCCTGCCTCGCGTTGTAGATCTCCTGGATCGCGATCATGTAATCCTCGGGATGCGCCAAGACCTCACGACCCAGAGCGGCATCGGCGACGCCACGTGCAACCCACGCGAACTCGGCCTCCGTAAGTTCAAACTTGCTCATCCCCATTCCGGCCATCGCGCCGATCGAGTAGAAGACCTTGTCGTCTTCGGTTGGAGTTCCGGAGGCACTTGACGACCCGTCTCCCGGCTCCACGCAGGCCAGGCTGGCGACGAGCGATGCCACCAAGATCAGCCGGGGAGCCGTCCGCCAATGCAGTCCTGTAGTCATGAGCTGACTTCCTTTATCATGGGCTCGGCTGGATTTGGATCACAACAAAACGAAGGGTGGACCATCATACGCCAGGCGCTCCAAAGGCGGCTAGCCGGGGATTTGCACTTCGCGAGACACCGAGCCCTGGGGGCTTCTCAAGATCCAGGCTCCGATGTAGGATGTGGCGCAACCAAGCTGGAGAGGATTCCCTGCCATGTCGTTGAAGACCCTTCGGACGCTTCTCACCGCTGCGGGGGTATCCCTGCTGATGGTCGGCTGCGGCAGTGAGGAATCAACCCCGGATCCGCAGGGGTCCGTTTCGCGACCGATTCCGGCGACTCCGCCCAAACCCTTTTCGGCAAACAAAATCGTCGAGAAGATGGACCCGGACGGCAAAGGGATGCATCTGACCGCGACCAGCCCGACGGGCAAGAAGTTCCAGGCCAGCATTGGCGACAAAGTCGAGATCCCCGACGAGTTCCCCGAGGACGTGCCGATCTTTCCGGGCTCGACGCCGATGGCGTCCATGTCGGCCCCGGACGGAGTCATCGTGACCTTCAAGTCGAGCGCGGAGCAGCAGAAGCTCTTCGACTTCTATCAGTCGAACCTCGCGGACGCTGGATGGGAGATCCTCGAGGACACGGTATTTGGCAATCCGTTCTCACTCGACGCGATCAAGGGCAACCGCAAGGTCTCCGTGATCATCGCCGGTACGAAGGGCGACTCGCGAGTCAGCGTCATCGTTACCCACTAAAACGAAACCGGCCTTACTCTCGAGGGTGCGCAGCACTCGCTTCAGATCTGGAGTGGTGCGGCCATCGCCTTTTCGTAGACGGACAGCACCTTCTGCGCGTAGAGGGCCGGAACCGACTCCCCTCGCCGCAACTTCTTCGCAATCCGCGTCGGACCCCAGTTGTACGCAGCCAGCGCCATCGTCACGCTTCCGTAACGGTCGATCAACTCGCGTAGATAAAGGATACCGAGCTGGACGTTGGAAACGGGATCAAAGAGCATTGCGGGCCCCACCCAGCGCAGTCCGATTCGTCGCGCCACGCCCTCGGCGGTCGAGGGCAGCAACTGCATGAGCCCTATCGCGCCCGCCGGTGAAACCGCAAAATTGTAGCCCGAGCTCTCGATCTGGATCACCGCAAGCACGAGTTGAATCGGGAGTTCGGCACGGCTGGACTCCGCAGCGATCGCCACCGACAAACGCAACACTTCTTCGGCAAGCAGACCCGTTTCGAGACCACTGAGCACCTTCGCCGCCATGGCCGCTTCTTCACTCGACTCGAACGCCGAGTAGGAAGAGGGACCGAAAGAAGCGGTGGCATCGCCCGAGGGCGGCGTCACGCCACAAGAGAGGCTGAAAATTGCCAGAGCGATAAAACCCGCGGTCAAGCGGCGCTGGGTGGTCATCCGCAACTCCTTTCGGCAGCCGTTCGACCCTCCCGGCGTTTCCGAGTCTGGGCACTGGCTTTGCGTCCCCGGCTCCCACCGGGTTTGCTCTTCTCGAGGAGCAGGAGAACACTCCTGGCTCCGTGGTCTTTCCACTACAGTTTATCGGCGAAACCTGGCGCGGGCTTGAACCGCGCTTCTCCGAGGAGCAACTCGGCCGCACAACTCCGTGCCATCGGTCGTCAAGCGGCACGTGTACCCCGCGCTGCGAAACTCCGCGAGCGATGGAGCGGGCCCCCCGGCAGCCGCTATTTCGCCTGCTTGAACAGCGGCAGGTTCGCCTCCGTGGCCACATAGACCACGTTCGGGTTCTCGTTCAGGGTCTTGATCCACAAGTACTGGAGATAGGGGCCCGACAGCGTCGAGCGCACGATCTTCTGCGACTCGGCGGCACCCCGCGCTCGCGCGACCTCGATCTCGGCGTCCTTGACGGCCTGCTGGAGTTCGAACTGTTTCTGCTGAACGCGCTGCTCCGCGGTGAGCTTGGCCTCGATGCTCTCCTTGAATCGCTGTGGAAGCTTGACGTCCCTCAAGAGAACATCCACCACGAGAATGCCTCGCGCTTCAAGGCTTTCCTTGAGTAAAGCCTTGATCTTGGAGGCGATCTCCTTACGACCCGTTTCCGCGTAGACTTGCTTGACGGGATAACCGCTCACCACGTCGCGCAGCGCGCTTCGAAAGTACGGGATAATCAAGCGATCGATGTAGTTCCAACCCACCGTTTTCCGAATGGTCGGGGCCAACTCGGGTATCACCTGAAAGAGCAGCGACACATCGAGGCCGACGATCAAGCCCTCGGAGGACGGCACTTGAGCGCTCTCCTTGAGTTCTTGGAGCTTGACGTTCCAGGTCTCGACGGTTCGAATCACCGGAACCTGGATCACTATGCCTTGGCCGACGGGCTCGTCCCTGATCGACCCGAAACTCTTCGAGACACCGACCTCGCCATCTTCAATCACCACACAACCCGTAGCGATGAACATCACGAGAAAAACCGCGATTGCGAGTTTTAGATTGTTTTGAGACATGCGATCCCTCCTGTCCGGTCGGCGCGTCGATTTCCACTAGGGCCAAAGGCCACTCAACGCGCCCGGTTCAGTCGTTTGAAGTTCGAATTGACGGCTCCTTTGGAACTCGGAAGCCGCCGGAGCTTACCCGGAGCGCGCAGAAACCGCGACCCACCGCTCCACTCCTTCGGGCTTTCGCCCACTCCTTCGGGCTTTTGCTCACTCATTGGACGTGCAACGCACGATCGGGAGGGCTTCCGGGCGATCGAAAAAGAGAGCCCAGGCAGGCGATCGCGGCGTTTACGGCGAGGCCGATCACTCCGATGTGAACCCCAAAGACCCGCTTCGAATCCAATGCGATTCCCGCAATCGCGATCCCGACCCCGAAGGCAAGACCGAGCAACGCCGGCCGGGCGCGAAACCGAGACCAGTGGATTGCGATCAGGAAGACCGGGACCGCTTGGATCAAGAGTTCCATTTTGAGTTCGATCACGCCCCAGAGCGTCACGTTGCGGGCTCCGATGGCAAGGAGAGCCATTCCAATCATCAACGCAGCCGCAATTCGCTTGCCGAATCGAGTCGTGCCCGCTTCGCGATGCGAGCGGCCGAAGAGATCCTCTGCAACGATCGACCCCAGCGAAAGCAGCACCGAGTCCGCGGTCGACATGATCGCTGCGAGCGCACCCAGAAACACGACCACCGCTGCGATCGAAAACCCGAGGCCTTCACTCGCCCACTCTCCCAGCAGCAGCGGCATCACGCGATCCGCTTCGACATCGCCCAGACCCTGAAAGCGGGCAATCGCTGCGAGGCCAATCAGCGTGACCACCAGCGTTGTCGCGAGTGGCATGAAGGTCATCAGCGCGAGCGATTGTCGCAACACGCGACCGCTCCGAGCCGCGTAGATCCGTTGGATCGCCTGCGGGTAGACAACGCTCGCAAGCCCCATTAGCACGATCGTGCTGAACCAATTGACCTGCGCACGCGCATCGGGCAGATCCGCGGCGCCTGGCCGGACTTCGAGGATCGCGCTCGTGAGCGACCCGAGCCCGCCGGCCTCGGCGAGCAACCAGTGGAGCAACGCTCCCAATCCGACCAGCATCAGGACACCCTGCAATGCGTCCGTCCACGCCACGGCGCGCATGCCTCCGAGCGTCTCATAGAAGAGAACCATTCCCGCGAGCAGAGCGATACCCCACTCGTAGGGAATGACACCCCCTGTGAACTGCTCTGCGAGCTCTCCCATCGCTTTGAGCTGGGCGAACAAGAAGTTGGACAGCGCAACCGCCATCAACATCGAGATTCCGAGCAACAACGCGCGGCTACCCGGTTCGCCCGAGAAGCGGAATCGAAGCCAGTCGCCTGGAGTCACAAAGCCCTCGCGAACCGCGATCGGACGAAGGCGCGGTACGAGTACGTGAAAGACCACGATGATCGACAACATAAAACCCGTCGCCATCACCCACGAGAACCCCTGCCGATAGGCCTGACCCGGGTAGCCGAGCAGAGAGTTGCCGCTGTAGGCCGTCGCGTAGAGCGTGAGAAAAAGCACAAAGACGCCGAGGCCGCGAGCGGCGAGGAAGTGATCCGCGGGGGATTCGCTCTGCCGCGCCCGGCGAGCCGCGATGGCAATCCCGACCAGAAGAGCGAGATAGGCGGCCAAGCCTGCGGCCCCAAGCGACTCGAGCATCACCGCCTACGCGCCTTGCCATCGTCGATCGATTCTGGAATATCGGTCAGCAGCCAAGCCGCGGAGTTCAGGATCGCCGCTGCCGCATAACAGAGGATTGCGACCGCCACCCAATCGGGCAGACCGAAGATCCTCGCGGGTGGCGCATCCGCTCGGTACCACGGAATCGAGGCCGCGTAGAGCAGGCCGATCAGGCAGAGCAGCACGCGCCGTAGCGGCCGAGCCCAGCGCGGCCGCTCAGAGCGAGCGCTGTCACCGCCTCGCCCGTCGTTCCCGGTCTCGACTGTGGGTTCCCGCGGTTCTGTTTTCATGTGTCCGAAACACCCGGGCGGGCCCGCGATGCCTTCCAGGCAACACACGGCAAACCTCGAATCTCGCTCTCCCTGCTACAGTACCGCGTCCGCCGCTCCGGGGAGAAGCCATCGTGCTCGATTTACACTCCGCCACATCCTCGAAGACGCTCCTGATCATCCGCGGCTCGATCGGCGGTTGCCTGATGGGGCTCGCAAATCTGCTCCCTGGCATTAGTGGCGGCACGATGCTTCTGGCGACCGGGGTCTATCCGGGCTTCATCTCTGCAATCGCAGAGATCACGACGTTTCGCTTCCGCATTCGATCCCTGATCCTGCTCGCATCGGTCGTCGCAAGCGCAGCATTCGCGATCCTGTTACTTGCCGGAAGCGTCAAGGATCTGGTCGTCAATCACCGCTGGATAATGTACAGCCTCTTCATCGGATTGACCCTCGGGGGTGTTCCACTCGTGTATCGGATGGCGAGGCCCATCTCGCTTTCCGTCCCGCTGGGAGCGGCTGGTGGCTTTGCGGTGATGCTCGTCATAGCCGCCACCCGCGGCGCGAGCGGCGGCGGAGAGGGCGCCAGCACGCTGCTGCTATTCGCATCCGGACTCGCCGCGTCGGCCGCGATGATCCTGCCCGGAGTCAGCGGCGGTTATCTACTGCTGCTCCTCGGTCAGTACGAAGCCATTCTGGGCACGATCGATCAACTCAAGCGCGGCTTACTCGGCGACGGCGCGGGTGGCGGCAGCGACTTCGCACTGGTGCTCGACGCGCTCAACGTGGTCATTCCACTCGGGATCGGCATCGCGGTGGGAGTCATTGGTGTCAGCAATCTCCTGCAGTGGCTGCTCCAAAGATTCGAGAAGGCAACTCTCGGTGCGCTGCTGGGTTTGCTGCTCGGAGCCGTCGTGGGGCTCTGGCCCTTCCAGGAAGCGAGGCCGCCACTTCCCGCTGAAACCATCAAAGAGCGGGTTGTCACCAACGAGCATGTGGCGGATTTCGAGCGCGACGGCTGGTCGCTCGTTTCGTTCGAGCCGAGCAACCGCGAAATGGCGGCAGCCGTCGGACTCATCGCGGTCGGGTTCGGTGCAACCCTGTTGATCGGCCGACTCGGCCGCCCGAACTCGGCCGACAAGTAACGGGCCACCTACTAGACCACCTCGACCCCACCGGTTCGGCCGGAAAGAACACACCAGAATTTCCGGACATCGAGGGAATCGGAATACCCAGCTTGCCTACGGCTGCGGTAGCAGCGGATGCGCAGCCAGCCGGCAAGAGCAGCCGCAGCAATCCACTTGATCTCCGGTTTCCGCGCGGACGTGACGCTCTGAACTGTCGCGCACGATTCTTGCATTGATTTCCCGTGGGCCATTTGATCGCACGGGCGAGGTAAACACATGTTGCATCTGGGGGCCGCAACCCGCGGCGGTGACCGCTGGCTACTCGCCGCTCTCGCGATTCAGATCTCGGGATGCATGGCCTACAACAACACGACCTCCGACTTCAACCGAACGCCGATCATCAACACCGGGACGCGAGCTGCCATCATCTACCCGGGCCAGAGCGCACCCGCCATGCCGGGTTCGGTTCCACAGGCCCAATACGCAGCACCCGGATCGAGCCCTCAATACGCTCAGCCCGTGACACTCGAACAACAGCCCCCCTACCCGCCGGGTGCGCCAATCGCGCCGGGTGCGGCGCCCACCCATCAACCCTATGCGAACCCTCAGCCGTACCCCCAATCGGGCTCGGCGCCCGATGGCCAGATCTCGTTTCTCGGCGGCTCGCGAATCGAGGAAACTCAACACGTCGATATCCGCAAAGAACCGCTCGTGGTGAAATACTTGACGGCGCCATTCAAGCTCATCGCGGCGCCCTTCGTGCTGGCCAAAGAGGCGATCGAGGGTGAGCCGGAACCCGGACCAGCGATTCCGAGGCGACCCGACCCCCAACTCCCGCACACGCGGCCGAGAGCGGGAGTGGCACCGCCACCGCAACATCAAGCCAGCGGCTACGAAACCGCGATGCTCAAAGACCTCGAGCAGCAGCTCAACGAGCGTCGCACAATGGAGCCACGCGAAGCACCCCAGCAGCGGGTCGCGTTGGCGCGGAGGCCTTCACTTTCGATTGCGGACGAATTGCGCGAATTGCAACGGGCGCCCGAGGCTCCCCGCAGTCGACCCAATCCTCCCGCGCCCAGGGTGCCTGCCAAAACATCTCCGAGCCGGGAACCCGGCAACCTCTTTCCGGCCGCGAGTGGAATCGTCGATCGCAACAACGACGGCCGGATCGATCAATGGATTTTTCGCAAAAACGGTGAAATCGCGAAACAGATTCTGGACGAAGATTTCGATGGCCGACCGGATCGAACCATCCTCTTCGACCCGCAGACCCATCGGCCCAGCAGGATAGAGGAAGACACCCGAGGGGACGGCGTATTGGATTCTTGGACCGACTACGACAACGGCGCCATCGCGAGGAGGCGCTCGGATTCCAACGGCGACGGAACCGTGGATACCTGGAGTTTCTTTCGCGCAGGCGAACTCACACGCCACGAGCAGGATACGAGCGGTGATGGATTCCGGGATGTGGTTTCATTTTTTGAAGAGGGCCGCCGGGTCCGCGAGGAGCGCGACGCCAACGGCGATGGCCAGCCCGACGCGATTCTCTATTACGACAGCAACGAACAGCTGGTGCGTCGGGAAGAAGACCGAAATGGAGACGGGAGCCTGGAAGTCGTTTCGCACTACGAAGCCGGTCGACTCGTTCGCCGTGAGTTGCTCGATATTCCCGCGCTGGCCGGCAGACTTTCCGAGGCGGAGCCCAACGAGGCAATGCGTTAGGCCATGCCCCGAACTCCCATGCAGGCCATCGGATTTCTACTGGGCTTCTGGGTCGCTTTCGCGCTCTCGCCGCTCATCGTGCAAATCGCCAGCAGCGCGGAACCCTCGAATCTGGCACCCCTCGAAGCGGACCTGCTGATTCACGTGAATCAGGTCCGTAGCGATCACAACCTGGTTCCGTTGGTGAGACGAAGCGATTTGGACCGGGTCGCGCTCGCCCATAGCATCGACATGGCGCGACGGGGATACTTCAGCCATCAGTCACCCGAGGGCGCAAACGCGGTCGACCGGCTCCGGCAGCACGGAATCACCGACATGCGTCTGGCGGCAGAGAATCTCGGGAAGACGACGCAATCCGATCCAAGTACTCAAATCGTCAGAAGCTGGCTTCAATCACCTGACCACCGAGGGAACCTGCTCGCTCCAGCCCTCAACTTCACGGGCATCGGGATTGTGCGGGGCGCCGACGGCAGCCTGATCTACACCCAGGTTTACATCCTCATCCCGCGCTGATTTGCGCCCGCCCACAGACGCATCGGGGTTTTACCGCACCGACCCTCCTCGCAACCCCAGAGGCGCTCGAGCTTTCAGGGCTGAAAGGTGGCGGTCAGCTCTCTGTCGTTCCAATAGATATCGATCGGACGTGAAGGGTCCAAGCGTTCCGGCAAAACCACATAGCCGAGTACGCTGCTGCCATTTTCGAGTCGGCCCAGCCGCCCGCGGATCACACCGAGTTCGTATGGATTTCCGGTGCTCGGATGAAAAGCGATCCCATTTTGTACGAAGGTGAAATTTCCGTAGAACGAACCTCCCGAATCCGCATCGGCGATGAAGAGCACGATGGGTCCGCCGCTTGCATGGCCGCGAGCGGCCAGTTGCTCTCGCATTCGCGCCTCGAAGGCGAGCGATCGCGCGAGCCGCACCCGCCCCTGCGACCCGTCATCGGTGAACAACGCTGGAGCCCGGCGCTGGGAAAGTTCGATGATCATCGCCAGGTCTTCGACTTCGGCATCTGCCAAACCCAACGCCGACCCGTCGACCCATTCCGCCGAGCGGGTTGCCGACGCAGAGCCACTCTGGAAAGCCGAGCGCTTGGGAGCCCAAGTCTCGTTCAGGTGCTGCTCACGAGAAAGCCGCGGGCTGTTTCGGTTGTCGTGGGTTCGATGCAGTGGAGCCGGGGGTTCAGGGGGTTGCGCGTGAATCAAGTTATAGGGGTTGTTGGGATCATTCCTGCGGTAGAAGACCTCCCAGCCGTAGGGGCGCGGGAGGTACTCGGGCTTCATGGGCGGCACATCACTCGGATCCACCGCCTTGGCGTCGCGGCAGGGAACCGATTCGGCACGCTGGATGATGAACATGCTGCCGTCGGGGCAAACCCCCGTGATGCTCGCAGAACCGGAGGAAGCGACGCCCACACAGAGAGCAGGGCAGACGAGAGCCCGCCCGATCGAGCAGCAAAAACGCGCAGCAGCACGAACCATCGAGAGCACTCCGAGTCGCAATTCGATCTCATTGTAGACTGAAAAGGTATTGAAAATCAATTAGATACATCTAAATCTTCGAACCGGTTTCGAGCCTCGCCCATAAGCCTCCAAGCACACCGCTTTGCTCGATCAATTGCCGCCCGCTTGCTCCTCACCGCGCGA
The DNA here is from genome assembly GCA_022572485.1 of Myxococcales bacterium. The sequence continues at coordinate 32,680 of JACZVU010000003.1, forward strand.
GGCCAGCGAGGCTCTCTTCAAGATGCGCCGTTCGCGCGCCCGCAACGGCCTGGCTTTACCGGGCGCGAGCCGACCGAGCTCGAGAGGCCCCATCCGAACCCGTACGAGTCGAACCACGGGGTGCCCCAACGCGCGCATCATCCGGCGGATCTGCCTCTTCCTGCCCTCGACGAGGGTGAGTGCGAAGCGAGTCGTCCGGGCCTCAGGATCGAAACGCACAGCACCGACACGCGCAGGTGCCGTCAGACCGTCTTCGAGCTCGATACCTTTGGAAATGCGTCGCAGCGTCGATCGATCGATCGAACCGCGAACCGTGACCCGGTACTCGCGCTCCTCGCCAAAAGAGGGATGTAGTAGAGAGTGAGCAACTGGACCATCGTTCGTGAGCAGTACCAAGCCCTCGCTCAGAAGATCCAGTCGCCCGACCGGAAACAGCCGGGCGGTCGACTCCTGAACCAGATCGATCACCGTCGACCGCCCCTGTGGGTCCGACACGGTCGTCAAGACGCCCCGCGGCTTGTAGACCATCCAATATTCGAGAGGCTCGCGTTGGATCGGCTCGCCATCGACCGCGATCGCGTCGTGACCCGCATCCGCAGATTCTCCGAGCGCCGCAATCTCTCCGTTGACCGTCACTCGACCGGCTCGGATCAGATCTTCGGCGGCGCGGCGGGATGCCACACCCGCCGCTGCAAGAATTTTTTGAAGCCGCTCTCTGGGAGAGCCCGATCGCGTCGCTGCTGGCATCGGGGATTCCGGTGATCTAGTGGGGCTTGCCGAGGATCTCGACGTCTTCCAGCGAGGCCTCAGGTTCAGCGGATGTATCCAGATTGGCATCAACCTCGACTGCGGGCGACCCGCTCTCATCGGTCGCAAAAGCGTCACCCGTCCCGGCCTCTGTGGACACCAACTCTTCGAGTTCCCGCAGCGTCGGAAGATCTTCGAGCTGGGACAACCCAAAGATCTCCAGGAAGCGCTTCGTGGTCGCATAGAGCATCGGGCGGCCCGGCACCTCTCGGTGGCCGGCCAGCTTGATGAGCTTGCGCTCGAGCAAGTTTCTCATCACGGGCCCCGCGTCCACACCGCGCACGTTCTCCACCTCTGCGCGCGTCATGGGTTGCCGATAGGCAACGATCGCCAGAGTCTCGAGTGCGGCGCTGGAAAGGCGCAGTGGGCGCACGTTGCGAAGTTGTCGAAGATGAGAAGCGAACTCCGAGTGGGTGCGCATCTGGTAGCCACCGGCGATCTCGCAGATTTCGAACGCGCGCTGCTGAGCGAGGTATTCGGCGTTCAGTTCTTCGACGAGAACCCGGGCTTTGGCCAGCGTGCAGTGAGGAATGAGTTGCGCGAGGCGCGCCGGTGGGATTGGTTCCGGGGACGCCAGGATCAGTGCTTCGGCAATGCTGCGCTTTTCGATTTCGCTCATGGTTCCCTCGTCACATTGATTCCGCGATCTGTTCGATCCACGCCGTATCGCCAGATTCGATCGAAAGGCGCAGGTGAAGGGGGCCTTCGGGAACGCCCAACGGGTCAATTCCCTGATAGATGCGAATCGCGGAGAGCCGTGTCAATTCGAGAGTCGCGAGGAAGGTCGCGACGAAGAAGGCCTTCGTATACGGCCGGCCTTGTTCCTCGTGAACCAGAGCGTCGAAGTCGATGCTGGAGCGGGATTCGAGCACCTGCATGATCTCCATCATGCGCTCGCGAACCGTGATCTCCTCCGCTTCGATCTCGTGTGGCTTTGATTCAACGTCGTGCTTCGCTTCGAGAGCGCGGCGATACGCTTCCACGAGGTCGAAGAGCCCGGCCTCGATCGCGCGCTCGGATTCTGCCGGCGCCTCCAGCTCGAAACCACTGGCCGCGAAAACGTCCCGACCCAAGCGCTTTCGCTCGCCCAGCTCGACCGCGACTTCCTTGAACCTCTGATATTCGAGCAAGCGAGCGATGAGTTCCGCGCGCGGATCAATCTCCTCTCCGTCTTCACCCACGCGCTCTGCTGGCAGAAGCATCTGGGATTTGATCCAAGCGAGAGTCGATGCCATGACGAGGTAATCGCCGACCACTTCGAGATCGAGTTCATGCAGCAGCGTCAAGTACTCGAGATACTGCTCGCCGATACGCGCGATCGGGATATCGGTAATCTCGACCTCGTTGATCCGAATCAGATGGAGGAGCAGATCGAGAGGGCCCTCAAAGACGGGCAGGCGCACGGAATACAGCGCAGACGGCTCGGCGGCAAGCAGAGCGGGGTCCGATCCGGGCACAGAAACAGTCACGGCGGCCCTCCTGAGAGGCATCTCGCTTGGAGGAGGGTGGATCTGATTATGCGCGATCTCAGCTTCGTGGGCAAGCGTCAGCGCCTGCTCGCCTTGGCGATCGCTTTCACCTTCGACGCGCCTCGGCGCCGTGCGATTTCGCGAGCCAACGCGATCGCTTCGTCTCGGCTCTTCAACACGCCGTCGAGATAGGCGATTCGAACCCGATTGAGAACCCGCCCCAACGCCGGCCCCTCCAGCCCGATTTCGAGCAGATCCTCGCCACCGAGCGGAGTGCGGCGCATTCTGTCCTCGACCGCAAAGCGAGCGATGCGCCGGCGCACCTTCGACTCTGCGAGCGAGTAGAGCGCGTAGAGTTCCTCCTCACTCAGCGCAGTCAGCGCCGCATCGATTGCGCCACGGCCTCTCGCGCGAAGCAACGCGTTCACCCAGGTGTCACTCGATTTGGGAAAACGGCTGATCGCCTGCGCCACTTCTCCACGAATTGAGAAGCGCTGCAAGGCCCGACACCGGAGAGCGGGAGAGGTCGGGGCCAACCAGAGGCTCAGCCCCGAAATCCAACTGCGCCAACGGCCGGAGCGCCAAGGAGGGGATGCAATCGCCCGACCCAATCGACGAAGCGGAACGACGGCCGCTCGTGGCAAATCCAGACCGGGCTCGAGAACGCCAAGCACGTGCCAGTTGGAGAGCAATCGCAACACCCCGGAGGGTTCGAGGCCAAGACGGGCGTCATCGAAGATCTTCACCAACTCCCGGCGCAGCCGATCACCGCTGACGCGCCCGAACACACCATCTCGCAGAGCATCGCGCAAGGCATTGCGAGACCCTCGGGTCAGTGACAATCCGAGTCGCGGCCCGAGGCGCGCCGCGCGCAACGCCCGCGTCGGATCGTCATGAAAGCTTCGCGGATGCAAAATCCGAAGGTGCCCACCCGCGAGGTCGACGATGCCGTCCGCCAGATCGACGATTCCCGAGTGCTCACGCTGCGCATGGCTCGAGAGCGGCAGTGCCAGTGCGTTGAGCGTGAAGTCTCGCCGCGCGAGATCCTCTTCCAGGCTGCCAGGCTCCACTCGCGGAAGCGCGCCTGCGTGAGCATACGTCTCACGCCGAGCGACCGAGAGGTCGATGACGGCCGATCCGAACTGGAGGCGGACGGTTCCGAAGCGGTCGTGCCGCGTCACGCGAGCGTCCGGTGGAGCCGCCAAGGTCGCCAACGCCACTGCGTCACCGGTTTCCAAGAGGAGGTCGACATCATGGATCGCCTTCCCCAACAGCAGATCCCGCACGGGCCCGCCGACCGCGTAGACCGCGAGCCCACGAGATTCCGCTGCATCGAGCACTGAATCGAGTAGTTCTACGGTGTCGTGCCTCAGCGCTTTGCGAAATTCACCCGCGCCGGGAAGCTTCACGGACGGCGCCCCGAGGATTGCTGCCCGCCCCGTGGATGCCGACGTTCGACGGTTTGTCGCAAACGAGACCGGCTCACATGGGTATAGATCTCGGTCGTTGCAAGGCTCGCGTGCCCGAGCATGCTCTGCACGGCGCGAAGATCGGCGCCACCCTCGAGCAGATCGGTCGCGAACGCGTGGCGCAACACGTGGGGAGAGACGCGATCCGATCCAATTCCCGCAACTCGCGCGAGTCCTCGAATGCGAAGGAAGAAATTCTGCCGGGTCATCGCCCTACCTCGCCGGGTGAGATAGACCGCGTCGCAATCGGGTAAAGAACGCTTCGCAAGAGCCGGCCGCGCTGTCTCTAGGTAGTAATCGAAAATCTCCAGAGCAGGGACACCCAGCGGTACAATCCGCTCCTTGCGCCCCTTTCCAAACACGCGAATCACTCCGGAGCGCCGATCGACCGAGCCCAGGCGCAGGCCTACCAACTCGCTCACCCGCAATCCCGAGCCGTAGAGAACTTCGAGCATGCAGCGATCGCGCAGGCCGATCGGCGTCGAGGGATCCGCCGCCTCGATCAACGAGTCTGTCTCGTCGGGCCGGAGTAAGCGCGGCAATGGCGTATCGAAACTCGGGCTCGACACGCCCTCCAAGGGGTCATCCCCTGTCGTTCCGGAAATCCCCTGATGGCGAAGCAAGCGGCGAACCGATACCAGTGCCCGCGCACGGCTCCGCGGCCCGAGGCCCTCTCGATCTAAAAACCGCGTGAATCCCACCAGGTGCTCGCGCCGAATGTTCCGCAAGTTGTAAACCCGTGCGCTTTCCAGATAGCCCGTAAAACGCGCGAGATCTCGACCGTACGCTTCGATCGTACGAGGTGAAAGGTCACGCTCGATCGATGCGTGGGTCAAGAACCCATCGACCGCCTTTTCGAGAAAATGGCTCTTAGCGGCCACCGCCATCCGAACCTCGCTGAACCACTTCGCACAGGTCTGCCCGCAAGGGTTCAATCTCCTCAGGGTCGGTAATCTTCTTTCCGCTGCAATCCTTCAAGTAGAAGGTGTCAATCACCTGATCGAGAGTCGTTGCCGCCTTGGAGATGTAGATCTCGAAACCGTGCTCGTCGATCCTCCCACCGCCCGCGGCGCCCATATCCCCCGACGGCAATTATCGTCAAAACTGCAGGGAGTTCCGGGGCATCGCTGAAATACCCCTCCTCGGCAAGACGGAACAATCGGCGCACCAGTCGATCGATCAAATTTGAATGAGTCTCGTTGACTCGGTGGCCAAGCGCACCGGCACCGTGAAGTCCTTGGAGATGCTCGCGAGTCGCTGCGAGATAAGCGCGAGCGGTAGAAACGACACCCACTTCGTTGCGGTACGCCAAGGCGCTCCCGTCGCCAAAATAGGCATCGATCGACGGCGCGTCCGTCATCGCAGGCTTCGCTGCGCGAGCGTGGGTCCACTATCGCGATAACGCTCCAGCCCAATCGAGATCTGGGTCGCAACCGATTCCAGATAATCGCCGTCGCGCAACCGCTTCGCGTCGGACTTGTTGGTCAGAAATCCCGCTTCGACGAGAATTGCCGGCATATTGGAGAGAAAGAGCACGTAAAAGGGCCCCTTCTTTGCACCCAGATCCTGGATCTTTCCATATCTCGATGAAAGCGCCTGGGCGAGCTGGCCTTGCACGAGAGAAGCGAGTCGCTGTGAGTAAGGAGAGGTTTCGGCAATCCGAAATTTCGCCAGCGTTCGCTGCAATTCGTCGAGTTGATCCCTGGAGACCCCGTTTTCACGCATTGCGATGTGCAGGCTGTGGCGCTCGTGATTCGCGTCGGGATAGTAGGTTTCAATTCCCTGCACAGAGCGACGCGGCGCCGCGTTCGCGTGCAGCGAAATAAAGACATCGCCGTTTGATGCCTCCGCGATCGCTGTTCGCTCTTCGAGGCTCACCGCCCTGTCCGTCTCTCGAGTGGTGACCACCTGGAACCCCATGGATCGAAGCTTCGCGGTCAGCAATTTGGACAGTCGAAGGGTCACATCCTTTTCCTGAAGGCCACCCAGTCCGATTGCGCCTGGGTCCGAGCCTCCATGGCCGGGATCGACGATTACCGTTCGCACTTCCCTTGCACCCGGCGGCAATCGGCCGCTCCGTCGAGCACCGGGCACTGCGGGGCTGCCTCGCCGATTGCCGGGGCTACGCTTTCCATACACGTCGATCACGAGTCGATCCGGATGCGTCAGGAACATGAGCCGGTGCCGATCGTAGTTCTCGACATCAATCACCACCCGAGCCGTACGCAGGGTGTTTTGTCCGAGGCGGACCGCACGAAGCAAGCCATCTCCTACCGGAATCCCAGGTTGATAGTCTCGACCCACCCAAATTCCCGGAAGGTCGAGATAGAGGCGCTCTGATTTATTGGCCGAAGGGTCGGGAGGGAGGTGGCGCACTTCGGTCTCGACAGGCTCGGAGAGTTCGACGACCACGCGCGTATAATCGGGGTATGACCAATGGCGCACTTCGAGGACGTCCGCCAATCCTCGCGGACGGTTGACACCCATGAGGGTCGATGCAACCAACAACAGCAGGACAAAGCTTCGCCGAGTCAAGTCTCTACCTCATCATCGCTGAGCATCGAGAAGACCTGAGACAGCAACTCCAAGGCCTCGAGGGGCGTGGTCCGATCAGGGTCTGCGCGCCGCAGCAGGTCGAGCACGGCGCGTTCCGATGGATTGCAGCTGGGCATGGCCAATTGAAACAGGCCCGGTTGATCATCGCTCTGCTCGTCAACGGCGCCCAACCCGGCGATCCGCGGCCGCCCCCGTTCATCGAGTTCGCCCCTTTCGAGGTTTTCCAAAATAGCTCGCGCTCGCTCGGTCACCGTCTCGGGCAGGCCCGCGAGCCGCGCAACCTGGATCCCGTAGGATCGATTGGCGGCTCCAAACGCGAGCCGCCGCAGGAAAATGATCTCATCGCCCCACTCTCGGACTTCGAAGTGGGCGTTGTCGACCCGGCGCTTGGTACGAGCAAGGTCTGCGAGTTCGTGATAGTGGGTCGCGAAGAGCGTACGAGCACCCAAATCCGGAGAATCGTGCAAATGCTCCGCGACCGCCCACGCGATCGAAAGCCCGTCGAAAGTGCTGGTTCCGCGGCCAATCTCGTCGAGAATGACCAGGCTCCGAGGCGATGCCGCCGTCAAAATTTCGGCCGTCTCCCGCATTTCGACCATGAAGGTCGACTCGCCGCGCGCCATGCGATCGCTGGCTCCCACCCGTGTAAACACCCGATCGACAATTCCAATGCGCGCGCTTTCCGCAGGAACAAAACTCCCCATCTGGGCCAGCAACACGATGAGCGCGACCTGCCGAAGGTAGGTGCTCTTTCCCGACATGTTCGGGCCTGTTAGTACCAATATCTGTGTACCTTCTGGACCCAAGTTGGTGTCGTTCGGAACAAATTCAGCATCGCCTCGAGAGGCCAACAAGGGCTCGATGACGGGATGGCGCCCGCTACGAATCTCCAGTGCGGTGCCCTCCTCGACCCGAGGCCTGACCCAATTGTCGCGCCGCGCAACTTCGGCGAGAGCCGCAATCACATCGAGGGTCGCTACAACATCCGCAGCAATCTGAATCTGAGCAGCTTGCTCCAGCACCGCTTGTCGAAGTTCTTCGAAAATCTCTCTCTCTAGAGCCGCCGCCTGTTCGGTGCCTCCGCGGACGCTTTCTTCAACATGGCGGAGTTCTACTGTCGTGAAGCGCTCAACGTTTGCGAGCGTCTGCTTTCGCTCGTAGTCGTCTGGCACGCGCGGGAGATTCGCCTTGGTGACCTCGATCGCATAGCCGTGTACTGGATGAAAGCGAATCTTGAGCGTCTGAATTCCCGTTCTCTCGCGCTCGCGAGCTTCAAATCCGGCGATCCAATCCCTGCCTTTGTGCACACCCTCGCGAAGCCCGTCCAGTTCCGACCGAAAACCCTCGCCGATATACCCGGTCTCGTTGGCGCCACGGGAACCTTTTGCGACAACCGGCGGATCGTCGACCAATCCCTCACGCAGCAGCGCAGCGATTTCGGCAAGAGGCGGAGGCGGCGCGAGGAGGGCTGGGCGATCCCCACCGGCGGCCGACAGGAGGTCACCGTCGCCTGCTCCAAGTGCCTTCCTCACACCCGGTAGCGACTCGAGCGAGCTCCGCAAAACAGCGAGATCCCGCGGCGTAGAAGTCGGTCGGGTTGCCTTGGTGAGAAGACGTTCCAGATCGCGCACGGGCTTGAGGGCATCGCGCAATCCCGCGCGTAGGCGATCGCGCTCAGCGAGGTCCGCCAGCGCATCCTGGCGAACAGCGACCGCAGCAGGGTCGACGAGCGGATACGCGAGCCAGCGCGCCATGCGCCGGGCTCCCAATGGTGTCATCGAAACATCGATCCGGGAGATGAGGGTTCGAGCACGGCCACCGTCTTCGCTATTGCAAAACAGTTCGAGGTGGGCGCGAGTCGCCGCGTCGAGGATCATCGTGTCCGTCAAGCGGTAACTTTGCAATTGCTTGGTATGCGAAAGCGCGAACGGTTGGTTTTCCGAGACATAGGCGAGAAGCGCCGCAGCAGCCCGAATTGCGGGGTTTCTGCGCGAGGTGTCAAAACCCTGAATCGAGGCATCTACCATCGACGGATCGTAGGACGCCGGTGCAACGCGGGTCCGCGCAGCGCCGGGTATCAGCTTCTCGAGTCGCGCTTCGAGCGCAGGATAATCGCTCGGGATCAGGATTTCCTTCGGATCCACACGCTGAAGCTCTTCGAGAATGGCGGAAGGCAAGTCGGAAACTTCTCCGGAATCGACCTGCGTGCTGCGAAATTCACCGGTGGACGCGTCGAGAATCGCGAGACCTAGCGGCGGCCCTGGATCGAGCGCAACCAGGCACAGTTCGCGCGTTCCGTCGATACCCTCGGGATTGCCAATGAGGCCAGGCGTGATCACTTCGACCACTTCCCGCTTGACCAAACGCCGACCCGCCACGACCTTCGCGTCCTCGACCTGCTCGCAGATTGCGACGCGGTACCCCAACTCTGCAAGTCGCTTGATGTGCGGATCGGCGGAATGCACAGGAATGCCGCACATGGGCACCGCGTCTTCCTTGCCGCGATCGCGCGTGGTCAGCGTGATGTCAAGAAGCGGTGCTGCAATCTCGGCATCGGATAGGAACATCTCATAGAAATCACCCATCCGATAGAAAACGATCGCATCGGGATGCTGGGATTTGATCGACAGGAATTGCCGCATCATCGGCGTGTCTCGAGCGGCGCGTGTCATTCTGGCTTCTCCTCTCCGCCGAGCAATCCACGACGGCTCAACGCATCGATCATCAAGCCGTATTCGTGCGCCGCTTCATCAACGCGACCCTCCGACAAGAAAATCCGCCCCAGCGCGGCTCGCGTTTCGAGATCGTCGGAATCCACACCGAGCAGGTGGTTCAGCTCCGAAATGCTGGCATCCATCTCGCCTCGTGCAGAAAGCAGAGCCGCCAGAGCACGTCGGGCGCTTGCATCCTCGGGTTGTTGCTCGAGAAGGCCCCTAACCAATTTTTCGAAATCGCGGATTCGCCCGAGTGCCGCATAGGTGGCCTCGAGCTTGGCGTAGACCCGCGGCCCACTTGCACGATCCAGACGCGGTACTTCCGACCAGGCGGCCAGCGCCGCCTTCGCTCGACCCCGCTCCGCCTCCAAGTCTCCCAACAGCACCCACGCAGCCACGCAGCATTTGCTGCAACGCAACGCTTTCTTCGTCGATCGGCGGGCTTCGTCATGATGGCCGTCCGCGTATTGGGCTTTCGCCATCTCGACGTACAAGCGCGCCTCCTCGTTGCCTCGCCCACCTCCTTCGAGCCGTGACAGACGCCGTGAGTGCTCGATGGCCTGCGAATGCCGGCCCATCTGAGCGTACAACTGAACCAGCGCCCGATGTGATTTCAGATCGTGCCTGTCATCGAGGATCACGTCTTCATAACAAGCGATTGCTCGTTCTTTGAATCCACCCTGGCGAAAGTCTGCACCCAAATCCACGAGCGTCTTCAAGCGTTGCTCTTTGCGGAGATCTTCTCGAAGCAACAGATTCTGATGAACGCGAATTGCGCGACCGATCTCGCCTCGCATGCGATACAGACGAGCCAGGGCCAGGTAGGATTCAATCCCATCCGTGTCGCTGCGTACCGCCCGGAGCAATGCTTCTTCAGCTCGATCCAGATCCTGATCGAGTACTGAAAGGAGTGCGGAACACACCTCGGAATCGAGACTCCGCGAATCGCGCGCGCCCCCCCCGAACGCTCGCGCAAGCCAGCCCATTCGATCTACGACCCCCGCTCCAACCCGGCAGGCGGCACTGAATCCGAATCCGGTGTTTGTTGCTGTTCGGACAACGGCAGACTTCGGAGCTGATGAACTTCGGATTGCAGACTCTCGATGAGTTTCCGGTAGCGCCGGGAAACGAGCCGGATTCGAGCGCCGCGCAGGGCCGCAATGAGCGCCGCCAAGACAACACCCAAGCCGAACGCCACCAACAAGACTGCCCAGAGAGCGCTCGGCGCGAACTCTCCGGCCGGATGATGCACCACGACGGGTTGAGAGTTGCGGGCAGCAAACTGCCAGCCTGCGATGAGCAAGCCCACGAAAACAACGATCGCGAGCAATCGACGCGCAAGCCTCATCTAGCCCTCTCGCCGTTCAGGCTCGGCGCTCAGACTGAGCTGCCATCCGAGTTGAAGGCAGGTTTGGACGCACGGGCCTTGTCGGAAGCATGTCCGTCAACCATCTCCTTGAGCTCTTTTCCAACCTTGAAAAAAGGAGTTCGTTTGGCGGAAATGTGCACCGGAGCACCGGTCTTGGGATTCCGGCCTTCACGAGCCTCGCGAATCTTGACTTGAAAACTCCCAAAGCCGCGAATCTCGATGCGCTCGCCCATCTTCAGCGCCTGCGCCATCGATTCGAAGATCGTGTTAACAACAATCTCCGTATCTCGTTTGGAAATATGAGGCGTCGCCTCAGCAACCGTTTCAATCAGCCCGCTTTTTGTCATTCCCTTCCCCGACGGTTCGCCCAACACGGCGTCCGCTCCTGGTGCTGCGTGGGCCATCGCCTGGCCCGCACAGCGCTCGAATTTCGGGTTTCCGCGGGGACACCAATGTCCAATCGCGGAAGTCCATCAACTTACTCCTCGTTCCCGTCGGCCTTCTCCGCGAGTTTTCCGGCCAGAAGGTCTCCCAGAGTCGTCGTTTGCTTCTGCGCCTGTTGAGTCGCCAACTTCTTCAAGGCATCGCGCTGCTCCCGGTCTGTAAGAGCCTTGATGGAGAGAGAGATCTTCTGCTCTACAGGATCCACCTTCGTGATGACGGCTGTGACGGTCTCACCCTTCTTCACCACATCAGCCGGACTTTCAACTCTTTCCGACGACAGCTCAGAGCTGTAGATCAAACCCTCGATGCCCTCTTCGAGATGAACGAAGGCTCCAAAGTCGGCAACACTCGATATCTCTGCGGTGATCTCGCTACCAACCGGGTATTTATTGATGATTTCATCCCAGGGGTTCTGCTCCAATTGCTTGATGCCTAGGGAAAACTTCTCATTCTCCTTGTCGATCTTGAGCACGAGCGCCTCGACAGTATCGCCTTTCTTGAACTTCTCTCCGGGGTGCTTGATCTGTTCCGTCCACGAAATGTCCGACACGTGTACGAGCCCATCGATCCCCTCCTCGAGGCCGACAAAGATGCCAAAGTTCGTGATGTTGCGAATCGTGCCACTCACCCGGGTCGAAATCGGATACTTCTCCTCGATCACGCTCCACGGGTTGGGTTCGATCTGCTTCATCCCAAGCGAGATTTTTCGATCCTTCTCGGATACGTCGAGCACGATGGATTCCACA
>JACZVU010000058.1 GCA_022572485.1 Myxococcales bacterium
AGAGGCACCCCGAAGCAATCCACAATAAATAAGGAGGGGGGGAAGCGGGCGGAGGGGTCCCTATCAATCCCTCGAAATCCCTCGAGCGCGGCCTGGGAGCGCTGCTACCCGCCCGTGCATGAGCGCAGGAGACAAAAGGGCGCCGAATGTGATGAAGCGCACGCAGTCGCTCGCTCAGCCGTCCGATAGCGGATGACGCAACGATACAGCGCAGCTGTGCTCAAACCCGCCGGGAGGATTACGACCCTTGGGGCTCATCCGTCGCCATCTTGATTACGACCGTAAATGGTTGCTTGCCGAGGCCGAGAAGGCTCGGGTCCGCGGGCGGCAGCGTCGCGCGATTTCTTTTTACCGCCGAATCCTTGCAGCGGAGCCTCACGATTCCAACCTACATGCCCGAATGGCTCCGCTGCTCGCCGCAACGGGTAAACGATTCGACGCCTGGCAGAGCTATCGGCAAGCCGCACAGGCGCATCTGAAGAGCAAGAGCCGGGATGAAGCGCTGGCCCTCTATCGAGAAGCGACCAAGACGTTGCCCATGCAGATCGAAGCCTGGCAATGGGTGGCGAAGCTCGAAATGGGGCGCGGGAGGAACGGAGCCGCGCTCCGCGCGCTGCTCGAAGGCCGCGCGAAGTTTCGATCGAGACGCCATCGACCCGAGGCCATCGCGCTGCTTCGCGAAGCGAGAAGCTTCGATGCATGGCGCGTGGACATCGTGCTCGACTTGGCGCGGCTGCTCCGACGCTCAGGGCAATCACCAGAAGCGCAGTGGATCCTCGGCCAGCTGAGCGAGAGAATGAGCGGCCGGGAGCTGCGAATCGTGCGCAGCGCGCAATGGAGAATCGAACCCAGCCTCAAGCACAGCTGGAATTGGCTCCGCTCCGCATTCGCGGCTCCGAAACGCAGCGGCGGTCGCGTCCCCGCTCGCAATCTCTAGCCTCCCCGCGGCTTTCCCCTCCTGGATGGTGTTTTTCCGCTCACTTCGATAGGGTCGCGCCCCATGTGCGACGGCCCGCCGCTTCGAGCGAGTTTGATTCTCTTGCTGCTATTGGTTTCGCAGCCACTTCTCGCCGCAGAAGCGGTCATCGACAAGATCACCGTGAAGGGCGGCAGCGTTCTCAAGGGTAAAATCAAGCACGTCGAACACGACAAACTGATCCTCAACACCGATTATGCGGGTGATGTCGTCATCGGCGTAACGCACATCATCGACATCGAGTCGGATCAACACTACTCCATTCGACTCATCAGCGGAGAGACCCTCTCTGGCTACCTCACGGTCTCCAACGGGAAGATCCTATTGCGCGAGAAACTCCCGGCGGTCGCTCGCGTTGATGGTCGGAAACTCAGCTTCGACGACGTCGACTGGATCCGCGAGAAGCCGACCTACCTCCGATACACCGCAGACCTGAACGTCGGCGCCCAATTCGCAAGGGGCAACACGGACACCAGCGATTTGCATTTCGATGGCCACTTCCAGCCCAGTTTCGGTTGGAACACACTTCGAATTTCCGGACATTACGACAAGAAGGAGGCCGATGGGAATACGACGACGAACCGCTGGCTCGCTGCGTTGGAATACCAACGGGACATCGGCCGCCGTTGGTTCGTCGGCGCCTCCAACAGCTACGAAGGAGATCAACAGCGGGGTCTCGACCTCCGCATCATAGCGGCTGCGGGTCTCGGTTATCGGTTCTTCGACGACGATCCCACCTTCTTGAGTGTTCTACCCGGCCTCGCCTACGTGAACGAGATGTTCACGGACAGCAGCAGCAACAAGGACTTCGCGGCGTTCCATTGGAAGCTCGATTTCTCGAGGGATCTGTACAAGAACGAAATCGCTCTCTACCACAACAACCTGTATCTCAACAGCTTGCAGAACCTCGGCGACATCATCATCGAAACCAAGACCGGCATCAAATTCAATCTGGCCTGGGACCTCAAACTCTCCGCCGAGTTTCAAACCGATTGGGAAAACGAACCGGCAGACGGCGCCAAAAAACTGGATACTCGCTACATCCTGAAGATCGGCTTCGAGCTCGAAGGCGATGAAAACGACTGGTTCCGCTGAGAAGCGCAGAGGTCTCAACCTTCTTGCTCGTCTTCGATCGCAACCCTAGCGCCGCCTGTTTGCGCATTCGCGCCGCGTTGGAGGCGAATGGCTGTGTGCGAGAGTTTTCACCCGAAATCGGAAGCATGGCCAGAGCGCTTGCAGCGTCCAAAGCGGTCGGATCCTTTCTCTGCATCGGAAAGGGCGCCGGGGAAATCGGGGCCTGGATCCTGGATGGCATGGACCATTCGAGCGGATTGGTGGCACTCGTGCAGGACAAGGACGAGGCCGCCGTACTCAAGCGCGAATTGGATCGCGATGTGCGCACCTCCGTGCATCTGCAGGATGCGGAGTCCTTTCTGATCGACGTCCACGCGCACCGCTTCGATCTGATCGTGGACCTGATCGCCGATGAGCACCCGAGGGTCGTACAGCTCGGACTCGCTCTCCTACGAACGGGCGGCATCTACCTCGCTTCCCATCTCGGGAGCCTTTCACACGAGGCCCTCAAATGATGCGCTCCCGGGCCGGACGCACAACAATCGCCCCTCGAACCCGATGATTTCGAGGTTACACGGTTGGGCGATCGCCTGGATTCGCTGATCATTGTGCGCCGCACGGAACCAATTCGACCGACGCGCCGTTCGAGATCGAAAATTCGGTAGAGCCGCCATGCACCGGCGTGGCTGGAAAGCAGGCTCGTTGAATCTGCAACCCGACCGCGGATCGCGATCTACTCTTCGATCTCGAGTTCGAGCTCGCGGCTCCGCCGGGCGAGATGAAGGTCGAAGCACACGTCTCGAGGTGAGAGCGCTGGCCCATCCGCGGTCTCTTCGACATCGAGCACCACCATCGTAGGCTCGTAGCCTTCGCCCTTGAAGAAGAGGACGTGAGGTCGGTCGGTGCGAAGAGCGATGGAATCAGGGACGCGGTCGAGAGGCACTTTGTCTAGGTAGATCGTGACGTCTTTCGGAACGCAATCGAGTCGAATCGTTTGTTTGTGCGCGCAGGCGCCGGTAGCCAGCAGCACAAGAGCGATTCCGCAGATTCGAATCGAGACATCAAATGGGGCCGCCACAGCCACACTGTAGCGTGCGAAACACGGGGGCGAGGCATCGATGCTTCGAAATTGTAAATACCGAGCCCCCCTGCGAGGAGGCCGCGACCGGAGCACGGCTTTGATGCTCTGCGAAGGAGTGTTCACAACGAGAATCGGCTCGAAAGAATCGACGTGATAGACTCCACGCCCGGCCGGCTTTCGCTCCCCGCTGCTCGAGTCGATTGCCGGGAGGGACTTCATGCGCAAGCTTCTGATGCTGGGCGCGATGCTGCTGGTTCTCGCCGGCGCGCTGTTCATCGCCGCGAGCAACCTCAACCGCTACCTCGAGAACAACCACGAGTGGTTGACCGAGCAGGCTTCGTCCGCGCTCGGGCGCACGGTGGCGTTCGACGAAATCGGCATTTCGCTGCGCGGCGGACTCGGCGCTCGCGTCACATCGGTCGCGATCGGAGAGGATCCGGCCTTCGGGAAGGGAGCGTTCCTGCGCGCCGACCGCATCGACGTGCTGATCAAGATCCTTCCCGCGCTGCGCGGACGCTACGAGGTGGTGCGTGTCGAGATCGATGCACCCGAGATCAACGTCATCAAGACCCGGAGCGGTTTCAACTTCGCTTCGCTCGGGCACGCCGCGGGCGCTCCGGCTCGAACTGCTGAAAAAGAAGATCCCGCGGCGGGCGCCTTGCCCCTTCTCATCGCGTCTCTGCGGATCCGCGATGGCCGCTTGCAGTTCATCGACCGCACCGTGTCCCCAGCGTCGGAGTTGAACGTCGACCAGCTCGACTTCACGGCTTCCGACGTCGGATTCGATCACCCGATCCAGTTGGATCTCGCAGCCGCGCTGCTCGGCGGCGCCGAGCAGAACATTCGCGTCGCGGGCACGCTGGGGCCCCTGGGCAGCCCCGAAGCGGCGGCGAGCGCACCGGTCGATCTTCGCGTCGATCTCGACGCGCTCGTCATCGATCGCTTGAAGAAGCTCGCACTGATCGGCGAGTCGATCCCGGCCGAACTCTCCTCGCCAGATCCGATTGCACTCAGCGTGAAGCTGTCCGGCAACGTCGACGCGCCCGACATGATCGTATCGATGGATGCGAGCCGCGCGGCCCTCTCTTACGGCGATCCGTTCACAAAACCCAAAGGCATTCGCTTTGCGGTCGATGCCGACATGAAATGGAGCGATGACGCGATCGATGTCACCAAACTCGACCTCCATCTCGCGGAAGCGCATCTGACCGGGAGCGGCCGCATCGGTTTGGCACCGTGGATGTCGGTCGATTTCAAACTTTCAGGCCATGATCTGCCGCTCGGCGGTTGGGGCCGGCTGATCCCGGCAGCTGCTGCGGTCGAGGCGGCCGGCGCGCTCGACCTCGAGCTGCGCGGAAACTTTCGCGCTGCGAGCAGCGGCCTGCAGCTCGATGCAACCCTGCGATCGACCAGCGGCAGCTTGTGCGATGTCGCTTATCGGACGCTCGACGCCCGGGCGTCGCTTCGCGACCAGAAGCTCACGTTCGAGCGCCTGACACTGTCGGCCTTCGATGGGAGCATCACCGGCACCGGCAGCTATGACCTGGCGAAGCCCGACGTGCCGGCCTTCGCGTTCCGCGGCAAAGTGGATGGCATCGACGTCGGTGCGCTGTTTGCGCGTTTTGGCGCGGGGCGTGCGCTGCAGATGGCGGGGCGTCTACACGCCACTCTCGATCTCAACGGGAGCGGTTCCGAGTGGGAGGTCATCCGGCAGGCGCTGACCGGAAACGGCGCGCTCGAAATCGCGGATGGAGTGCTGAAGGGCATCAACATCGCCGAAAGCATTCTCGGAAGCCTCACGGGCATCCCGGGGCTGAGCAACCTGATCCCGCCGAACGTGCGCAGCAAATACCCGGAGCTGTTCGGGAGGAACGACACGGTCTTCGAGGCATTGGCCGGAAAGATGACCTTGAAAAATGGCGAGGCGCTGCTCGATGAAATTGTACTGGCTGCGCGCGATTATCGGCTCGACGGCAAGGGAACCATCCGACTCGACAACGCTCTAGACATCGCAATGACCTTTGTCGCATCGCAGAATCTCACTGGAGATCTGATCCGCAGCGTCAAACAAATCAAATACCTCACCGACGCAAATGGGCGTTTCAACCTTCCGCTACGGTTGGCTGGCTCGATGTCGACCCTCCGCGCCCAACCCGATACGCAGTACGTCACCCGGCAGCTCGCTTCGTCACTGCTACAAACCGAGCTCTCGAAGGGGCTCGATGCACTCATCGGCAAGAAGCGTGCTCCTGAACCCGCGGTGGAAGACAACGCCAGACCAACCGCCACCCCAAGCGAGCAGCCTTCCGCGCAACCCGACCCCGTCGAGCAGTTGATCCGGCGCGGCCTCGGCGCCCTCCTCGGTGGGGATCAAGAGTAGGCGTCAGCAAAGTCGCTCGGAGCTTCTGGCAATCCCAACAGAACGGGAGCAGGCGCTCGGATCGAAGCATCTGCGGCGATGAAGGAAGCCTGTCTTGCGCTCCGGTGACAATGAGGGGGCTACGCGGTGGGCGCGCCCTCGTCGACCGCGTAGCTCTTGATGTCGACGCGCTGGCCTTGGCGAACGCCGCGCACGGCCACGTACGTACGCTCTCCGAATATCTCATTCGTCCAGACGGCGTGACAATCGTCACTCGCGTAGTGGGCTGAAATCGAGCGCCGGAACCCGTCGGTCTCATTGACGCCCGAGCCGTGGAGCAGCAGCGGGTGAAAGAAGACCGTGTCTCCGGGATCCATGATCAGCAGCACCGGTTCGGGCAGCTCGTCCTCCCCTTCCCCGCGCTTCGCCTCCCAGTAGAGGAGGTTCACGTATTCCCAGTCCGGCTCGCCGTGCTCGCGTAGCTCGCCCTTGTGGCTTCCGGGAACCGCGAACAGGCAGCCGTTGTTCTCGCGGCACGGGTTGATCGCCGTCCAGGTCGCGACGATCGCATCGGCCGGGCGGAACGGGAAATAGAACAGGTCCTGGTGTGGCGGATGCCGGCCATCGACGCCCGGCGGTTTGTTGATCAGCATCGTGTGGATCGAGAGCACTTCGTGACCGATGAGATTCTCGACGCAATCGAGGAGCGCGGGCTCGAGCGCATACGAGTAGAGCTCGGGGTCCTTCTCGAAGTCCTGGATCTTCGCGATCCCCGCCATCTTCGTACTCGGCTCGACCGCCCCCTTCGCGACCATCACGTCGCGCATCACCAGCATCCCGTCGGCCGGGGGCACGTCTCCGCTTACGATCGCCTCAAGCCGCCGCACGTAGCCGTCGAGCTTGTCCTGGCAGAGCAAGCCGGGCACCACGACATAACCCTGCTTCCAATACTCGGCGATCTGTTCCTCGCTGAGTCCGCCGACGACGGAAGGGTCCGTGTTGGATACGCTCACGGCCGGTCTCCTCCGTGTTTCCTGAGAGTATAGATGAATGGATCTGTCGCAAGCTGTGCTGGGGGGCTGCATGCAGCCAATGAGCTACATAAGTGCCGACACAGTCGTTAGCGAAAGAGCCGACGAACGGGGAGATGCCTTCAGCATCCCACGTGGTTTCAACGGTCTTTGGAAAATGACCGGGCGATACAAGAACTTCTTCGCAACCGTGGAACCGGAGCAATGAAAACCGGACGCCGAGCGAAAAGCCTGCCGCCAAGAAATGCGACTCTCCGGACCAGGAACATCCGGCCACCCCGCGTCAAAGAAAGGATCCGTGGATGTATGAGATCGACCCATCGAGAACAGACCTCGTCGAGGAGTTCAAGCAAAACCCTCGGGGCCCCTACAGTCCCGAACTCACGCTGCTGGTGAACCGGCTGCGCTTGGGGCCGATGGAGGAGCGCTACATCCTGGTCTGTACGAAACGTGGGCGCGAATGGACCCTCGCGAAGATGCCGACGGTTCGCGGCGCCAAATTGGAGCTCTTCGAAGACTGCGTCTTCGACGACTACAACGCTGCCAGCTGGGAAGTCTTCCGGATGCGCTGGCAGGCGGTGACGGGCAAAGAGCTCAAGTAGCGATTTCGAGCCCGAAGGAGAAAGTGGACCGTGAAAAAAGTGGTGGGTTATGCAAACGCCTGGAGCGTGACACCGGGTGAGACGCTCAGTGTCATGGTGAGCACCTATGGCCCGGAGCGCTACCGCGCGGATCTGGTGCGCGTCATCTGCGGCGACGACGATCCCGACCACGACATCTATCGCGAAGAGGAGATCGCGGCGCCCTTCAACGGCGAGTACCCGGGCCGCAACCAGCCGACGGCCGCAGGCTCCTACGTGATCGTTCCCGATGTGCCCAAAATCGCCGCGCTGGATAGCTTCACCGTGCAGGCGTGGATTTTTCCGACGACACCCGACAAGGGCGAGCAGGGGCTGATCGCCAACTGGCGGGGCGAGACGACGAGAGGCTTCGCTCTGTTGATCGACGGGGCGGGCGCGCTCGCCATGCGACTCGGCGACGGCAGCGGTCACGTTTCCGAACTGAGTACGGGCAAGCTGCTCGCGGCGCGGCGCTGGCACTTGGTTGCTGCCTCCTATGAGGCGGCGACAAAAGAACTCTGCGTCTACCAAGAACCCATCGAATCACCGCTCGAGGTGAGCAGCGCCGCTAGCGTTACGAGCAGCGTCGCGTTCGATGTCGCAACAAACAGCGGCGCACCGCTGATAATGGCGGCCCTCCCCGCAGAGCATCCCGCGGGTGGACTCGGGGCGCAGCATCATTTCAACGGCAAGATCGATCGACCGCGACTGACCGGCCGCGCCTTGTCGCGGGCCGAAGTCGCGGCGCTCGCCTGGGACGCTGATCCCCATGAACGCGACACCTCGGTAATCGCGGCTTGGGATTTCTCGCGCGACATCGGCAGCGACCGGATCAGCGACGCCAGCCCGAACGGGGTGCATGGGCGAGCCGTCAACCTGCCCTCGCGCGGTGTCAAGGGTTGCAATTGGAGTGGCGCCGAACAGAGCTGGCGCCACGCACCCCAGGAGTATGGCGCCATCCACTTCCACGACGACGACCATTACGACGCTGGCTGGGAGGCGGACTTCGCGTACCGGGTGCCGAAGGATCTGCGCAGCGGTGTCTATGCGATACGCCTCAAGGCCGAAGACGACGAGTGGTACGTCACCTTCTTCGTGCGTCCGCCCCGGGGCACCACCACGTCAAAACTCGCTTTCTTGGCCTCGACGGCGACTTATATGGCGTATTCGAACTACCACTGGCAGTTTCACAACCGCTACGCCGAAGTCACCGAGAGTTACTGGACGACGCTCGACAAGGGCGACGTCTTCTTGCAGGAGCACCCGGAGTTCGGTCTCTCGACCTACGATACCCATTCCGACGGTAGCGGTGTCCGCTACGCCTCGCGGCTGCGGCCGGTGCTCAACATGGCGCCGAAGACGCCGCTGTGGAGCTTCAATCCCGATACCCACATCCTCGGCTGGCTCGAGGAGAAGGGCATCGACTACGATGTGATCACCGACGAGGACCTTCATCACGAGGGCGTCGGCCTACTCGAGCCCTACACCGCCGTCATCACCGGCACGCATCCCGAATACTATACGACTCCGATGTGGAACGGCTTGCGGGCCTATCTCGCGCGAGCAGGCCGGCTTGTCTATCTCGGCGGCAATGGCTTCATCTGGCGCTGCGCGTTCTCGTCGGAGATGCCGGGCGTGCTCGAGCTGCGCCGGGCCGAGGACGGCATCCGTTACCGCGACGAGGAACCCGGCGAGTATTACCTCGAGTTTACCGGCGAGTACGGCGGCTTGTGGCGACGCCTCGGTATGGCGCCACAGGCGCTGGTGGGTGTCGGCACGGTCGCGGTCGGCTTCGACGTCTCGGGCTACTACCGGCGCACGGCGGCGAGTTTCGACCCGCGCGCCAGCTTCATCTTCGAAGGAATCGGCGATGGCGAATCGATCGGTGACTTCGGGATACTGGGCGGCGGCGCCAGTGGCTCCGAGATCGACGCGGCCGACCCGATGCTCGGCACGCCCGCTCATACACTCGTCGTGGCCAGCTCGGAGGGCCATTCGGCCAACACTTACCTGGTGCCCGACGAGACCGGGTTCCACCATTGCGCGATGGATGGAATACAGAATCCGGAGATCCGGGCGGACATGACGTTCTTCGAGACGGCGAGCGGCGGCGGCGTCTTCTCGGTCGGTTCCATCGCCTGGTCCGCGAGCCTGCCGCACAATGGATACGACAACAACGTATCCCGGATCAGCGAGAACGTCGTGCGCCGCTTCCTCGACTCCGACCCCTTTGTGATGCCCGACTAAGAGGCATTCCGAGTGAGGCGATTAGGACCCGCACGGGCGCGTTGAACTCGCTTGCAGGCGGCTACCGCTGAATCGTGCGTCGCATTTTCGTTGGCCCGCAAGTGCATCGGGGAGTAGTGTTCGGGCGATGGAGGCGGACATCTATCAGTTCTGGGCATGGCTCTCTCCAGGCTTCTGGTCCGCACACCTCGAGTTCGATTCGCGTATTCGTTTGACCGGCGCGATTTCACCCTTTGAAGAGGGGCAGGAGTTCAAGGGATACGTGAGGCTCGGCACCCAGGCCGCGAGCACCCGCGCATGGCGCAATACGATCGCCAAGGGGCTCGAGAACCTGAACGAGAACATGACCTCCAAACTGCGCGCATACAGGGCGAACCCAAGCTAGGTACTCCGTACGGTGACAAAAGCCAGCCGACCTAAAACGCGCACAATGCTGGCATATTGGAGGCGTCGTGTCCCGGGTGCCACCACACTGCGCACCCGGTCGCGATGAGACCCATGAATAAACGAGATCAACCTGCCGGCGCAGGTTCATCAGGGGGAATGAGACATGAGCCAGGACACCACCCATACCTCGCGAGGCCGCTCCATGGTCGCACTCTGCGCAGCGGCGATGCTTCTGCTCCTTGCCTCTCCCGCAGCCGCCAAGCCCACGCGCTGTCACCTCACCTACGACGTAAAGGGCTGGTCGATCCTCTACAAGGTCGCCAGGGGAACGGGGCAAATCAAGTGTGCGGACGGCCAGACCGCCAACGTCACCATCGTGGCTCACGGGGGCGGCTTGAGTTTTGGCACGGAAAGCGTGAAGCGCGGGCGCGGGCGCTTCTCGGGCACGGAGAAGATCGCCGACCTCTATGGCACCTATATTGAGATCGACGCCCACGCCGGCGTAGGGGCCGATGCTTCGGTAGACGCCCGGGCTATGTTCAAGGGCAACAAGCGACTCTCGTTGCTGGGAAAGGGTTCCGGCATCAACCTCGGTTTCGTGATCGGCGGGTTCACCATCAAGGCGCGGTAGGTGTGTGTGCGGCAAGAGTGGACGCAAGGGCAACCATCCCCAACGAACAAACCAAAGTATCTAACCATGAAAGGGAAAGAGAGGGTGACCCGAGCGCGATTCGCACGGCTTCACTGGGGTGCTGAATCGCGCCCTCTCGGACCGATTCCACTCGACTTCGGCGACCCAACCGCCAGGCGAAAAGAGTCCGTTCCAAGCGCTCGATCGGACACCACCCAGTCTGCCGATGATTCCCGGGCGCTGCGGAACGATGACCCATGACCACCAGCGCAACGGCACGACGACGCTGTTTGCTGCCATCGACATGGCCCAAGGCAAGGTCATCGCATCGTGCATGCCCCGGCACAGACACCAGGAGTGGATCCAGTTCCTCAACCGGATCGACCGGGAGACTCCGGCGGATCTAGACATCCACTTGATTGTCGACAACTACGCCACGCACAAACATCCGAAGGTCAAGGCATGGTTCAAACGACACCGGCGCTTTCATACCCATTTCATCCCCACCAGCAGTTCTTGGCTCAACGTCATCGAACGTTTCTTTCGCGATCTGGACGCGAAGCGGCTGCGTCGCGGAGTCTTGTAGAGCGTTCCCGAACTCATGGACGCCGTCATGAGCTACATCGAGAGCCACAACGACGACCCGAGTCCCTTCCACTGGTCCAAGACCGCCGAGGCACCTTCGTCCAGCTCGATGACGCGCAGCCCATCCAGTCCGCTCAAGTCCAGCTTCTCTCGCGCAGGTCACCCGATTCTATCCAAACGGCCGAAGCTAGAGAAAGTAACCGAAACAGGGGCAGCCGCGGTTCACGGTTCACTTGGCCAGTCGTCGATCCAGACACCCGTCGTCGCAACCAGCTCGCAGCTCGCCAGGCCTGCACGCTTGCGCGCCAACAGCACGGATCGGCGCGCCTCGTAGGCCTGATCGAAGAACGCCGCAACCGTCGGAGGACCGACGAGCCGCTCGCTCCACCAGCGCTCCGCGACTTCTTCGGCCTTCTCGGCGAGGCTCAGGAGCGCTTGCCAACGCGCCGTGTTGTTCTGAAAGCGCTCGATCTCTTTCAGTGCCTCGAGCGCGCGGCGAACTCCATCTTCCAGAACCTGGTTCGCCTCGTGGAGAGAAGCCCGCTCGAGTGCGCGGAAGCGCCCTGCGCTCGCATCCGAGGTGGACCCGATCGGAACCCGGACTGCGATCTGACCCGAGATCTCGTCCTGTCGACCCTGATCGACGGTGTAGCTCAAGTCGACAAAGTCGAACCAGGGGCGACCAGCGCGCCGCGCTCGCTCGGACATGGCCGCGTAGCGAGCCGCGGTAGCGTTTCTCACCGCGATGGACGGATGTTGGCCGCCGACCAGCCTGCGGAGCAGCTCGTGACTCTTTGAGGGGGGGCGCGGCAGCCCGCCGACCGCGGGCAGCACCGCCGTACGGGCTTCGCCGACCGGTTCGGGCTCGGGCAGGTAGTTCGCCAGCCTGACCTCGCGCTCGATCTCGAACTGCAACGCGAGACCCTCCTTTCGAACGCCGAGCTGCCGCCGGTCCTCGTCCCATTCAAGCAGCTTGCGCTGGCGCGCCGCGTACGCTGCGTAGAGACGCTCTGTCTCGCGGTAGCCACCCAGTTCGATCGCCAGGGCACAGGCATCGGCGCTGCGCTCGAGCGCCGTCTCTTCGAGGCGCGCAAGCGACACCTGCGTCTCGGCCCGACGAACGGCACGAGAAGAGCGCAATCGCCCGGGATCGGGAATGGGAATCCGAGTCAGGAAGCGAACGCCGTGATCTCCGTCGTACTCTTCCTCGACTCGAAACTGGAGCGCATCGATTGGAGTTTCTTCGCGCTCGCGCTCGAGAGCGGCTTCTACCTCGGCCACCCGCGCCTGGACCGCACTATCCTTCTCTAGTCCCCGTTGGGCATCAGCGATGCGCTCGGGGTATCGGAGGCGCGGGTTGGTACAGGCTGCAGCCGCGATGGCCAGCACGACAGCCAACCAAAGCGCGGTCGCTCGGAATACAACCCTCACCCGCTGCGGGCCTTGGCGAACTCGACCATCAGCAACTGGCCGACCCCGAGCTCGCAGCCCTCTGGAACCGAGATGTAGACTGGCATGCCGTGCACGGGCAGCCGGAAGAAACCGCGCAGCTGCCCCGGCGCCTCCACCACCCCCGCCCCCCTACGTAGGACCGTGCCGTGTGCCCGGCAGGCCGCCACTTGCGATTCGAGCAACCGTGCGCGCATGCCGATTTCGACCAGCGCCGGGTCGGTCTCGGCCGGCACGTACGCCACGATCTCCTCGGCGTACTCTGGAGCCACGGTCGCAACCGTGGTGCCAACAGCAACCGACGCACCGGGAGGCATGGCCGCGACGACCCTGCCCCGCACACTACTCTTTACCGCGAGCTGTTCGCGGTCCTTTAGGAGCGCAGCTCGACGCGTACGAAGAAGCTCGAGCCGCGCCATATGAAACGCATCGTTCTCGGGCGAAAGAGAGGGTCGATTCGGTCGCCGCCGGTCCGGAACGTCCAACCAGCGTTCCTCCTCGATCGCGAGCTTGGCGGCGGCAAGCCTCGCTTCCCGCCGCACTTCCTCGATCTTGGCGTCGATCTCGGCGAGCTGAATGTCGACGAAGCGAGGTGAGAGTTCGATCATCAGGTCGCCGGCCCCCACAAGATCGCCGGGACGGACATGGACACGGTCGACGACAGTTTGGACGACCGCGGGGTGCTCGACGATACGAGCCTCCGCCAGCGCGCGCACCCGGAAGCGGCCAACTTGGCTGGATTGGAGCATTACCAGCATCACGACGCTCGCTCCGAACACGATGATGCCCAGAGGGTGGGCGCTCAAGCGCTCAAAGCCCCTGTCCACCGCCCTGCGCGTCCTGCCAATGATCGCCATCTCGCCTCGGCCGTTTCTTTTCAGTACTCAGAAGTCGCGTCCTGGAGCATCAGACGCACGTCGTTCGCATCGAACTCGCTGCGAAGACGGAAGAGGATCGCCTCACGATCGGGCTCTCGAAGGAACTTGACCTGGTAGACGTGTTCGCGCATGCCGTCTACGTCGGAAATGCTGAGGAGTAATTGCCGTAGGCAATGACGCTCGAACAGCTGTTCGAGCGCTTGGCCGTGGTCTACGTCCATCGGTGTGCAGAACCGGAGCACACCGTCATAGCGCACTCGCGAGCCGAAGGGGCCCAGCTGCAGGTAGATCGTGATACCAGAGAACATCGCTGTGCCAATACAAGCGGTCATGATGGCGTCGACGCCACAGGCTACTCCCACACACGCGGTGCCCATCACAAACACGAGGTCGCGAGGGGTCTTGAGATCCGTTCGAAAGCGAATCATGGACAGCACGCCGAAGAGCCCGAGTCCGGCGAGCAGCGAGTGCTGCA
Source organism: Myxococcales bacterium (assembly GCA_022572485.1). The sequence continues at coordinate 13,794 of JACZVU010000058.1, forward strand.
TCGCAAGAACGAGGATCGCCGCGCTCACACAGATCAGAACGATCGCGTGACTAAAGCCCCGAGAATACGACAGGCCGCTGAATGTGAACTCGTAGGTCCACCCCAGCACCTGGCCGAAGACGAAAGCTCCGATCAGCGCCGTCAGCGGATCAACCCAGGCTCCTGCAGCGAGCCAATCGCTGGTCATATCGAGAATCTGTCTCTCCATCAGCTCAGCAGCCCTCGGGCACGTTCCTGCCCTGGTGAAAGATAGCGAAAGCGATAGGTCAGGTAGACGCCGAGCGAGTATTTCGACACGCTATTGCGCCGAAGCTCGTGCCGGCGAACGATGTCGCTCAACCAGCGCGGGACCAAGACCCC
>JACZVU010000183.1 GCA_022572485.1 Myxococcales bacterium
GTCTGGGGCTGTTCGACCCGGAGCGACGTTGTAACGTCGCCCCCGGCTGCTCGGGGTGTAGCTCAGTGGTAGAGCCTGGTCTTTGGGGGGCCAGCGTCGTGGGTTCGAATCCCACCACCCCGACCAAAAACTCTTTAAAATCAATTAGTTGGAGGTGCGATTTTGGGATGTTTCCAAATTTGTTCCAAAATCGGGTCTAACGACATGATGTGGTGTTGTGTTTATTCGCCCTTTGCCCGCGGCTCGCGAGCCAATCTGAGCACCTTTGTCGCCTGTTGGTCGCCTAGCTCCGCGTAGATTTCCGTGCTGCGCGGATCCTTATGCCCAGCGGCCTTTTGAAGCTGATCGAGAGGTAGGCCGCGTCGCCGACCCTCCGTCAACGTCGAATGTTTCGTGCCTTCGTACATTCCGACGTGACCCAGGCCCACGGCGTTCGCAGCGCGCTTCCAGCCGAGACGCAGGGCTTGCGCGTTGAAGCGGCCATCGGGGGCTGATCGACTGTCCGGGTTTACGAACAGGGGCCTGTTACCCATCAGACGCTCCTGAGGCGGCACGTTTGCCTCGATCCACGCTGCCATGCGCTCGGTGAGGCAACGCACCCGAATGTCCTCCTCTTTGGTCGTCTTCCGCTGGGCCGCGTTGGTGTCCCGGTCCATCGCATACTGCAAGGTCACGGTGCGTTTCTTGAAGTCGTAGTCGGAGATATTTAGCGCCCGGAGTTCGCCCGGACGGAACACCTCCTCGGTGGCCATGATGTAGATGCCGCGCTCGGCTTCGGGGATAGCGGCGAGTATGCGCTCTTGATCTTCGGGCGCGATTACGTTTGGCACATGTTTGCGTTTGCCTACCGTCGGGAAGTGGGGGACGGCTTCCAGCTCACCTCGTGCGTGGAGCCAACGAAAAACTGTTCGCATGGTCTCGATGATGTGCTTGCGCGTGTTCTGGTGAAGCTCGCGTTCCATTAGCCACAAATTCCAGTCCGACAGGTGGCCGGGCGTGATCTCGAACACGCTGAACTCGTACAGCCACGAGAAGTGGCCGTTGGGCTTCGCGTAGCTCTCAATACGCTTGAGCGTGCGCGGTGCGATTTCCGTCGCCTCGATCCGATGGCGGAGTTCGTCGCACCAACGCTTCACCACCTTGTCGATGGTGGAGGCGGCGCGCGGTAGGTAAGGCGCGACCGCCGCCCACTCCGACTTCCCGGCAGCAATTTCGGCACGGATCAGATCCAAGACCTGCTGTGCGAGCTCCTGTGTCGTGAAGCGGAGCGGCTTGGAGCCCTGGAGGGGAACAGACCGGAACCGGCCGTGGGGCCGAACGTCAATCTCCCAGACGTTTCGCGCCTTCACGCGGCGAACCTTGCCGAAGTTCTGGGCCACGAGGAATCGGATACCGCGCCCTGCGGGCGCAGTCCACCCCTTCCTTCCGGGAGCGCGTGTCCTTTCGAGAATCTCCACATAGCATCTTTAGTCTAGGGCTCCTCCCGCGCCCGCTCGGCGACCAATATTGCTCGTGGGTTGTAGCGATTGCGTAAAGTATCAACGATAAAATTGGCTTTCACTATGTGACTGCTTTCGGCGTTTACTTCGGCGCAATTGCTTCTACCTGTCGTGATTTAGACGGCGGAGTTGCACACGACATTTAGGACGATACTTACGCCGTCTCGCCGCACGAATGAGGATCAACGAGGCGTGTAGACCCTAGGATGAGAACTTTGCCCGAGTTATCGAGGCTGACTCGCTCTCGGTTGCTTAAATGCTGCACCGGTGCAGCAGTGCGGCCTGAGTCGGCTACTTCGCTAGAGGCAATTGCTCTAACCCGGCGGAAGGTTTCCGTCTGTCATTACAGACCGCCCGAACGTGTCCGCCATCGAACATTTCTTCTGAGTTTGGCTGGCCACCCAGCGCACTAACTGCCCCGGCAGCTTGCGCGTAAAGCATTTACAAAGCTGCGGCCCGCGCAATCGAATCAAGCGAAAAGTTATCCGCGATTCTCAAGCGAACATCGGAGGAATGCCGCTGCCTAGACTGAGGTAATGGGGGAGATGGTCGCGAGGGCCTTTGTGGCTGGCGGAGTTCCCGACAAATGTTCTACCGAGGCGCAGCCTGCGGCCCGGTACCGCGAGATCTCCCGCGCCTTCTGCACCCACTCGACTGCGCTGCCGCCTTCGGCGCAGCCCGACTCGCAGCGGCAGATGTTTCCCTTCGGGCCGATCACCAGCGCTGAAGCCGCGCTACATCTCTCCCGGTACAACATTAGGCGAGGTGTCGAAATAGCCTTCCCAAAGTTGTCAGCGCAAACTCGCTGTCGGTTGCCTGCTCTACCTAGGATTCCGCCTGTCACTACAAACCGCCCGAACGTTCAAACGTTTCCGCCATAGAGCATTTCTTTTGCGTTTGGCTCGCCACCCAGCCCACTAGCTGCACCGGCAGCTCGCGCGTAGAACATTTAGAAAACTGTGGGCCGCGCAATCGAATCAAGCCGAGAGGCTACACGCGATCTCAGGCGGCCTTGGGGCCTTGGCCGCAACTAGACTGAAGTATTAGTTAGGGAGATGGTTGCGAGGGTCTTCCTGGCATGCCCGCTTCCCCAATTGCTGCGTTGGGCGCGTGTAGGCAAGTCCTCAAGAGGGTCGGAGATGATGGATTCGAGAATCGAAACAGCGAACTGCGAACACCTAGCCGATCGAGCGTGCGCGATGCTGAACGGTAACGCTGGGGATTATCTCCCCTCTAGGACCCAATTGACTAAAGGGTCCTTACACGAGTCGGACCGGCCCCCGCGATCCGACTACAGGCCCTTGCCATTGTCCCTGTGACCGACAGCCATCGTGCTGGAGGAAGCGGCGAATGCTGAAGATGGGAACGAAGAACCGGAAACCGTGGATGCAGAGGAAGCCGATGAAGATGAGTGAGAGTATGAAGTGCCCCAGATGCACCAAAGGCACGATGAACCTTGAGCGCGGGCGCGGGGAGAACGATCTTCACGCGCACTTGCAACTGCCCGGAAAGTTGCTCTACGTCTGCCATAGGCTCAAATGCGGGGCGTGGCTTTGGCTACCCGACGATTCACTGTGCGACAGGCGAGCAGCAGTCGCCCACACGAAGCAAAAGGTTGATGCTTCCGATGCTTAAAATCACTATGAAATAAGGGTGATTTAAGGGTGATTTTGAAAGTTGTAGGCAGACATCTGGGTGGATCTGGATGTTAAGCCCAACATTCGCGCCGTCCGATCGAAATATTTTCAATCTGAACTGTGTTTCGGGCTTATATTAGATAAGGAACTAGTGTCGAGAAGATCTTCAGCCGAGGAAGGATACCCGTCGCGGGCAGGAAGCCGGTAGCTCGACGATCTTCACCAAACAGCCGTAACCACAGACAACGAAACCGAGGGTTGTCTTGCGTCAGAATTGTATCTTCAGACTGATTAGAGACCGCTCAACGGCTGCCAGCGGCCAGTAGAACCCGATCAACGGCTCCCCGGTGACACCAGAGAATAAGCCCACCAGCTCCTCTGAAGCCTAGCGAGCACACCCACCCAACTGAGGCTGCTGAGCCAACCCACTGACGCTTCTGATGACGCCAACCCACTTGATAACTGAAGAACACTGCTGACCCGAGCCCACCGATTGCCGACCAACTGTTCAACCGCTGACTGGCTGCTGACACGAGATCACCGTTCAACTGTTCAACTGGAAAACCGAACCCACCGGTAACCGTTCAACCATTCACTCTGGCCACGAGAAGCACCGGCTCTCTAATTCAATCTCCGTGGGTATGGGGAGGCAACCCCTGGGCTTCGAGACG
>JACZVU010000059.1 GCA_022572485.1 Myxococcales bacterium
TCTTCGGGGCGAATCGCGTTCGGACCTTCCATCTGCCTCTCAAAACCCAAGGGTCGTGGGCCGAACTATAACCCGCGACCCGAGCGGCCGCCGGAGGGCACTCGCCGCTCCCACGACCCCCATCAGGGCCTCTGACGTCATGGCGCGATCACTCGCAGATTTCGTTCGCAAAGCCCTCGAAGCGGTCGAGGAGATCTCACTCGAGGGCGCCGCGCAAATTCTCGAAAAACCGGATCGTGCGGGCTGGGATTTCGTCGACGTGAGGGAGCCCGACGAGTTCGCGGCGGGGCACATCCCAGGGGCTCGAAATTTTCCCCGCGGTTTTCTCGAAGTACGCGCCGACCTCGAGCACCACAAGCGCGACCCGTGGCTCGAAGACAGAGGGCGCAAGATGATTCTCTACTGCGGCGGCGGCCACCGGAGTGCGCTCGCCGGCAAAACGCTGCAGGAGATGGGGTTTCAGCGGATCCTGTCCCTCGCTGGGGGATGGACGGGTTGGGTCGAGCGAGGTCTACCCATCGAGCGCTAAGAAGATGCCTGCCAACCCGACAGGCTCAACTCAACCTTGGGGCATCCTCTTCCATGCGAGTCCGGGTCCGGCGGACGTCGCTCCGCGAATGGCTCGCCCGCCAAGGAGGCGGCTGATTCGACATTGTGGAACGAGCCAGTGGCGCTTCGGGTCTGCGGAGATCCAGGGCGGGCTGCGCTGATTTCGCTGCGCGACGCCCGCCGGACCCGGACTCGATCGCGCTGCCTGCGGGGGTTCCGCTGAGTGAACCCGGCCGGTAGATGCACGGCAATTCATCAAGAGCTGCGGGATGCGAATGCTAGAATGGGTGCGACGACTCGATCCGGGTGTTGCATTGGAGCGAGGTGGCCCGCGTCGATGTCACAAACCCGCGCATCGGTCATGCACGCCGCGAACTGTTCGAAGACCGCGCGGGAAAACAGCCCTCGAGCCGCCCACTCGATCAGCGTTGGCGCCTGCACCCGGTCTGCCGAGGACCAGAGATCGAACGATCCAGTGGCTTCGAAGATCACCGCCTCGATCTCGCCGCTGCATTTGAGCTCGACCTGGCCGTCGGGCCGATCGACAAGGCCCTCGGCGAGATAGAGATCCAGCGCCCTCGAATCCCAACCCGCGAAGAGTTCCTTCTCCAACCACTTCGCCCGGGCAACCTGGCGGCTGGGCCAGACTTGGCGCCGCTTGCGAGCACCCTCGGCGAACGCGTTGCCGGGCGGGTTCGCTGCAGAAGCCGCCCGCGCCCAATCCGGCGGCAGGATGACAGGATCGACGAGCACAATGCGCTCGAAGAGGTCCGGCCGCTCTGCCGACGCCATCAAAATCGAGCTGCCGCCAAACGAATGCCCGAGCCCCAATGCGACGCGACCGTCGGGTTGCTCGGCGGCGAGTACTTCGGCGACACCCAGGACGTCTCGCCCGAAGAACTCCCAACGGTAGTTGTCAGCGCCTTCGGGCTTCGAAGAGTCGCCGTGCCCCCGAGCGTCCATTGCGATCACGCGATAGTGAGCGCTCAGCCGCTCCGCGACGGGGCCCCACACGCCCGCGCAGAACCCGTTCGCGTGATGGAGCAGTGCCAGCGGACCCTCACCTCCCCAATCGAGCAGCGCAATTTCGATCGCGGAATCCGGAAGTGCAAGTGTGCGGCGACGGATCTGGCTGAGCATGCAAGGGAGAGTTTGACGATCGCAGCAGCGTGGCGCCAACCTGCGGACGCGACGCGGTATGCTCTCGCGGTGGGCGACGGACCGACGAGCCTGGACGAAGCACTGCGAGCGCGCGTCGAGGCCAATTTGCGCAAATTCCGCAGGCTTCCGGTTTCCGGTGACGATCTGCGGCCAGCAGCGGTGGCGCTGGCCCTGCTCGCCGACGATCAGGGCGAACCCTGCTTTGTGCTCACGCTGCGCGCGGCAAAGATGAAAAACCACGCGGGCCAATACGCGCTGCCCGGGGGGCGGCTGGATCCGGGCGAAACCGCCGAACAGGCCGCTCTTCGGGAGCTGTCAGAAGAAGTGGGCCTCGAACTCCCGCCGGCCTCCATTCTCGGAATTCTCGACGACTACCCGACCCGCTCGGGCTTCGTCATCACACCGGTCGTGGTCTGGGCCGGAGCTGCAATCGAACTCAAGCCGAACCCCCGAGAAGTTGCCGAGGTCTATCGGGTGCGCCTCGAAGAACTCGGGCGACCCGACGTGCCGCAGCTGCGAAACATTCCAGAGAGCCCCCGGCCCGTGATCTCCATCCCCCTCGTGGGAACCCATGTACACGCGCCCACCGCCGCGATCCTCTACCAACTCCACGAGGTCGCCATCGAGGGGCGAGAGACGCGAGTGGTCGACTTCGAACAACCCGTTTTCGCCTGGCGCTGATTGGCGCCGCCCAAAAAAAGCCACGACTCCCCCTGCCCTCGCCGCCAGCAAAAATCCTTTCATAAGAGAACGGCCCTTCCTAAAAACGACCCGGCCAACCGGCCCCCGCCATTGGCACTTCGGTCGATTCCAAACCGGCAACTACACGGGCAGGGCCAAAAACGCAGCTTGCTTTCCTCTGCCTATCCCGCTCGCTCCGCTGTCAGTTGGTGATAGGGGAAGGGCCTACTTCTCGCCTGATGCCTTGCGCGTGGACCGCACCTCACGCACGTAGCGCACCGGCTAGAGAGTCCCGCAGAATACCGTGACACCGGTTCCCGACGAGGATCGGTGTAACCGGATTCCGCGATCCTCTCTAGCTGCGACGCATTTCGCGCTGGCTTCCGAGGCGGCGAGCGCCATCGAGTTGGGGTCAGCGCGGAGGCGTCGTGACGGTCGGAGCCGGCGTCTTGCTCGAACTCGGCGCGGTGTCGCGCGCGGACACCGACGTGCGCGCAGCTGGCTGCTTCTGCGCAGCCGCCCCTTGCTCGGCGCCGATCACGATGCGCCCCTCGAGCTTCGCGCCCTCTTCAATCACGATGCCGGGGGTAGAGAGATCGCCGGTCACCCGCCCGCTGCTCTCGAGCGTGATCTTGCGTTTCGCCACGATGTCTCCTTTCACGTCGCCAGCGATCACGACCGCGTCCGCCTGAATCGTCGCCTCGACGATTGCCCCTTGCCCGATAATGACGGTCTTGTCGCAGCGAATCTCGCCCTTCATGCGCCCGTCGATGCGAATGGTCTCGCCGCAGCGCAGCTTGCCCGTAATCTTTGTCGTGGCGTCGATCGACGTGGACGGGGCCACGGTCCGGATCGCGGGAGCTGCAGTTACCGGGGGAGGGTCGACCCGATCGGTATCCGATTTCTCCGTCTTTCCCATGAAATCCTTGAGCGCCATCCTTTCTTCCCTCCCATTCAATTTCGTTTGATCCCGTTCGTACCATTCAATCGCGTTCGCGCTTCGCGAAACGGCTTGGCTCCACCGCAGAGCCCGATTGCGCGCGGCGCAACCATCTATGCTATCGCTGCCCGCACGCTCGACTCGGTGATCTTGATCACAACTTCACGCTGTGGGTTGATCATAAAAAAACTGCGTCGGCCGCTTCTCGATCATACGCTCAATCACGCTTACGCGGTCCAGCTCCTCGTAGCTCATCGTCACAGTCTCCATGGCCGCGAGGGTACCGCGAGCAGATGGAGAAAGCGGACATTTCTACTTTGGAGAAAACCGGACATCTGTACTTTGCGCCGACAGAAGCTGAGAAGTTGGGGAAAACCCTCGCGCTGGGCATCCGTTCCGCGATCCGCTGCCGGCCTGACTGACAACATGTTGCCTAGCGGCCGGCCGGCCCGCTACTCCTCGAAGATGCAGTAGTACTTTCGCACGTCTTTGGTACTCGTCCACGCGCTTACGGTGTCGGGAAGCTCGAGCAGGACATCGGGCGCGGTGAAGCTGTGCTCGGCACCCGTGTCGTCGGTCAATGTCATGCCGCCTTCGAGCAGGCACATCAGCTCGATGCGGCCAAAGCGCTGGGCCTTGCGGCGCATGGGGCTGCACGTCCAGGTACCTACAAAGAAGCAGCCGGTCTTGTCTTCGAAGGCCGAACGGTCTTCTTGGATCGGCGTGCCGCCCTCGAAGCTCTCCGGATTCGACAGCTCCAACTCCTTCAGGCCCTCGCTTGCGCTGAGACGGATCACGCGATTCGAGACCGGCTCGTCAGGGATGGGCGTTTCCGGATCATCGAGAATCACGTAGATCTTGTGGATGCTCTCGGTCTGCTTCCACTGGCAGCGCAGACCCTTTGGAATCACGAAGGCATCGCCCGCGCGAAAGATCTCTTCGTGACCATCCTCGTGCACGATGTTCACCGAGCCGTCGAGCACCAGCATGAACTCATCCACGGGGTAGGGGCCGAACTTAAGTGTGTGGGCCGTGCATTTCCAGATGCCGGCGGTCAGCAGGCCCGAGGGGGACGTGTAGTAGTTATGACAGAGTTCAGAGGCCGATCCCTCTTCCACCCTATCGGGCGTAATCTCGGCCATTGGCTCGAGGCCTCGACCCGACGGTCCTTCGGGGTTGAAGCGAATGATTCCTTGGTCGAGCGCCATCTGGATTCGTCCTTTTCAAAAGAGGCTAAATCGATCAATCAGCGGATTACGCAGCATCTCTATCGCTCGATCGCATCGTGAAAATGAAGCGTCGCGCAACAGACAGAGAATTACCAGGACCGAACGCCTCCAGCTGGAGCGCCTGGCCTCTTCTCTGGAAGCGAATCACCCAGGGGCTGCGGGATGGATGCGCGAGGGGCTTTCGGAAACGCCCACTGGGCCCCCGCCGCCACGCGGACCCGCCGATGCGTTCAGATCAGAAGCTCGTCCGCGCCACCAGCCAGGCCCACTGGGCCCCCGCCAGCAGCGGACCCCCTCATAAAACAACGGCCCTGCGCGGGCTAGATCCCCATATCGCTGAGCGCGTCCGCCACGCGGCCGATGATCTCCGTGAGGCGTGGGTGGTCTTTTTCGAAGCGCTCGAGGCTCTTGGTCAGATGATCGCGAAGAGAACTCGACAGCTCTCGCTCGTGGTCGGGGTCGAGAGCCTCGAGGATCTCCTCGGCCGCTCTGCGCAGCTCGGCGCGAAGCTCCTCATCGAGATCCTCTGGAGCTTCGAGCGCCTCGCGCAACTCATCGATGATCTCGTTCAGTGACGACCCAGGATCCGACATGTTTTCCATCCTCCCCATCCAGCCTAGACGTTGAAGCGAAAGTGGACGACGTCGCCGTCTTGAATGATGTAGTTCTTGCCCTCGACCCGAGCGAGGCCCGCCTCGCGGCACTTGGCCTCGCTGCCGTGTTTGATCAGGTCCTTCCAGCCGATGACTTCAGCGCGGATGAATCCGCGCTCGATATCCGAATGGATCTTACCCGCTGCCCGCACGGCCCGGGAGCCGCGCGCCACCGGCCACGCCCGGCACTCATCGGGGCCGACGGTCAACATCGACACGAGATCGATCAGCTCGTAGGCGGCGCGAATGAAGCGATCGCGCGCGGGTTCGTCCAAACCGAGTGAGGTGGCAAATTCGATCTGGTCCTCTTCGGACATCGATGCGATGTCCTTCTCGACCTGCGCGGAGAGCATCACGACTCCGAGTCCGCGTTCACGCGCACTCGCCTCGATTTCCGGGTCGATCCCGGAGCCCAGGCTGCCCTCGTCGACGTTGATCACCAGCAGCAGTGGCTTCTGGGTGAGCAGCGCGTAGCCCGCGATCATCTTGTTCTCTTCTTCGCTGAATTCGAAGGATCGCAGCGGTCGCTCGTCCTCCAGGTGTGCCTGGATGCGCTGCAGGAGTTCGAGCTCGCGCGGATTGCTGCGGTCCTTGACGAGGCGCTCGGTGCGGCGCTCCAGCAACTCGAGATCCGCGAGGATCGTCTCGGTCTCCAGGTCAGCGATTTCCCGCAGCGGCTGCGGCGCTTCACCGGTGGTGTCCGGAAACGCGCACACCACCTGACAAAGCGCATCCACCTCGCGCATCGCATTGAGGATCTTGCGGTCGAGGCCTTTTCCGCCCCCTCCGCCAAGATCCGTGAACGCGATCTCGGCGTAGGTGATCTTCTTTGGTTTGTAGAGCTCCGCGAGCGCGTCGACACGCGGATCGGGAACCTTGACGACTCCGATGTTGACCTTGTCGCGGCTGGCCGCATAGCCCGTTTCCACGGTGAGGCCCGTGAGGGCACCAAACACCGTGCTCTTACCACTCCCGGGGAATCCAACCAAGGCGATCTTCATGGGACGCGGACCGTACAACACGGGGACCCGCAGCGGCCAGCCTGCACCCGGCTAAACGTCTTTCAACGGCTGCACGCGCAGCCCGGCCAGCGTCAAACCCACAGCGAGGGTAAAGGCCCAGTTGTCTTGAGAAGCGACGACACCCGTCCAACCGATCACGATCATCAGGAATCGAAGATCGATGTAAATTCGAGACCAGGTTGCCAGTGTCGCGCGACCGGTCCACAGCCAGCGAACCGCAGGCCCCAACAACAGGAGGTCCAGCGGAAAGAAGAGCCACGCATTTTGATTGCCAGTCCAGAGCATCCCGGTCGAAAAGAGCGAAACCGGCAGCAGCGCGAGACCCAGCAAGCCGAAAAGCGCGGCAGTCGGGAGCAATACGAGCCCTGCCAACCGGGAAAGCCAGCGCACGCTGCCGCGGGTGCGCCAAGCCGTAACCCCGAAGAACAGACCCAGGGTGGCTCCGATCGCCACGATGATTTCACGACCGATCCGAACACTGCCCCCGACCGCGGGCTCTGCTCTTCGTTGATGCAGCACCGTCTCGGAGGCCACCAACAGAGCCCCCTCACCCAATGCGGGATTTTCGGCGACAGCCAGAATGCCGCGCAATTGGCCGGGCAAGAAGCTCAGCTGCCAGGCGCCTACCCGATCTTCGCCGTGGGGTCCGGTAAAAAGGTCGTAGGCGATCAGCGCCCAAAGCCGCCCCGACCCCGCGACGAGAATATCGCCGCGATAGGTGCGCAAGACATCCATTCCATAGGCGGCCCGCTGGACAGCTCCGCCCGTCACATCATTGAGCAGATCTCGCAGACGCGTCGAACAGTTGTCGGCGGCATGGTCGTAGGCGTATTCGACGTTCTCAGGCAGGAGATTCCACTCGAGCCGCTCGACCAGGTAGGCGATCTGATCGTCGGTCAGGTTCAAGCGCTGGGTATCGATCTGGCGATCTCTGAGCACATAGCTCTCGAAACGAATCTGGGTGGAAGAACGGCGCAGCCAGAACTTCGCCTGCCCCATCGCCGCCTCTGCGATGAAGCCCGGCCGTTGAAAGTCGGCGACACCAAAGTCATAGATGTCGTCCATACCGGATTCTGCGTCGAACACGCGAAGTAGGATGTGGCCAAAGCGCGTATCGATCGCGTGATCGGGGCCAATCGTCACCAGCTCGACGACGGGCTGTGCCCCCCTCGCATCGGGTAGCGCGACCGTAGAGAGCAGCCCGGCCAAGATGAGCTCGAGAAGTCGCCTAGAGGGTCTCATCGCCCTGTTCCTCATTAAGACTCCGACGAAGGTCATTCCTCGAGGAGCACGGTCTCTATGCCTCGGAACAGGATATCGTGATCGAGAAATCCGCTGCTGTAGATATTCCTGATCGCGAAGTCGGAGTCGACGAGAGATTCTTTGGCGATGGGGCGAATCACACCGAGTGGTCGTCCGCCCGCTGATTCGACGGCCCCGGCCAGCGCGGGAGCGAGCCACGCCAAGGCCACACACAGGAAACGCGTGGTAATTCGGCGAAGGGCAACAGCAGGCGATGCGGGCATGGGCACTCCCTCGATAGCTCGGCGATCGTAACACCTTTGTGGGCACCACCGCCGCCCGCGGGAGCACCCCGCGGCGAGCACTTCAGATTCGGCCGCGCTGGACTTTCCACACGCGCGTCGGCACGGCACACTGCCTGTTCTGTGACCTACCGAATCCTTGCACTCGACATCGATGGAACGATTCTAGATCCGTATGGAAGCTTGCCCGTAGCGGTCCGGGATGCAGTTGCAGCCGCTCGGCGCCGCGGCCTCTGGGTCATCCTCTGCACGGGTCGACGCTTTCGGACCGCTCTTCCCTGGGCCCGAGAGCTCGAGCTCGAAGGCGCCATCATCGTCAACAACGGCACCTTGGTGAAGGACATCCAATCCGGCGAAACACTGCGACACGCCTACCTCCCAATCGATGAGTACGCTCCGGTCATTTCGTTCGTACGCCACTGGGGGTCACCACTCGTCTACGTCGATACCTATCACGAGCACATCGACCTGGTCACAGAGCGCTGCTCGAAAACCCATGCCTATCAAAGCGAGTACCTGAGCGACAACACCGACTTCTTCCAGACCATCGACGACCTGCACGATCAACCTCGATCCGACGTGATCATGGTGAGCACGATGGCCGACAAGGAGACGCTCACAGCGATGTGTGAGGAAGCGCGCGCGGAATTTGGCGACCGGATCCGCACCCACACCCTGATCAACAAGAGCTATCGGGGATTGATCCTCGAACTCTTGTCGCCGATGTCGGGAAAGTGGTCCGCGCTCGAGGCGGTCGCCGCCGAGGCAAACGTCGCGCCAGACGAAATCATCGCCATTGGCGACGATACCAACGATATCGAGATGATCCGCCGCGCCGGGCTTGGGATCGCAATGGGAAACGCCTCTTCAGAAATCAAGCAAGCCGCTGATCGCGTGGTCCGCAGCAACGCCGAGGGCGGCGTTGTGGAAGCGATCGAAAAAGCGCTGCTGCTCATTTAGGAGCGCGATCCCAGAATGGGATCGCGTGACGCCGCAAGGGAAGCGAGAGCTTCCCACGCTAGAGAGTCCCGCAGAATACCGTGACACCAGTTTCCGACGAAGATCGGGTAACCGGATTCCGCGATCCTCGCTAGCCGAGAGCACTCGGCTCAAAAAGACACGACCCTCTGACAGGTTGGCTCTTTGCCCTCTACCCCAACCGCATCGGGAAGATCGCGTCCAAAAGCAACGCGAGAACGAAGAGCGCCCCCGCCACCCGCGCCAACGAGAAGACGGGCGCCACGTACCACAGCGGCCAGTAAGGGCACTTGGGAGGCGCGGACTCGGGGCGCGGCTGCGAATAGATCTTCAGCGCCCGCCACAGATGGGGTGCGGCCGCGATCACGAGCAGGGTCCAGACGCCGACTCTCCCGACGAGAACCAGACAGATCACGAAGACGAAAAACAAGACCATGAGCTGCTGATTCAGGAACAGCGCGCGATCCAACCCCATGCGAACCGGAAGCGTCCGAATTCCGCGTTGGGAATCGATGTCGATCTTGTCGATGTGCTTCCCGATCAGGGCGGCCGTAACGAGCAACGCGTACGGCAGACTGGCCACCAGAACCCAGGGTTCGAGGCCGCCGGTCGTCGCAAAGTAGGTACCGCCAACCATCAATGGACCCCAGACCAACGCCACGGCGGGTTCGCCGAGGCCGCGATCTTTCAGTTGAATGGGCGGCGCACCGTAGCCGACTCCGACGAAGAGCCCGAGCAACGCGAAAGCCGCCACGGGCCAGCCCTGAACTTCGGTGAGGTACAAAATGATTCCGAGAGCGAGCAGATTGACGAGCGCGATCGCAAAGATCAGGCCGGCCTTCGAGATCAAACCCGAGAGAATCGGGTGCGGGGCGTACTGGACGCGCCGGTACTCGTCCGGATCGATGCCCGTTTCGAGGTCGAGGTAATCGTTGATCATGTTGCTGGCGGCCTGGGCCAAGATCAGAGCGAACAGCGCTAGCGCGAAACACCCCCAACGGGCATTGGGGTTGCCCACCGCCAGCAGACCACCGATGGCCCCGGATGTCATCGTCAGAGGGAAGAGGCTGGCCCGCGCAATCAGCAGCCAGCGCGATACAGGATCCATCGCCCGCCCGGAAGAGAGGTTCTGGGTACGCAGAATCTCTCCCCAGTTGCGGAGTTCTGATCTCATTGAATCCTTCTGTGGCGCTTCCCAGCAGGTGCGCCGCGCGCGGAGGGTTGCATCTCCAGCCTAGCTGAATCAGTGGCCGGGTCTAGAGAGGATCGCGGAATAGGATTACAACGATCCTCGCCGGGAGCTGGTGTCACCGTATTTTGTGGCACTCTCTAGTTACCATCGAGGCAAGAACCCTCGAAGCGCTACTCGAGAAAATGATGCTCCAACTTCGCGCGCATTTCGGCATCCAACCCGAGAGCCTGCTCCAGATAGGCGTCGATTGAACCGTAGCTGGACACCATCTCGTCTAGAGCCACCTGCAGATATTCCCGCCTCGCCTCGAGAAGTGGCAGCAGGTCTTTGGGATCGGTCCTGAAAAAGGAATAGAGCGGAACCCAGCGAAGAACGAACCGGAAGGAATTCTGCTGATAGTAGTTGGTGAGCAGGTAATCCTCGAAAACGGTCTCTTCGGAAATGCCCAGTACCAGCAACAGCAAAGCCGACGCAAATCCGGTCCTGTCTTTACCCGCTGTGCAGTGCATCACCGTGGGCAGATTCTCCTCTCGCGCCAGCCGCTGAAACATCACGGCCCATTCCTCCGAATAGTCGGTCACGAATGCCCGGTAGGCGTCCCGCATCGTTCGCTCGACTCCGAGGGCTACCATGCCGCCAGTCCGGATCTTCATCCGCAGTGCTTCGGGATCGACGCCTTCTGGATCCACCGGCAGATCGAGTATTTCGGGGGCGTCATCGATGGTGCGGTTCGGGTTGGCGATACGCTCGCGGTCCGAACGAAAATCACACACCAACTTGACGTCGAGCTGGGATAGATACTCGAGGTCTGAACGCGTCAGTTTTGACAGATCACTCGTCCGGTAGAGGCGATCCCAGCGAACCGTCCGACCATCGTTCGTCTCGTAGCCACCAAGATCGCGAAAATTATCGCAGCACTCCAGTGGCAGACGCCGCTCGGCAGTGATGACAGCTGCGCCGCCCGACGCAGGAACGAGTTCAAAATAGAGCCTTCGACCTTCCCCGATATCGGGATCGTCGGCGCCCGTCAATACCACCGACTGACCGTTTACCACCGCTAGTGGAATCGAACGGTTGATGAAGGACGGATCGACCCCCCGGTATATGGCCACTGCGCCGCTCGAAAAAGACGCTGGCCAGCGGATCCGAATAGAAGATTCGTCGAGCCGATCCACGACCGGCCTCCGGATGGGCTGTTCCGGCACAAAAAAGGCCGGCTCCGCACACGCGATGAATGCAATCGCGATGGCGACGAGAGTTGTGAGGCGAGTCAACATCGATCTCTCGAGAGCAGGCACTCCACGAGGTTACTGTAGCGTCGCAAAGCCGCGATCGAGCTTTTCCGATCGGTGTGATTCAGCCGGCAATTCCTTCTCTGCCGCCTTGTACCCCGACCGGCTCCGAGGGATACGTCCGAGACGCGTCCTTCACGAATCGCTGGCAAAGACAATTAAATTGCAGAGCGTTCGGCTGATGGATCGGGTTGCAGTACGTTTCCGCCAATTCACTCCGCATGCGACGCAAAAGGCTACCCCCAAATGAGCTGGATCCGACTCACCCAGGGCTTCCTGATCGTTTCACTCGTACTCTCGCTACCCGTGGCCGCGCTGACCGTATTCGCGTTCGACGCCGATCGGGACTGGACCGGCGACGCAGCCACGGTCGTTTTCCTGGGCGTGTTCGTGAGCCTCCTCTCCACGCCATGGTGGCCAGCCACGGGGCAACGCGGGCGGCCGCGTTTCGAAAGCCTACAGGGCATGGTGATGATCTGGTTCGGGGTCACGTTCACGACCCACCTGACCTGGGAACTCGGTTGGGTCTTGCTCCGCAACCGCATCCTCGCTTCGCCAGACGCAATCTGGGCCTATCCGTGGTGGGCCTATATCGACGGAGGCGACGCGCGCTACGCGAGCGACAACGCGCAGCTGATCACTTTGGAATCCCTGACGGCGATCGTGGGCGTGCTGGGGTTCAGTGCCCTCTGGCTCCGTTACCGGTCCAACGGACAGAACCCGATGGCAACGCTGATGCTGATGGCGACCGCTGTCGCCCATCTCTACGGCACCATCTTGTATTTTGGAAGCGAGGCTCTCGATGGTTTTCCCAACGTCGACACCACGAGTTTTGTCGATTACGTGCTGAAATTCTGGGCCCTCAACGGGATCTGGCTCGTCATGCCGTGGGCAGTGCTCTATTGGGGCAAGCGGACCCTCTACGAGCAAATCGCAAATCGGCACAGATGAGAGTCCCGCAGAATACGGTGACACCCGTTCCCGGCGAGGATCGGTGTAATCCTATTCCGAGATCCCTCTAGAGAGTCCCGCAGAATACCGTGACACCGGTTCCCGACGAGGATCGGTGTAATCCTATTCCGAGATCCCTCTAGAGAGTCCCGCAGAATACCGTGACACCGGCTCCCGACGAGGATCGGTGTAATCCTATTCCGAGATCCCTCTAGCCCCGCCCCAATGTCCGACTGGCTGTGGGCTCCCGGTACGGGTGTACACTATCTGCTTCGCAGATCTGCCAAGGAGCCCTTACGCCATGCCGGAGAACAGGGACGCCGCGCACCGCTACAAGATGACGATCAAGATGTTTGGCGCAGAGGCCGAGCCCGCATTCGAGACACTCGAGCAGCAAGAAGCCGTCTGGGGCCGCGGCTGGGGGTGCGATAACGATGTCGGGCAACTCCGCGTCGTACTCATGCACCGACCCGGGCCGGAGATGGATGTGGTCGACCCCAGCAAGCGGATCGAGAGCATCGGCAGCTTCGGCGATCTCAAGAAGGGCTGGTACTGGCAGAGCGATACGATTCCACCGGTCTCCGAAATGCAGGCGCAACACGACACCCTGGTGCAGGCGTTGCGCGATGAAGGCGTCGAAGTGGTTCTCCTGGAAGGCGTCTCCGGCGGCCGACTCAAGTCGTGCTACACGCGAGACCCCGCGTTCGCCGTCAAGGGGGGCGCCGTCATCAATCGAATGGGGCCGAAGATTCGACGAGGCGAGGAATTGGTGGTGACCCGCATGCTGGCACGACTCGGCATGCCAATTCTTCGCACGATCCACGGCAGCGGACTTTCTGAGGGGGGCAGTTTCGCGTGGCTCAATTCCAAAACAGCAGTCATCGGCCGCACGATCCGGGTGAACAATGAAGGCGCGCGGCAGATCGAAGAGGTTCTCCGCGCCCAGGGAGTCGAACTCATCCAAATCGACATGTGTGGTTACGACATCCATATCGATGGAGCCTTCGTGATGATCGACCTCGACACGGCCCTGGTCCGTGCAGAAGCGCTCCCCTATTGGTTTCTCGACAAGCTGAAGGAGTTGAAGATTCGCACCGTCGAGATGAACCCCGACGACGACCGCTGGATCATCAACTGTCTCGCGGTGAGACCGGGACGGCTGCTCATGCCGCCTGGCATTTCGAACCGCACCCTGGATCAGCTCGCCAAGTGGAACATTGAAATCGTAACGATTCCCTACGACAAGATGGCGCTCAACGGCGGCGGTATCCACTGTTCGACCTGCCCGTTGATCCGGGATTCGATCTAGGAGAAATTCGCTGCTACTGCCAGAGGCGCCTTGGCTCGCCTTGCTTCTTCGGCACTTTCAGACCTGGCTCTCGCCAGATGCAGGCCACACGCTTCGGGTTCACGAACCCACCTTCGAGCCGCAGCCGCCCCGTCGGGCACTACGAGGGTGACCCCTGGGATCCGTCTGCCTCTTCCAGGTCGAGAGCGACTGAATTCATGCAATAGCGCTTCCCCGTAGAGGGCGGGCCATCCGGAAAGACGTGGCCGAGGTGAGCGTCACAGCGGGCACAGACCACTTCGGTCCGAAGGGTTCCGGCGCTCCGATCTTCTCGAGTCGAGACACTCGCTTCCGCGATCGGCTGCGTAAAGCTCGGCCATCCGGTGCCGGATGCATACTTCGATTCCGAGCTGAACAGCGCGTTTCCGCAACACACGCAGCGGTAAATTCCCTCGCGCTTGCAATCGTTGTACGCACCCGTA
>JACZVU010000004.1 GCA_022572485.1 Myxococcales bacterium
CGCGCCCGAAGGGCCCGTCTACCAGGCGGGCACGCTTTCGGGCAACCCGCTCGCGATGGCGGCTGGGCTCGCCACGCTTCGCGAGCTCGCCAAACCCGGAACCTACGAACGCCTCGGGGCGACTTCTCAGCGGATGGCGGATGGCTTGACCGAGGTCGCCCGCGAAGTTGGGGTCGAATTTACCGCGGTCGCGGTCGGGGGAGCGTTCGGTTTCTTCTTTCACCCGGGCCCGGTTCGAAACTTTGCAGACGCCCAGAAGGCCCACGCGGAGCGTTTCAAGCGCTTTTTCCAGAGCATGCTCGAGCAGGGGGTCTATTTCGCGCCGTCTCCATTCGAGTGCGGATTCGCCTCTCTGGCCCACAAATCTCGGGACATCGAGGCCACTTTGGTAGCCGCGCGGGTCGCGATGCAGAAAGCCGCGAGGGTGCGTTGAGCCCCTCCCGGGTGTTGGCTAGGATGCGCGCCGTCCTCCGGGGTCGTGATTTGCAGCGATTGCCGGGGGATACCGCGTTACTGTGGTGACCGATTTACTGTGACGGACCGGCAACATGAGAAGGAGTCTCAAGCCGGTCAGAACCGGCGACAGGGTGCCGTCTACCAGGGCGCATTCGAGGCCGTCATCGCGCTGTTGATCGCGGTCGGTCTCGGATACTGGCTGGACGGATATTTCGGCACCACACCCGTGCTTCTTCTGATTGGAACCGCGATCGGGTTTGCATCTTTCACCGTTCGGCTGCTTCGCCTGGGTCGTTGGATGAGGGATGAGAATTCGGGCGACACCGACGAGAGCGAATGATGAGCATCGACCCCATAGAGCGCTGGAACATCGCGATTTCCGCCGGCGCGGTTGTGACTTCGCTCGCGGTTGCGACGCCCGCGTTCACTACGAGCCTTGCAGTCGGGGCCGCGCTCGAAGCCGCCAATTTCCGGGCGTTGCGACGCTCTGCACAATTTCTCTTCTGGGGCGTGATGCCCGGACAGCGCGCCTGGGCGGCCGTCTTCGGGTTGCGGTTTGGCTTGCTCGCGATCGGCATCTGTGCGGCGCTCTATTTCGGTGCCGACGCCGCCGGTTTGTTGATCGGTCTGTCGCTCATCATGCCCGCGACGATCATCGAAACTTGGCGGTCGCGACCGCTGATCGACCCGAATGCGCCGCGACTTGCCGACGACGATCAGAGCTGGGACCGCTGGAATCCCTGGTTGGCGCGCGAGACCGAAGCGCCTGACGAGCCGGAGGAAGAGAGTTGGTGAACATCTACACCCCGCTTGAACCCGCGGTTCCGTGGGTCATCCAGGCGGCGATTCTCGCCGGCATTTTGATGTTCGCCACGGGAATCTTGATTCGCCGCAGAATCACCGCGGAAAACGGCGGACTGCTTCCCGACGATGGCGTGACGCTTCGCAACTGTTTCGAGGTGGCCGTCGAGGCGCTCGCCAACCTGGCCCGCGACCGGATCGGAGACGACTGGCGCAAATATTTTCCGATCATCGGCACGATGTTCGTTTTCATCTTGTTTTCGAATCTGATCGGACTCCTCCCCGGAGTCGAGGGTGCGACTTCGGATGCGAACACCACCTGGGCCTGGGCGGTGATTTCCTGGGTCGTCTACACCTGGGTGGGCGTCGCGAAGCACAAGCAGAAATACCTGGCCAAGTTCATGGGGCCGAGTTTTTTCGAGAAACAATGGTTCGGGCGAACCGTGCACTTCCGTTTGTTGGCCCCTCTGATCTTCGTTATCGAGGTTCCATTGGACCTGGCGCGGATCGGTACCCTGGCGGTACGGCTATTGGCCAATATGTTCGCGGACCACACGGTCATCGCTGTGTGGTTGACGCTGGTTCCGATCGGCGTGCCCGCCATCTTCATGGGGCTCGGGTTGATCGTCTCGTTCCTGCAGGCCTTCATCTTTTCTCTGCTCACCATGATCTACATCGGCTTGGCGCTCGACGAACCCCATTAAGGGGAGCTTCGAGTACCAGGCTCTCGTTCACCAAGGAGAAAATCGTGATTTGGAATTTCAGGAGGGCCATACTTTGGAGTTTGTTTCTCGTGGCGCTGCCCATGGTGGCCGGTGCCGAGGACGGCAGCGGTAGCAGTCCCGAAGGGAGCTGGGGATACGCGCTTGGCGCTGGCCTCGCCATCGGACTCGCGGGCTTTGGCTGCGCCATTGGCCAGGGAATGACCGCAGGAAATACGACCGCGGGTATCGCGCGAAACCCCGGTGCAGCTGGGTCGATGTTTACCACCTTCATTCTCGGTATGGTCTTGATCGAGTCGATCGCAATCTACGCATTCGTGATTGCCATTCTGTTGGTGCTGGCGATTACCTGATCATCGATGCGTGCTTTGTTTGAACGGAGCTGAAGCAGCCATGTGTGTTTTTGCACCGACCCATTTACGATTGCGGAGCCGCCGGGCGGGAACTCGACGTGGAACTCACCCCTGTAGTATTCCACGTCGAACTCAGTGCCCCCGCCCGACGACTCCAGTCCCGCCGGGCCCCCGGTCCCTTGAAGGGGCGTTGGCGGGTGTGCTCGAAGGCACACTGCTCCTAGAGCAAGCACCGTGCCGACGGGCGAGCCACTCGCTGCGGTTGGGTTTTCGCAGCAGCGTCGAGGACTTCCATGTGCATAGCCGGCTCGGGTTCTGCGTGGCGTGAACGGTTGAGAGCCGCATCCCCGTGAACGGCGGGCGGCTGATCGCGTTCGAGGGCCTCGACGGCTGCGGGAAGAGCACGCAGCTCGAACGCTTGGCGACACGCTTGCGCGCGGCTGGCTGCGACGTCGTTACTACCCGTGAGCCCACCGAATTTCCGAGCGGTCAGCGCATTCGCGAGATGGCGCGCTCGGGCAAGGAGCTCGATCCCGAGGAAGAACTGCGCTGGTTCGTCGAGGACCGGCGGGTGCACGTCGCCGAGATCATCGCGCCCGCGCTGCGCGCCGACCAGATCCTATTGACCGACCGCTACTATCTGTCGACCGTCGCCTATCAGGGCGCGCGCGGCTTGGATTACCAGCAAATTCTCGCGGACAGCGAGGCCGAGTTTCCGACTCCCGACCTCGTCGTGCTGCTGGAGCTCGATCCCCAGAAAGCGATCGAGCGCGTGCGCGTGCGAGGCTCCGAGATCGAGGGCGTCTTCGAACGGCGCGCGTTTCTCGCGCGGGTCGCTTTGATCTTCGACGCCCTCGACTGCTCCTATCTGAAGCGCGTGTCTGGAGATGGAGAGCAGAGTCAGGTCGAAGCCACCATCGCCGAGCGTGTGCGCGAACAGCTCGGTCTCGGCTAAAACGAACCAGGCGGAGAGGTTCCTTCCCTCCCTTTTCTCTCACCGTCTCGCGATCCGCTCTCCTTACTGAAATAGCGCGCCCGGCTCCGTATCAGCGGGATCGACGGTGGTGGTGTCGAGTTTGGCGGCGTCTGCGAAGTATCCATAGCGCTGGATGTAGGTGTGCTTTCGGAGTTCCTCCATCCAGATCATGAATTCCGACTCCATCATCCCCTGCTGGATTTCCCGGTAGAGCCCTGGCTTCGCCGTTTCGTAGCTGACCCGTTCAAAGGCTTTCCTCTCGACGAGTTGGAGCAGGTTGCACCCGAAGGGTTGTCTATTGACCGGGCTGACTCCACCCGGTTCGAGTTTCGCTACAAGTTCGGCCATCCACGCCGCCAGCGATGATTCGTGTAACCAGCCGATGTCCCCGCCCTGCTCCGGTGCGACCACCGAAATTTCGGATGCTGCCGCTTCGAACGTTTCTCCAGCGGCGATTCGCTCGGCGGCGGCGCTCACCTCGGTACAGGCTGCATCGGCGTCCTTGCCCGGGCCGACCGGGACCAACAGCTGGCGCAAATGAACCAGATCTCCTCCGTCGGGTTGGTCTTTGAACCGTTGATCGTAGAGCCTGCGGAGGGCCGTCTCCTCGATTTCGATTTTCGGCATCAGCACTATCTGAAGGACTCTCTGGTATTCGATCTTTTCCTTGAGCTGCTCGCGGTAATCCTCGAAATCCATGTTGTTTGTGCGCACGCTCTTCTCAAGCTGTTCGAGAGTAAGTCCGTTGTCGCCTGCGATCATTGCGATCGTTTCATCGATCTCTTCGTCGGAGGCGTACAGCTCCATCCGCTTCACTTCGTTGCGAATCAGTTGGTTTTCGATCATTCGCTCGAGCCCCTGAGCGCGCAGTTTCGCGATCTGATCGTCTCCACTGCCGGCAGCGCGCATCTGTTGCTCCCTCTCGGCGACCATCGCGATCACTTCAGAGAAGAGGACGACGTCCTCACCGACCTGGGCGGCGACGCCGTCGACGAGGATCTCATCGGGCGAGGCCGGCGAGACGGAGAGGAGAACTCCCGCGGCAATCCACGGGAACATGCGTCGCACCGAGGCCTCCTGCGGAATGTCGGGCAGTGCCCGAAAGGCGGTCGATCCAAAAACCATTTCCGATGGTAGCGTCGATCCGCGAGCGGTTTTCCCAGCACCTACCTCAATGCCGATCGGATCCAAGCGCTGCACGTGGTAGCCTGCGGAGGGCTGGGAGCTGCGCGGAGAGCGCCAACCGGCTGCCTCTGTTGAGTCCGGCCTGTTAAGTTGTTGATTATTCAAATCGTTTGGGGAATCTTCCATGGTAGATCAAGGTGTTGGCGGCCTTTCCCAAACATAGATATTTACTTAACAAAAACAAAATGTTAGAAATGTAGACCTGCGGAAATGAGGACGCTGGGAAGCAACGTGCTCAACGCGATGTAAAACATCCGAAACGCGCGAAGGCGCACCCGCCCATCCGGCTCGACGAGCCACTCCAGAACGCAACCCGCACCCGAGAGTTCCCCCGATGATCAGCAAACGACTGGACTCATTTTTCAACCCGAAGGCGATTGCGATCGTTGGTGCGAGCGATCGCGGCAGTTCCTGGTTGAAGGAGATCTACTCCAACCTCAAGGCACTGGATTTTCCGGGGCCGATTTTTCCGATCAACCCGCGCCGCTCCACGGTGTGGGATCAACCCGCCTACCCGAACCTCCGCGAAACGCCCATTCCAGCCGAGCTCGCAATCATCGCGATTCCCGCTGAGGCCGCGATCGAGGCCGTCAAGGCGTGCGGCGAAGCCGGAGTGCCCGGAGCCATGGTGGTCTCGAGCGGCTTTCGCGATGCAGGTCCCGCAGGCGCCGAGCTCCAGATCCAACTCGCCGCGGCTGCAATCGAAGGCGACGTCACGCTCATCGGGCCCAACGTCGAGGGCTTCATCAACTATCTCGGCCGGGTCGCCGCCTACGGCGCCGAGATGCCTCCGACTGCGACAGCCGGTTCGATCTCAATGTTTTCCCAGAGCGGTACAGCGGCCTGGGCGTTCACCCATATGGCTGGAGATCGCGGCGTCGGTATCCGCGTCGTGACCGGCGTCGGTGTCGAAGCCACTCTCGGAATCGGTGAGCTTCTCGAGTGGGCAGCGAGCGATCCCGGGACGACCGTTGCAGCTTGCTATATCGAGACCATCCGCGACATTGGCGTTCTCGTGAAGGGGCTCGAAGCGATGGATCGCGCAGGCAAGCGGGTCGTCGTCTGTTGCCCGCGTGTCACGGGCGAAGCCGCGAAGGCTTCGGTGATCGCCCACACTGGGGAGCTCCTCGGGGACACCACGTTGCGCGATGCGAAGCTTCGCCGACTTGGCGCCGCTGTCGTTCATGATCCGATCGCGTTGTTCGAAACCGCCCTGCTGCTGGAGAAAGCGCCGGAGTATTGCTTGGGAAAACTCGCGGTGGCCATGCAATCCGGCGGCAACTGCACCCTTTTTGCCGATGCGCTCAACGATGCTCGGGTGCCGCTCGAAAAATTCAGTGCCGCAACCATGAATACACTTTCCGGGATTCTTCCCGATTTCAGCGAGCCGCGTAATCCGCTCGACGTGACCGGCCAGGCGATCTTCGACAACCAGATCTACTGCGAGGCGATCAATGTGCTGGCCGCCGACCCCGAAGTGGGCATGATCGTGATCGACGTCGCGCCGAGCCGGAAGCGCCCCGACGACTCCGATCTCACGACGATCCTCGCCCACGCGGGTAAGGTTCAGCGCGAGAGCGGCAAGCCCGTAATTTCCGTGCTGGCGACGCCCCTGTCCTATACCGGACGAACCGCAGAGCCGATCATCGAACATTCCGTGGTGGTATTGCACGGTCACGCACCCGCTGCGGCTGCGATTGCGGGCCTCTACGAAATTTCTCGGGAACGCTTGCCCGTTGCTGAGCGACATGCCGCCAAGCCGCGCGTCTCGATCGCGCCGGGGATTCTGGACGAGGCCCAGGCCGCCGAGATCTTCACCCAGTACGGGATCGAGAGACCGCGCGAAGCGGTCGTCAACGGCCCCGAGCAAGCGGCGGAGGTCGCCCGTGATCTCGACTGTCGCATCGTCGTCAAACTCGTCTGCGCCGAAGTGCCCCACAAGGCACACGAGGGTCTCGTGAAATTGAGCCTCGATTCACCCGATGAAGTGAAGATCGCCACACAAGAAGTGCAAGACCGCGCGCGCGAAATGGGTGTCGACGCGACTCGCTTGTTGGTGCAGGAGCAGCTCGCGGCCGGGCCGGAGTTCCTGATCGGCGTGACGGTGGACCCGATCTACGGGCCCGCGATGACGGTGTGTGCCGGCGGCGGGGGCGTGTCCGGTGAAACGGCATTCAATCTGCTTCCACTGCGACAGGGCGAGGCGACGGAGATCGCGTCTGGTGCTGCAGTGGGCGCATCCGTCGAATTGTCCGATTCCGAATTGAAAGAACTCGCCGATGTAGTGGAGCGTTTCGCGTGGCTCGCTGAAGATCTGTCCGACCGAATTCTCGAAATTGAAGCAAATCCCATCATCATTACCGGTGGTCGTGCGGTTGCTGTGGATGCACTCGCGGTCGCTAAAGATGAAATAGGAGAGAGCTGATGTCCAAAGAAGCGACAATCCGTGTTCGCATGTCTGCCCGCGACGCTCACTACGGCGGCAATCTGGTTCCCGGTGCCAAAATGCTCGAGATCTTCGGCGACCTCATCACCGACCTCGCCATCCAGCAAGATGGTGATGAAGGCCTGTTTCGCGCCTATCACGAAGTGGAATTTCTAGCTCCCGTCTACAGCGGTGACTTCATCGAAGCGAAAGGCAGCATCGTGAAATTGGGGAACACGTCGCGCCGCTGCGAGTTCGAAGCCTACAAGGTCATTGCGGTACGACCCGACGTCAATGACTCGGCGGCGGACGTGCTCAAAGATCCGATTCTCGTCTGCCGCGCGATCGGCACCACGGTCGTTCCCAAGGATATGAAGCGAACCTGAGCCCGGCTTCGATGGGAAATAGCCGTCACGCAGCTCCGAGATTTTCGAGCAAATTTCGGGCCGCGGCGAAGAGTCGTGCGGGATCCCCTTTGGGTGCGCGCGCGTAGATCTTGCGGTCGGGCGCGACGCGCATCCCGGCCCCGGCTTGATGGAGCAGGTCGAGAAGCCGCTGCGGATCGACCTTGCTCTGATCCGCCGCGGTAAGCACGATTTCGCCGTTTGCGAGATCGATGGCCGCGATGCCAAGCCGGCGCGCGAGCGTCTTCAATCGGATTACCTCGAAGAGGTTCTCGGCCTCGTCGGGCAGTGATCCGTAGCGGTCGAGCAGCTCGTCTCGAATGCGGTCGATCTCGCCGTCGTCGCGGCAACTCGCGAGGCGCTTGTAGAGAACCAGGCGCTGGCTGACGGTGCTCACGTAGGACTCCGGCAGGCGCGCGGTCACGGGCAGCCGAATCTCTGGGTCGATCTCGGTCTCGTGGGGTTTTCCGCGCAGCTCGTCCATGATTTCTTCGAGCATCGCAAGGTAGGTCTCGTAGCCGACCGCCGCGAGACAGCCGCTTTGTTCAGGCCCGAGGAGATTCCCGGCACCGCGAATCTCGAGGTCCATGTTCGCAAGGCGGAAGCCGCTGCCGAGTTCACTGAGATCTTGGATTGTCTCGAGCCGCCGCCTCGCGTCGGAGGTGAGCGTGTCCTCTGAACCCGGGATCATCAGGTACGCGTAGGCGCGTTGCTTGCTTCGGCCTACACGCCCGCGCAGCTGGTAGATCTGCGCGAGACCGAGCACATCTGCTCGATTGATCAAGATGGTATTCGCCCGCGGATTGTCGATGCCGCTCTCGATGATCGTCGTACAGAGCAGCACATCCGCCTCGCCGTGCATGAAGCGAAGCATTCGATCTTCTAGTTCGCGCTCTTTCATCTGTCCGTGCGCGACGATGATCTTGGCCTCGGGAACGACGCGGGCGAGCCGACTCTGCATTGCGCCGATCGTCTGCACCCGGTTGTGGACGAAGAAAATTTGCCCACCCCGGCGCAGCTCTCGCAGGATGACCTCGCGAATCAGGGAATCCGACAAACGACATACCTGGGTGCGGATGGCCAGGCGATCCGCGGGCGGCGTGTTGATCACCGACAGGTCGCGAATTCCGTTGAACGCCATCTGGAGGGTTCGCGGAATCGGTGTTGCGGTCAGCGTCAAGACGTCGATGTTCTTCTTGAGCTGTTTGATTCGCTCCTTGTGGGTGACGCCGAATCGGTGTTCTTCATCGATAACGAGCAGTCCGAGGTCTCGAAAGCGGACGTTCTTTTGCAGCAGGCGGTGGGTTCCAATCACGATGTCGATGGTCCCGTTCGCCAACCGCTCGATGACCGACCGGGCGTCCTTTGCGCTGCGAAATCGGGAAAGCGATTCGATCTCTATCGGATGGCCCGCAAATCGCTCCTTGAAGGTTTCTTCGTGTTGTTGACAGAGAATCGTCGTTGGAACCAGGACGGCGACCTGCTTGCCGTCCATCGCAACCCGGAAGGCCGCCCGCACGGCGACCTCGGTCTTGCCATAACCGACGTCTCCGCAGATGATCCGGTCCGTCGGCTTGGGACGCTGTAGATCGCTGAGCACGTCTTCGATTGCGGCGGCTTGGTCGGCAGTTTCTTCGAACGGAAAGGTCGCTTCGAATTCTTCGAGGTGACGATCACGCCCCGAAAACACGTGGCCCGGCGCGAGTTCTCGGGCCGCGTGAATCGAGAGTAGTTCGTGGGCCATGGCCCGCAGGCTCTTCTTGATGGAGTTTTTCGCCTTTTCCCAGCTGACACCGCCGAGTTTGTCGATGCGTGGGGTGTGGCCGTCCGATCCACCGTAGCGCTGGATCAGGCTCAGGCGATGCACGGGAACGAAGAGCCGGTCACCGTCGCGGTATTCGAGCCGAAGAAATTCTCCCCGGGTGACCCCAAGGTCGAGTTCGACCAGTCCACGATAGATGCCGATTCCGTGTTCGACGTGGACGAGGTAGTCACCTTTCTCGAGTTGCGCGAGGTCTTCGATGCTCGCGCCATCGGGCCAATGCGTCCGCACCCTGCGGTGCTGGCGCGGGCCGAAGATCTCCTCTTCTGTCAGAACGACCAGGAGTTCTGCCGGGAAGACGAATCCCTCCGAGAAATTGCACACGCGGATTTCGACGCGGCCTGGCGATGACCAGCGCGACGCGGTCCGGGGATTCTCGGCGATTCGAACTTCGAGTCCGTATTCGCTTAACAAATGGCGCAGGCGTTCCGCGCCGGAAAGAGAAGAGACGCAGAGCGTCGTCCGCCAAGCTGCATCACACCATTTTGCGAGCGCGTCGACGAGCGGCTGGAGCGCGCGATCGCTGCTGCGCGCTTTGATCAGCTCGCGGTGGAGGATGTCGTGGCCGATGCAGCGAAGCGAAAGGTGCTCGCCTTCGGCCTCGGCGTCGACCACGTCGAGCCGCTCCAAGAAGATCGGCTTGCGCGCGAGCATCTCGCGCTCGAGTTCTTCGGGGGAGAGTGCCAGTGCGTTTGGTTCCGAGACGACCCGGCCGTTTTCTCTTGCGATTTGGTAATTCTCCTCCGCGTCCGACGCATATCGCCGCATGCGGTCGCGGCCGGCTTCCGGGTCGTCGATGAGGATCAGCGTGTCGGCGGGAAGAAAGTCGAACACCGTCTCGACGGTGCGCTGGAGGAGCGGTGCGAGGGCTTCGGTGCCTGGCGGTATGTGGCCGCGCAGCAAAGAGTCGAGCAGCGCGTCGACCGCACGGTTTGAAACACCCTGTTCGGCGGCCAATTCGCGAATTCGCCCGGACTGGTCGACGATCAGCGAACGGTTGATGAGCAGCTCGCGGGGGGGTGGCGCGACCAGGTGTGAGAGGGCATCTCGCGATCGCTGCGTGACTTCGTCGAATTCGCGAATCGACTCGATCTCGTCGCCCAACAGATCGATTCGAATCGGATGTGTGCGATGGGGTGGAAAGATGTCGAGAATGCCGCCTCGCACGGCGATCTCGCCCCGCTCTTCGACGAGAGGCATCCGCGAGTAGCCCGCGGCAACCAGGGTCGCGACAAGCGCGTCTCGGTCGATGGTCTGGCCGACTTCGAGGTGAACCGAACGGCTGCGCACGACTTCGCGCGCAGGCACCCGCAGCGCGAGCGCCGTCCAGGGCGCCACCGCGATGGGTGCGGGTTCGATCCGCGCATCCGGCTGCGCGCTCGCCAACCAGCGATAAAGGACGTCCATCCGCTGTGCGACCAGAAATGGTTGAGGGGAGAAGCGCTCGTAGGGATGCGTGTCGTGATCTGGATACGCGCGTACGCGCCCGCCCTCGGCGGGCTCTCCGAGCGCGGCGCAGAGATTTTGGACGAGCGCATCGCAGGCCTTGGCGTTCGGGGTGACAAAGAGCGCCGGCGCATCACCAAGCTGCGCAATGAGCTTCGCGCCAACGACGGCCGCTGCGCCGCCGCGCAAGCCCGCCAGGCGTACCGCACCACTTCGCTCGGCGATGCGCCGAGCAACGCTGTCTAGATCTTCGTAGCGGGACTTGCTTCCCGCCGTCTCTGCCATACGGGTCGCGGGGCCCTCCGAGCGCTCCAGGCGTGCGCTGCACGCAGAAATCCCCGCCGCCCCAATCAAACGGACGGGGGGTGCGAGACCTCGCGGAGAGTGTAGCGGGTCGTCGGTCCGGCTCGGCTAGAGGGTCCCGCAGAATACCGTGACACCCGTTCCCGGCGGGGATCGTTGTAACCCTATTCCGCGATCCCCTCTAGTCTTGGGGTTTGCGGTATCCAGTGCCCGAGAAGAGCGGAGGTGACTGTGCGAATCCGAAAAATCGGTGCAGTGATCTTGGCGGCCGGCGTATTGATTCAGTCTGCGAAGAGCGGCGCGGAGCTCACCGAGTCGAAACAGGAACTGATCCGGGAGATGCTCGCCTTCTACCGCACGCCGGTCGGGCGCAAGAGCATCGAGGTGATGCCATCGTTGGTGCAAGAGGCGGGGCGGGGCGTCGACGAGGCGGTGCAGCCCCTTGCGGTCGGCCTCATCCAGGAGATTGTCGCTGAGGAGCGCGCGAAGCTGGCCGATTGAATCCGGCCGAGCTCGCCCGGGCAGCCCGGTCGCGGGGTGCTCCGAGAGTCGACAGACCGCTCAGATCCTCTATCTTTCCGCGCTCTTTCCCGAATTTCGCCCGATGGGCGCTCTGGAGACAATCTCGTGGCGGTTGAATTGCTGTGCCGGAAGATCGGCATGACCCAGATCTTTGAAGAGTCTGGTAAGGCGATACCGGTGACGGTACTCGAAGCGTCGTCGAACTTCGTGATCCAGAAGAAGTCCGCGGAGAAGGACGGCTACACGGCGCTCCAGCTTGGTTTCGGCGACCGCCGCCCGTCCAGCGCCGACAAGGCCCAGCAGGGGCACTTCCAGAAGGCCGGCGTAGCCCCCAAGCGGTATCTCGCGGAGTCTAGAATGAGCGCTAAAGACGCAGAGGGTTACGAGGTCGGCCAGGAGATCAAGATCGAGATCTTCGAGAAGGGCCAGCGCGTCGACGTGACCGGGATCTCGAAGGGCCGCGGGACGGCCGGAGTCGTCAAGCGCCACGGGTTTGCGGTCATGCGGCGCACCCACGGTACCCACGAAGCTTTTCGTCACGGAGGGTCGATTGGCGCGGGCAGCTATCCGGGCCGCGTCTTCAAGGGCATGAAGATGCCCGGGCGCCTCGGCAACGCCCGGACCACGAGCATCAACCTGGAAGTCGCGCGCGTCGACGCCGAGCGGGGCCTGCTGTTCGTGAACGGCGCGGTCCCGGGTCACAACAACGCGATCGTCCGGGTCCGAGCGAGCGTCAAGGCCAACCGCGGATCCTGATCCGACCCGCGGCGCCGCCACCGGATCGAGCGATCACCGTGACGGTCTACGACCGCAAAGACCACTTCTATCGGCGCGCCAAACGCGAGGGCTACCGATCTCGCGCAGCTTTCAAGCTGCTCGAAATCCAGCAATCCCAGCACCTGCTGCGGTCGGGTCAACGGGTGATCGATCTCGGTTGTTGGCCGGGCGGTTGGCTACAGGTCGCCGCCGACGCGGTGGGTCCGAAAGGGCGCGTCGTGGGAGTCGATCTGGCCGCGATCGATCCTCCGTTTAAAAATGAGAACGTGATCGCGTTTTGTGCGGACTTCACGCAACAGGCAGTTGCGAAAGAACTTATTGAACGGCTGGGAGGCCCCGCCGACGTCGTGTTGAGCGACGCAGCCCCCAAGCTGACCGGGATTCGCGCAACCGACCAGGCCCGGGAGGGTGCGTTGCTCGAGGGCGTCGAGGCCCTGCTCGGCGGCCTTTTGTGCGCTGGCGGAACGCTTCTGATCAAGATCCTGGAGGGGCCGGAGGCCGTGCTCGTCGACCGCCGACTGAGGCGGGAATTCGAGACTGCCAAGACCGTCAAACCGAGTGCCTCACGCCGCGGAAGTAGCGAGCGCTATCTGCTCGGAAGGGGTTATAAAGGGTGCTCTGGATCTTCCGAGGATCCGAGCCAGCGAACCCCCAGGAGGCAATCGTGAGCGAGCGACCGTTTCGCGTATTGGGCATTCAGCAGATCGCAGTCGGAGCGACCGACAAGGCCGTTCTGCGCAAGATCTGGGTCGATATGCTCGGATTGAAGATCACCGGAAATTTCACAAGCGAGTCCGAAAACGTCGACGAAGACATCGCGGTTACGGGTTCGGGGCCCCTCAAGATCGAGGTCGATCTCATGCAGCCGATCGACCCTGACAAGAAACCGAAGGTCCATGAGCCCGCGCTGAATCACGTCGGGCTCTGGATTGACGATCTCGCAGCCGCGGTCGCGTGGCTCGGCCAAAATGGCGTCCGCTTTACGCCCGGCGGTATCCGCAAGGGAGCCGCGGGGTTCGATATTTGTTTCATCCACCCCAAAGGAAACGAGGCTTCCCCGGTCGGTGGTGGCGGCGTTTTGATCGAGCTCGTTCAGGCTCCCCCGGAGGTTCGAGAGGCCTTCGAGAAGCACGCCGGATGAAGTTCGGAGGGCTACTCGTACTTGTTTCGATAGCGCTCTTCGCCGAGCCGGCGACCTCGGAGATTTTCAAGTGCGTCGATGCCTCCGGAAACGTGACTTTCGTAAATGATCGCAGCGCCTGCCCGGATGCGAAGTCACACATCTTAGAGGGTCGCGTCGAGAGAGTGTCTTCGTCGCTTTCGCTCGCCGAAGAGGCGGTGCCCGATCGAAGCGAGATTTCGTCGTTCGAGCAGCGCCTCGAGTGGGCGTTGCTCGATGAGGGCGATGTGCGCTTCGGTTGGGAGATCGTGAACGAAACACCCAGCGATCCGAGAAAAGATGCGGATCTCGTCGAATGGGGCGTCGTCGCACAGAGAACGCGCCACTATACACGTACTTTGGACGGTGATTCACAAGTCTGTAGCATCGAGCTCTGGGCGTTTGAGAACGACGCGCGCGCACTTCTCGCGCAACAGAACTTCGAATTTCCGAATTGGAGGATCGATCGCAGAGGGGATACGCTCGTCATGCTCCGGGCGGTTACGCTCCGAGGCGGTGTAGCCGAGCGCATGATCTATCCCGATTGCGCGAAACTCGGCAAGATCGTACGAGCGCGATCCGAGAAGTTCGCCGGCGAATGAGGCTGGCTGTTTGCAGTGCTAGCTGTGGGACCTACGCAGCTTGTTGACGCGCTTTTCTGAGCCGAGCCATCGGAGGTTCCTTTCCGATCTCTCGGTGGGGTCGCTCCCCCGATTTTACAGAGGAAAGCAGCATGGCCCGCGCCCATTGGCTCGTGAAGTCCGAACCCTTTCAATATTCGTGGGACGATCTCGTGAAGGACGGATCCACATACTGGGATGGAGTGCGCAACTACCAAGCGCGAAACAACCTGCGCGAGATGAAGGTCGGAGACTACGCGCTCTATTATCACTCTAACGAGGGAAAAGAAGTCGTCGGAATCGCGAAGGTGACCCGAAGTGCCTACCCCGATCCGACCACCGATGACGATCGCTGGGTGGTGGTCGACGTCGCGCCCGTGAAACCGTTGAAGGTGCCGGTGCCGCTCACGCAGATCAAGGCGGATCCGCAGCTTCGGAAGATTCCGCTCGTCACCCACTCTCGACTGTCGGTGATGCCGCTCAAGAAATCGGACTTCGAGCGGATCCTCAAACTCGGCAAGACCGCACCCGCCCGCCACTGAGCGCGAAGCGCGCGATCAGTGGCCCAAGTGCGCGGACGCCAGCGCGTCTGCGTATTCGTTCCAGCGCGAACCGTCGTGGGCCTTGATCCACTGGAGGGTGACGCCCGTGTGGGCGTTGGCGAGCGTGTAGAGTTCCCGAACCCATTCGAGATTCGCGATCGGGCCAGACTTGCGGCGCCAACCGCGCCTCTCCCAACCGGCTGCCCACTCGTTGACGGTCTTCACGCAGAGCTGACTGTCTGAGTAGACGGTGATTCGACTGTTTTTGGGCAACATTCTGTAAGCGGCGATCAACGCCGCGAGTTCCATCCGGTTGTTGGTCGTCGAGGGATCCGTGCCACTCTTTGCTTCGACGATTCGATCGTCGTTGACCCATACGACCCCCCAGCCGCCGGGGCCCGGGTTTCCCTCACAGGAGCCGTCCGTGAAAACGCCCGTCTTCGGCCCCTCTTTGTAGCGGCGGAGCACTTCGTCGGGCGTCAAAAGGCCATTTGTGGTGCGGTTTCCCATGGACTCCATCTTCCTCGATCGACGCCGGTCTCCGCACGGGACCATAGCGACGCCTCAGCGTATCCGGTTCAGGATTTTGACGTTTCTGCGGAATTCGACCCTTCTCCCGAATAGGAAGCGAGAAATTCACGGCGATGTTCGTCGAAGTGTCCTGCGAGGATCGCCTCGCGGGCTTCGCGGACGATGCGCTGGTAGAAGTGAACGTTGTGGATCGAAGTCAATATTGCGGACAAGACTTCGTTGGCGGCGAAGAGGTGGTGAAGGTAAGCGCGCGAAAAACCCTGCGCGCAGGCCGCGCAATCGCAGGAGGTGTCGATTGGGTAGGCGTCTCGCCGGAAGCGGCGGTTGGTGAGGCGAATGCGCCCCCGCTTCGTGAATGCGGTCGCACTGCGCGCGTAGCGGGTTGGAATTACGCAATCGAACAGGTCCATCCCGTAGCCGATCGCCGCGAGCAGGTCTTCGGGAAGACCAACCCCCATCAGATAACGTATCTTGGTGTCTGGAAGCAGTGGAGCAGTGTGCTCGGCCACCTTGCAAAGCAACTCGTGCCCTTCGCCGACCGAAACGCCGCCAATTGCATAACCGGGGAGGTCCAACGCCACCAGCGCCTCCGCGCAGGAGGTGCGCAGGCCGAGGTCGACGCCGCCCTGCACGATTCCGAACAACGCCTGTTGGGTCTCGCCGCCCTGGTGGATTTTGAGGCAGCGGTCGATCCACGCGAGCGTTCGCCGCACGCCGTCGCGCAGCGTCGCCGCGTCGGCCGGAAACGGAGAGCACTCGTCGAAAGCCATGATGATGTCTGCGCCGAGCGCGTGCTGGATTTCGATCGACCGCTCCGGCGTGAGCTTCATCGAAGAACCGTCAACGGCGTTCTTGAATCGCACCCCCCCGTCGTCGATTTCGACGCCGGGGAGTGAGAAGACCTGGAACCCCCCACTGTCCGTGAGGATCGGTCCGTCCCAACCCATGAAGCGATGCAAGCCGCCGAGTTTTTCGACGATCTTCTCGCCTGGGCGCAGTGCGAGGTGGTAGGTGTTGGCGAGCACGACCTCGGTGGAGGTCGCGTGCACTTGGTCGGCGGTGAGCGCCTTGATGGCGCCATGGGTTCCGACGGGCATGAAGGCCGGCGTGTGGAAGGAGCCGTGGGGGGTGGAGAACGAGCCTGCGCGCGCCGCTCCACTGCGGGCTTCGAGTTTGAACGAAAAAGGGTTCAGGGGCGCCGCGGCCACCGCCGACGGCCTCCGGTCAGCGGTAGGTCTTGCGCTCGCCTGAACTCTTGCGCAGGCGTACCCGTTGGTGCTTGCTCTTCAGCTTTGCTCGGTGACGCGCGGATTTGCCGCGATTGCGGTGCGGCAAGGCTTTGGCTTTCTTCACGCTGAACTCCAAACACGGGTTGGCGGAGGGGCGGATCCTAGCAATGCGCGCCGGAGTGTCCATCCCGGGCGCCGGACTCGCCCCCGGGGGCTATGCTGGGTCTGTATCGAAATTGGAGGGAACTGTGGGGACGACTGAAATGCGCGACGAACTGCTCGAGTTGATTCTCGACGTCTCGTTCCGCCGGCAGAAGGTGACGCTCGCGAGCGGCGCTGAAAGCGACTTCTACCTCGATCTGCGCCAGACGTTGATGCGGCCGCGCGGCCTCGCGCTGGCCGGCGCGCTGGCGCTCGACCGGCTCCTCGCAGGGCCTCCGGTTCACGCCGTCGGCGGCATGGCCGTCGGTGCCGTGCCGCTCGTATCTGCGGTGCTGGCCGCCGCGGCCGCTCGCGACCCCGCCACCGCGTTGCTTGGCTTCTTCGTCCGCAAAGAAACCAAGAAGCACGGCCTCGCGAAGCGGATTGAGGGCGGATTCGAGCCAGGCCAGACGGTGGCGCTGCTCGAAGACACCGTGACCACCGGTGGCTCGACGCTCGAAGCTCTCGACGTTGTCGAGGCCGAGGGTGGTAAGGTGATTCGGGTCCTTTGCGTCGTGGACCGCGGTGAGGGGGCCGCGGAGGCCTTTGCGGCCCGGGGCATCGAACTCGAGGCACTCTTCGGACGGGCGGATCTCCCCGTCTGAAGCTGCGCGGTGTCGTTCAGGAGGAGGAAGACCATGCAGCTCAACCTCGGAGTGATCTTGCGCGAGAGCGCGTCTGCGCGACCCGATCACATTGCGATTCGCTTGAACGAACGAGCGCTCAGCTATGTGGAAGTCGATCGCGAGGCTCGGGGCATCGCGACGGCGCTGCTGGAGCGCGGAATGGTTCCGGGACAGACCGTGGCGGTGTTGATTCCGAACGTTCCGGAATTTACGATGGTGTATTTCGGCATTCTCTATGCGGGCTGTACGGTGGTTCCAATCAACGTGCTGCTCGCCGCGCCTGAAATCACCTACCACCTCGAAGACTCCGATGCGCAGCTGCTGATCGCACATCCATTCTTCGCGGAATCGGTCCGAGTGGGTGCGGCTGCCGCCGGAGTTTCGGTTGTCTGGAGCAGTGGGGAAGGCGACGACACGCTCGAAGCGATGGCCGCGCATTCGCCGTTGGCGGATCTCCATCCGACCCTACCGACCGACACGGCTGTGATCCTCTATACCTCGGGCACGACGGGAAAACCCAAGGGCGCCGAGCTCACCCACTCGAATCTCTTCCTCAATTGTTCGGTGGTGGTCCCGCGCCTGTTGCCCGTCACGTCTGATGTCGTGATGATCGCGGCGCTTCCGTTGTTCCATTCGTTTGGGCAGACCTCCGTCCAGAACGCGTCGATTTCGGTTGGCGGAACCATCACGATGCTGCCGCGATTTACACCGGAGGATGCGTTGCAGATCATGGAGCGGGACCGCGTGACGGTCTTCGCCGGCGTACCGACCATGTATTTTGCACTCCTCTATCACGAATCCGAGCGCGATTATGATCTGTCCGCGCTCAAGCACTGCATGTCTGGCGGCGCGCCGATGCCCGTGGAGATCATGAAGGCCTTCGAGAAAAAGTACCCGGTCAAGATTTTGGAGGGGTACGGGCTCTCCGAGACGTCTCCGATCGCGAGCTTCAACACGATCGACCACCCGAGGCAGCCCGGTTCGATCGGCTACCCGGTATGGGGGACCGAGATGCGGATCGTCGACGACGAAGATCGCCCGCTCCCCGACGGAGAGCGCGGTGAGATCTGCATCCGCGGCCACCACATCATGAAGGGCTACCTGAAGCGACCCGACGCCACCAAAGAAGCACTGCGCGGCGGGTGGTTTCACTCCGGCGACATCGGCACGCGCAGTCCGGAGGGCTATTTCACGGTTGTCGACCGCAAGAAGGACAT
Organism: Myxococcales bacterium; assembly: GCA_022572485.1. The sequence continues at coordinate 18,318 of JACZVU010000004.1, forward strand.
GATCCTGCGCGGCGGCTTCAACGTGTATCCGCGGGAAGTCGAGGAAGTCCTCTACACCCACGAGGCGATTGCCGAAGTCGCCGTAATCGGCATCCCGGATCCAGAGAAGGGAGAGGAAATCAAAGCTGTGATCGCACTTGCGCCGGGTGCCGAGCTCAGCGCGGAAGACGTGATCGCCTTCTGCAAAGAGCGGCTGGCCGCCTACAAATACCCGCGCATCGTCGAGTTCATGGATACGCTACCCAAGGGATCGACGGGAAAGATCCTGAAGCGAGAACTCTCTTAGCTCAAAGTTCGCCCGGCCTGCGACGTGGCGAATTTCGGATCCTGTCGGTGCCGGCCGATTGCGAAGTCGGCGCTTTTCAATCTCCGCTGGTCGATCCACTTCTCATCGCTCTGTGGATTCAGGCTCCTCGCCGCAGATCGTTTCGAGCAAGAGCCGAGTCACCACATAAGGATCCATGTTCGCACACGGTCGACGGTCTTCGAGGTAGCCGCAGCCGGCTTGTGCGACGTGGAGCGGAATGCGGATCGACGCGCCTCGGTGTCCGACACCTGAGAGAAACTCCGAGTAGGAACACGTCTCGTGAAGGCCGGTGAGTCTGCGCTCGATCCCTTCGCCGTAGTTCGCAATGTGGAGATCATGCCGCGCTTCGAGCTTTCTGCAGGCGGCTTCGATGACGGCCATCCCGCCCTCTTCGCGCATTTCCTTGGTGGAAAAATTGGTGTGTGCTCCAGCACCGTTCCAGTCTCCGCGCACGGGTTTGGGGTCGAGCGACAGGCTCACGCCGTGGTCCTCGCCGATCCGGTACAGCAACCAGCGAGCGATCAGGAGTTGATCGCAGACGTTGAGCGGGTCTTCGGGTCCGATCTGGAACTCCCACTGGCCCGGCATCACCTCTGCGTTTACCCCCGAGATCGTGAGGCCCGCGGTCAGGCAGGCTTCGAGATGTTGCTCGACGATCTCTCGGCCGAAAACCTCATCGGCACCGACGCCGCAATAAAAGGGGCCCTGCGGGGCCGGGTATCCGCCCTCCGGCCAGCCGAGCGGACGCATGCCCCGGAACATCGTGTACTCCTGCTCGATGCCGAAGAGGGGATCGTGCATCGCGTAGTGCTTCAGTTCCTCACGAAGCCGCGCGCGCGTGTTGGTCGCATCGGGCTGGTCGTTGAAATCGTAGACTTCGCAGAGCACGAGGAGGTGGTCCCCACCACGAACGGGATCGGGGCAGCGATAGACCGGTTGGAGCAGGCAATCCGATTGGTGTCCGCTGGCCTGATTGGTACTCGAGCCGTCAAATCCCCACTTGGGAAGCTCCACGTTGCGCTCGAGCCACGAGGCCTTTTCGAGAATCTTCGTCTTGGAGCGAAGTTTCTTGGTCGGTTGGGTTCCGTCCATCCAGATGTACTCGGCCTTGATCACGGGCGCTTCCTCCTATCCTGATCCGGGGCCGCGATGACCCCGGGGTTGCCACGGCCCGTAGAGTAAAGCCCATGTCAGCCACAAAAAAAGCGAGTCGTGAGGTTAGCCCGCGAGCCGCTCAGCACGCGCACATCTTTGGTCAAACCGAGCTTCTACTTACGCTTCCCCAAGCTCGAAGATGAGCAGGGAAACTGGGGAGTTCGTGGTGTTCGTTATCGGACCTCAGTGGCCGCGCGCGACCAAGCTTCGAGGGCGGGAGCGATGCGGCGAAGGGTGGTGAGGGCGCGCAGGCTGTCGGGTATCGCACCGAGGCGGAAGAGTTCTTGGCGCGGGGTATCGATGACGACGCGCAAAACCGCGAACGGGCGGTCACCGGCGGCTTCGGCGAGCCAGCGGCTCTCCATGTCGACTGCGATGGCGCCGTTTGTGCGGAGCTGCTCGCGCTCGGCTCCGCGGACGATGTGGTCTTCGGAGCGGATTGGGCCGAAGTGGGCTTTGATGCCGAGGTTGTGGAGCGCGTCTACGAGTGCTTCTGCGTGTGTGAGCTTGCGCGTGCCCGCGCCACCCTGAAGCTCCGAGGCGACCACCACGTCGCCGGGTTCGAGTTTCGCGTCGACGCCACCACAAACTCCTGCGACGGCGAGCGCGCGGTCCGCCGATCGCGAGAGCCGTTTCGCGGCGAATTGCGAGCGCCTCGGCCCGGCACCGGTCCGGATGACGCGCGCTTCGCGCAGGCCGCAGCGCAGTGCCAGCGCCTCGATGGAAAGCGGCGCCAGGACGGCCAATCTCACGGCTACGTGCTCGGATTCACGACTTGCCGCTCGCGTAGCGGCCCAGCGCGGTCAGCGGAAATACGATTCGGTAGATGTGGTAGTTGATGTAGAAGTCACCCGGGAAACCGGTTCCGGTGTATTGCTCTTCGTCCCAGCTGCCGTCTTCGCGCTGGTTGTCGATGAGCCACGCGATGCCGCACTGCACGGCGGGCGAGCGCTGCTTGGCGGCCAGCAGCGCCATCAGCGCCCAAGCCGTCTGCGACGCGGTGGATTTGCCGCGCCCGGCAAGCGCGGGGTTGTCGTAGGAGCGCAGGTCTTCGCCCCAACCGCCGTCGGCGTTTTGATGATCTTCGAGCCACTTCACGGCGCGCCGCATCGCGAACCCTTCGGGCGCTTCGCCGAGCGCGGCGAGCGCCGGCAATGCGGCACCGGTGCCGTAGATGTAATTCGCCCCCCAGCGTCCGAACCACGAACCATCGGCTTGCTGCTCGGCGAGCAGCCGTTGGCGCCCACGTTCGGTTCGCATGTCGTTGCCGTACCCCTCGTGGGCGAGCATTTCGAGCACATGAGCGGTGACGTCCGCGCTCGGCGGGTCAATGACCTCGCCAAAGTCGCAGAAGGGGATCTTGCCGCATAGCGTCTGTGTGTTGTCGGCGTCGAAAGCCGCCCAGTCGCCGGTCTTGCTCTGCATCCCGAGCGTCCAGGCCGTTGCGCGTGCGATTACGTCGTTGACGCGCGCGAGGTCCGGATGCGCGACCTTGCGCAGCGCAAGGATGACTTCGGCGTTGTCGTCGATGTCCGGGTAGTTGTCGTTTTCAAACTCGAACGCCCAGCCGCTTGGCTCGAGATCCGGGCGCTGCACCGCCCAGTCGCCGACCGTGCGCACTTCCTGACCGATCAACCAGTCCGCGGCGCGAATCATCGCGGAGGAGTCGGGCGCGAGCCCCGAGTCGCCGAGCGCGATGATCGCTAGCGCAGTGTCCCAGATGGGTGACTGGCAGGCCTCGATGCGGCGCGCGCCGTCCTCGATGATCGTAAAGCCCTCCAAGCCCGCAAGCGCCTTTGCGATCACGGGGTGGTCCATCGCGTAACCCAACACGTGGAGCGCCATCACCGAGTACACCCAGGGCGGTTGGATCCCACCCCAGCAGCCGTCGGCCTCCTGGCGCCGCACGATCCACTCGACGGCGCGCCGGTAGGCATGTTGGCGCAGTCGCCGATTGGGTCGGCGCTCGTAGAGCTTGAGCACGCGGTCGAGCTGATGGAAGCCTCCCTGCCAGGTCGCGATCGGATGTCGCGGCGGCGACGTGTAGGTGCGCAGCTCGTTGATCCCGAAACCAATCGATCGGACTGGCTTGTGGGCCGCGACGACCGTGAGCGGTACGATGGTCTGTCGTGCCCAACAGCCGAAGTCGTAGATGTTCAGCGGGAACCAGCTCGGGAGCAGGATCATCTCGGGCGGCATCGTGGGCAGATCGTCCCACGACCAGAGTCCGAACAGCGACATCCACAGCCGCGTGAAGACGCGCGTGTGCTCGAGGCCGCCGAGATCGCGGATCAACTCCGAGGCGCGTCGCATGTGGGCGGCGTCCGCGGGGTCGCCGGCGAGCCGTAGCGCGACGTAGGCCTCGCTGGTGGTCGAGATCTCCGGCGGCCCTTCGAAGTAGTTCGCCCAGGAGCCGTCACTGCGCTGTTGGCTGCGGATCCATTTCGCGCTCTGCTCGGTCTCTTTTTCGCCGCGGATACCGAGGAACTGGCGCAGCATCAGATCTTCTGCGTCGATTGAGACGTTGGTGTCGAGCGCGCCCTTCCACCAGCCGGCTTCGTCCTGAAGTGACAACAGGTGCTGCTGCGCGCGCGCGATGGCTTCGAAGGTCTTTTGTTCCGTATCGGTGATGACTTGTGAGACCATGCTCTACTCCTGATCTGGTAGATTCTATCACGTTGCCCGGCGACACATCGTTAGGCAGCTGCTGCTTCGGGGAGCCCTCTCCGCACTCCCACGGAAAGCAGGGCCGCGCGCGCTGCGTTGTTGCCGCTGCGCACCGCACTCTCCATGGTGGCTGGCCAGCCGGTGTCCGTCCAAGCACCTGCGAGGCTGATGGTGCGCACGCCGGTTTCGGTTTTGGGCCGCATGGAGGCCGTTCCCGGTGTTCCCCGGAAGGTCGCTGCGCGTTCGCAGGTCACGAAGAATTCCACAATCTGCGCATCTTTTGCGGCCGGGAGAAGCTGCTGCAGCGCGGGCTCAAACTGCTCGCGCAGCGTTTCACGCGATGCACCCAAATACGCGTCGGCGACAGATAGCGACACCGTCAAGCACTGACCGTTTTTCAAACCCGCCACGGCCGTGTGATCGAAGATCCACTGCATGGGCGTCCCAACGCCCGCTGCGAACGGCTCGTCCATCACCACGCGGTCGTAGACGATGTGCAAATTCACGATCGGCGACCTCCCGAGCGCGCGAAGCGCCTCGCGGTCTACTTTCGCCTCGTCCGGCAGGATCTCCGCGGCCACATCGTGGGGTGTCGCAACGATGACCGCATCGAATGGAAAGACGCGGTCGCGCGAACGCAGCCTCGCCTCGCCGTGCGGTCCGCACTCGACGGCTTCTACGGGTGCGCGGGTCTGTATGGTACCGCCGAGCTTTTCGAGTTCGCGTGCCGCGGGTTCCGCGTGCAGCTGCGAGAGCGGAACTTTCGAGATCCCGATTTCACCCGCGCGCGGATCCGTGAGCAGGCCGGTCTGGAAGACCTTTACGGCGAGCGCGAGGGATGCGTCGCGAGGCCGGAGGTTGATGGTCGCTCGCGTGAAGAGGTCCCAGAAGCGCTCAATGGCCGCTTCGCTCTGGCCGTGCTCGCGCAACCAGGCGCCGAAACTCTGCGCGTCGAGTTTGGGATCGGAGAGGTCGAGGCCGCGAAGCGCGAGCGCCGCGCGGCCCACGCGCAATCGGTCAAGTACACTCAAATGTGAATAGTGCAGCAGGCTGCCCGTCATGTGAAGCGGCGCGGGAAGTGCGCCGCGCCGCAGTCGGGCCATGCCACGGCCGGGCATCAGCACCGGGATGTCGAGGCGATCCTGGATCGTCACGAGGTGCATCACGCCGAGGCGGCGTAAGAATGCGATGTAGCTCTCGCAGCAGCGCAGGAAGACGTGCTGGCCGTTGTCGATCCAGAGTCCGTCGCGCTCGCTCGACCAGGTTGCGCCGCCGAGTCGCGTGCGCGCTTCGAAGAGTGTAACCTGCGCGCCCGCGTCTCCACACGCGATCGCCGCGCTGAGCCCTGCGAGTCCGCCACCGACGATGCCGATTTGCGGGCGCGTCATCTGCGCCCGCCTACGCGTCTCGGTGCGCTGAGCATGCCGAAGTAACGCCGCGCGAAGTCGCGGCGGCGCGCGCGCGGTGTGTCGCGCATCACATCGTAGGAGGCGCGCGCGATCGCGTCGATCGCCGCGCGGCCGCCGGCCACGAAGCCGCTGATTGCGAATCGCGCGCGTCCGCGCAGCGATCGCACGAGCGGGACGCCCTCGTCGAGCAATCCGTGTGCGCGATCGCACTCGAAGCGCAGAAGTTCACGCAGCGCGCGGCTCGCAGTAGCTGTGCCGAGTTCTTCTTCGCGACAGCCGAATTTCACGAGGTCTTCGCTCGGTAGGTAGATGCGCCCGGCCGCGTAATCTTCCTTCACATCTTGCCAGTGCTCGACGAGTTGCAGACCCGTGCAGACCGCGTCGGACTGGCGGATGCGCTCGGGGGTAGCCACGCCGAAGATGTGGAGAACGAGTTCACCGACGGGGTTCGCGGAGAGGTCGCAGTAGTCGAGCAGCTCCTGGTAATTCTCGCAGCGGTGCTTGCGCTGGTCGAGCCGATTGGCGTCGATCAGTCGGTGGAAGGGCTCGATCGGCAGCCCACATTCGCGGATCGTAGGCATCAGCGTGGAAATGATCGGATGCCTCACACCCGCGTCCATCGGAGCGTCGACGCCAGTGTTCGCGTCCATCGGGGTGTCGGCACCAGTGTCCCGGTCTGTTTGAGCGTCGGCACCAGTGTCCCGATCTGTTTGAGCGTCGACACAAGTGTCGACTTGGCGCTGTAGTTCGTCGAGCATCGCAAGGCGGTTGCCGTGAGCGGCGTCGCCGATCTGGTCGGTGAGCCGCGCGAAGCGGTAGATCGCCATCAGGTGCCGTCTCTGCTCGGCGGAGAGAATGCGCAGCGCCACGGGGAAGTTCTCCGTGGCGGCGCGCGCGGCGATGACATCCGTCGCGAACTCGAGCCGATCGGCTTCGGGCATGTTGAGAGAGCCAGTGTGCACAGAACCCCTGCTAGTGCGGTTCGTCCGGATCGCCGTGGCTCAAGATGAGTTCAGCGACGGCGCGCAATCCTGAACGCTGTCGGGCGCGCGCCGAAGCGCCCGCGCCGAAGATGCCCAGCATCAAGTTGCCATCCATCAGGGAGATCAGACCGTTTGCGTACTCCGAGGCGTTGTCCGCGTTACCGAGAATCACGGTGAGCGCGGCTTCGACCTCGGCCCGGAATGCTTCGTGGAGGCCGAGCAGTTCCTCACGCATTGGACCGGAATGTTCGGGGGATTCCAGTACCCAATTGACGAACGCGACGATGTTGGGCCGGTTTTGTTCGACGAACTGTTCGTAGTAGGTGATCAATTCGATAATTCGCTTGCGTGGCTCGAGGTGCCGCAGGTGTCGGGCGAGCCCTTCGCGAAACGGCACGACGAATTGCTTTGCGGCCGCGCGAAACAGCGTGTCTTTGTCCGAGAAGTGCCAGAAGACTGCGGCGCGACTCACGCCCGCCTTGCTCGCGATCTGGGTCACACTGGTGCGCGCGTAACCGCGGCGCATGAATAGACTCATCGCGGCCTGAAGGATGCGGTCTTGGGTGGCCGCCTTGCCCTGAGGCGACGCGGCCTTGTCGGGGCTGTCTGCCGCGCCGTGTTCAGCGGTCACTCTACCCTCCAACGCCCACTCCGAATGGTTCTGCTCGAATGGTTCTGGCTGGCGCTGCCGGTCTTGCCGCTTTGGTACCGGCCGCGGCCGGTGCGCCCGCGATTCCCGCGCGCCGAGGATCGAGCCGAACGGCGCGGCGCGCAACCCCAACCGCTGTCGCGTGCTCGGGGTTCGGTCAGCCACGAGTGGATGTGCAGCCGAGAGCCGTTGCCCCGCGGGGGCGAAAGCTCTCAATCGAGCCAGGCGCGCAGTTCGGGGCCGAGCACGCGCGGGGCCTCACGCAATGCCGCGACCGAGGGTGCCCCGACGAGCATCGCGATCGATCGCAGCGACTCGACGAGCGCGGCTGTCGTGTTGAGGACCTCGGTCACCCCTCCGGCCGCGAATGCGCGCAAGAAGGGCAGCGCGAGTCCGGCCGCATCGGCGCCGAGCGCGATGGCGCGCGCGGCGTCGAGCCCGGTGCGGATGCCACCCGAGGCGATGATCCGAAAACCCGCGCGCCGCGCGTAGGCGACCGACGCGGCGGTCGGGACTCCCCATTCGCGCAGTACTTCTCCGAGCGCTTGCTGGCGCGTCCCGCCGCGCATGCTTTCGATCCCAGTCCAGCTCGTGCCGCCCGCGCCGGCGGTATCGACCCACTTGGCGCCGACCGCCGCAAGTCGCTTCAGCGTGGCGGGCGAGAGGCCGCAACCGGTCTCTTTGACGATCGTCGGCACGTGAAGCCCGTTGACCAACTCCGCGATTGCGTCGAGGCAGCCGCGGAAATCGCGATCCCCTTCGTCCTGCACGAGTTCCTGGGCGGGATTGAGGTGGATACAGATCGCATCGGCGCCGATCGATTCGACGAGTTCGGCGACGCGCCCGACGCCCGCGTCGCGCGCCTGTACACAGCCGAGATTCGCGAAGAGCAAGATGTCTGGCGCGACCTCTCGCACCCGAAAGGTATCGACAGTATCGGGGCGAACGAGCATTGCGCGCTGCGAGCCCACACCCATCGCGAGTCCGAACTTCTGGGCAGCTGTCGCCATTGCGCGGTTCAGCTCGCGGCCGTTGTCGGTTCCGCCGGTCATCCCCGAGATCACGATCGGCGTCTGCAGCCGCCGACCGAAAAGCTCGACTGAGAGATCAATATCCGAAATCGCGAGTTCGGGAAGCGAGTCGTGGAGCAAGTGCACCTGATCGAGCAATGTGCTGCGGCGATGCTCGACGTCGCGCTCCGCGCAGAGCACGAGGTGTGCGTCTTTCCTCGATCCGATTCCGCTATCGCTCATGCGATTCCCATCCAGACCTTCGCGGCGATCACGACGCGGCGAGGCTTCGAGAGACGCAGCGGTTGCTCGAAGCACGGGAACTTGCGCTCGATCAGCTCGTCGAGCAGCGCCTGGTAGATGCGGCCCATCGCGGTGGCCGGTCGCAAGGATCGACGGTCCTCGTTCGGCAGCAATTGCTCGGCGCGCTCGTAATAAGAGGTCGTGCGCTTGGCGTAGAAGCTCAACATCAATTGCAGTTCGTCGGTCCTACGGCCTGCGAGGAGGCTTTCGGTCGAGACCCCGAAGCGCTCGAGTTCGTCTTTCGGCAAGTAGATGCGGCCGGTGCTCGCGTCATCACCCACGTCGCGAAGCACATTGGTCAGTTGTACCGCGATGCCGAGTGTCTCGGCAAATTCGAGCGACTGGGGGTTTTTGAAGCCGAGGATGCGCACCACGAGCAGGCCAACGGTGGATGCGACCCGATAGCAGTACAGTCGCAGGTCGTCGAAGGTCTCGATCGGCTCGTCGCCGAGGTCGAATTCGACACCGGCCAGAAGATCGAGAAAGACGTGTTCTGGGAGCCGGAAGCGCTCGATGGCGTCGCTCAGAGCGACGCCGACCGCATGCTGCGCCTTGCCGCGGTAGGCGCCGTCGAGTTCTTCGCGCCAACGCGCGAGCAAGGCCGTCCGATTACCCGCGATTTCCGGGTCGTCCACGATGTCGTCGGCGAGTCGGCAAAACGCGTAGATGGCGTGGAGCGCGTTGCGTTTGGGTTTTGGCAGCATCCAAAACGCCGAGGCGAACGACGAGCCGCTGCGGCGCGTGATTTCCGCACAATCCCGGTAGGCTTCGGCGATGCTGGGCTCCGGTTCGGACGGCATGTCCGGGAGCCGGCTCACGACTTCTTGAGCCAGTCCGCCGTTCGAGCCGCGATCGACTCGGGATCGATCCCTCCAGCGGTCCACTGGTCGTCGGTCTCGCCGTGTTCTACGAAGCGATCGGGGAGCCCGCAGACGAGGACACGCGCCTCGGGGGCCAGCACCGCAAGTCGTTCGAGTACGGCGCTGCCAAAGCCGCCGGCCGCCATGTGATCTTCGATCGTAACGATTCGCAAACAGCGCTCGGCAGCGGAGACCAGTGCTTGATCGTCTAGAGGCTTGACGAAGCGAGCGTCGACGACCCGCGCCGATATGCCCTGCTCCGCGAGAAGATCCGCCGCCTGCTCGGCGGCTTGGACCGCTTTGCCGATCGCGAAGAGCGCGACGTCCACGCCATCGCGCAACAACTCCGCGCTGCCGATCGGAACGGGCTTTGGCTCGGGGTCGAGTGCGACACCCATCGCGGCTCCACGTGGGAAACGCACCGCGAACGGGCGGCCTGATTCGATCGCGGTCGCGAGAAGATGCTGGAGTTGGTTTTCGTCGCGTGGCGCGGCGATGATGAGATTGGGAATCATGCGCAGGTAGCCGAGGTCGAGCACGCCGTGGTGGGTGGGGCCGTCGGTGCCGATGAGTCCCGCGCGATCGATCGCAAACGTGACCGGCAGATTCTGCAGCGCGACATCGTGGACGATTTGATCGAAGGCTCGCTGGAGGAAGGTCGAGTAGATCGCGCAGACCGGGCGCATGCCCTCGGTTGCCATGCCCGCCGCGAAGGTCACGGCGTGCTGTTCGGCGATGCCCGCGTCGTAGACGCGGTCGGGATGCGCGCGCTCGAAACGGTCGAGGCCCGTCCCGTCGGGCATTGCGGCGGTGATCGCCACGACCCGCGGGTCGCGGTCGGCGATCGCGATCAGCGCATCCGCGAACACCTGGGTCCACGACGGCGGGCTCGATTTGCCCGAAGCCGGCAAGTGCTTGCCGGTTTCGGGATCGAAGGGCTTGCAGGCGTGCCAGCCGTAGGGGTCCGCCTCGGCGGGCGCGAAGCCGTGGCCCTTCTGGGTAATCGCGTGAACGACCACCGGCCCGGAGGTGTCGCGCAGCTGCTCGAGCGCGGGCAAGAGTTCGTCGAGGTCGTGGCCATCGATTGGGCCGATATATTGAAAACCAAGTGATTCGAGGTACTTGCGCGCATCGCCGGTCTTCTTCAGGCCGCCGACACTCGGCGCGATCGACATCCCGTTGTCGTTGTAGACGACGCGCGTGTCGACTCCGAGATGCCCCGCGTGGTTGAAGGCCTCGAAGGACATGCCCGCGGTCGCCGCGCCGTCTCCGATGATCGCGACGCTGCGGCCCTCCCGGCCCTGTCGGCGCAGCCCCTCGCTGACGCCGAGGCTCGCCGAGACCGAGGTTCCGGCGTGTCCCGCGCCAAAGACGTCGTATTCGCTCTCGCAGCGGCGCAGGAATCCGCTCGGCCCGTCGGCTTTCTTGACCTTGATGAGCTGTTCGCGGCGACCTGTCAGCGCCTTGTGGCCGTAGGCTTGGTGGCCGACATCCCACACCAGGCGATCCCTGGGTGTATCAAATATCCAATGAAGTCCAACGGTTAGCTCGACAGTTCCGAGGCTGCCGGCGAAGTGTCCGCCGCGCACGGCGCCGAGTTCGATCAATTCCTGGCGCAACTCGTCGCAGACGTCCCGCAGGGAATCCTTCGGAACCTGTCTGAGATCGGCCGGCTCTCGAATCTTCGCGAGCAGGCCTTCAGGCGGGTCGTGGGTGCCGTCGTTGATCGCGCGCACTTCTTTGGGACGATCCCCCAGCAGCATTGCACGCGAGGTTTCCCCGTCTCAAGGGCGTCGGCAATGAAAACCGCTGACCGATTGGGCTGAAACCGTCAGTTTCAAAACTGCTCCGTGGGGAATCCCAATCTGCCCAAGCCAGTGGACGATGGATTCTGGGGTGAATGGCAGCTGTTTAGGTGTCCAAAACACCGAACCCCTTCCCGCTGCACCGGCCGGAGAGAATTCGGTGTTGGCGATGCGGGCGCTAGAGAGCCCCGCAGAATACCGTGACACCGGCTCCCGAAGAGGATCGGTGTAACCCGATTCCGCGATCCTCTCTAGCCCCCTCTCGCCCCGCTAAGGAGCAGGGCGATCAGAAGGTTTGATCGGAGGGTTTTCTCGGTTCGCCAGGGTCATCCTTTCATCCGACTGTGTCTCGTCCGTCAAGTGACGGGCGTGTTGCGTGTTTTTTCAAAGCCGTGACCGGATCCGTCACGCGCCGACGCTCCAATAGGTCACACCCAATCAATAGGTCACACTCCATTCGTGACCGTGAGCCGGGCAGACGAACACCCAAACCGAAAGAAATCGAGAGGAGGATCCAATCCTATGAACGCAATCGCTGCAATCGGAAGCATCCGTGCCAGTTTCAACAGATGGGCGCGTTGCTGCATCTGCGGCTTCAGCGAGGTTCAAACCGACGAGGCCATCGATCAGAGCGTCCTCTTTCTCGCCGAATGCCCGCGGTGCGAGCACCGCTGGACGTCGCAGGAGGCGATCGCAGTCGGTTCGACGGCAACGCCGCCGCTCGTGACGATTCGCTTCCAGCGGGTGCCCGCCCGGTTCTCGCGGGAGGTTCAACCGGCGGCATGATATCGTCGGGCCGTGAGGCTCGTGCTCTATACTGGCAAGGGTGGCGTCGGAAAGACGACGATCGCTGCGGCCACGGCGGTCTGTGCAGCCGAGCGCGGACGACGGGTGCTCGTTGTTTCCGCCGACGCTGCGCACAGTCTGGGGGATGTCTTCGAGCGCCGGCTCGGTCCCGACCCGATCGCGATCGCTCCGCGTCTCGACGCGAGTGAGGTGGATCCTCGTGCGGAGATGCACAACCACTGGGGGCGTATCCACGATTACCTGGTCGCGATGTTCCACTACCAGGGCATTGAAGAGGTCATCGCCGAGGAGTTGGCGCAGCTCCCGGGGGCCGAAGAGATCACGACGCTGCTCGCGATCGAAAAGCTCGCGGCCTCGGGCCGCTACGACCTGTTGATTGTCGACTGTGCGCCAACCGATTCTGCACTCCGGCTGGTGACGCTTCCCGAAGTCGCGCACCGGGCGCTTCGCCTGCTGCTCCCCACCATGCAGGCGATCACCCGCGTCGGAACCCCCATTGCGCAGAAGATCGTGTCGATCCCCCTTCCCCGTTCGGAGGTATTCCGCGACGCGAAGACGTTGATCTACGACAAGCTCACGACCTTGCGCAAACGCATCACCGATTCACAGACGAGTGTGCGGATCGTCGTGACGCCCGAGCGCATGGTGATCAACGAGGCGCGGCGTGCCTACACCGAGTTTGCGTTGTTCGAGGTTCCCTGCGATGCCGTCGTGATGAATCGCCTCCTGCCCGACGAAGCGGTCCACGAGCATTTCTTTCAACATTGGGGCCGCCTGCAGGAAGAGCGCTGTCGTGAAGTGGAGGAAGCATTCGCACCGCTTCCAATGCTGCGCGCACCGCTGCTCGCGGACCAGGTCACGGGCTGCGAGCGACTCGCGGAACTCGGGCGGCATCTGTTTGAGAAGTCGGAGCCAGGCGACGTGTTCAGCAAGTCCGCACGCGTGCGCTTCGGGCGCGACGAGACGGGCTACTTCGCGCAGGTTCCGCTCCCCAATGCGAGCGGAGACGACCTCGACGTCGTTGTCGTCGACGATGAACTGATCATCACTGTGGGTGCGCGCCGCCGCTTGTTGAGGCTCCCGCGTCGGATGACACGCCGCCGCGTGCTGAGTGCGAAACTCGATGCAGAAAAGTTGACTGTGCATTTCGGTACGACGGCCCACCCAGGGGAGGATCGGTGAGGGTCCTGCTCCATACCGGAAAGGGAGGTGTCGGGAAAACAAGTCTGTCGGCCGCGACTGCGCTGGGTGCCGCGCAGCACGGTCACCGGGTGTTTCTGCTCTCGACGGATTCTGCTCACAGTCTTGGTGATGCGCTCGGCGAAGCGGTCGGGCCTGCGCCCATCGAGATCACCGAGGGCCTGGTCGCACAAGAAGTGGATGTGCTGGCCGAACTCGACCGCTCCTGGTCGAACATCCAACGTTGGCTGCGCGAGCTGTTGCGATCGGATACCGATGACATGATCGCCGAAGAACTGTTGGTCTTTCCGGGCATGGAAGAGCTCGTGGCGCTCCGCGCCATCCGCGAGGTGGAGGCGACCGGCGAGTACGACGTTTGCGTGGTGGACTGCGCGCCGACAGGTTCGATGCTTCGCATGCTGCGCTTTCCCGACGTGCTGCGAATCTTCATGGAGAATTTCTTCGACTGGAAGCGCAAGGCCGCCAGAGCAATTCGCCCCGTTGCCGCGACGTTCGGTGTCGATGTCTATGTTCCGGGTGACGATGTCTTTGCGGATTTCGAGCGCCTCTATCGCGAAGTCGAAGACGTCCGTTCGATCCTGTTCGACACGGACCGTACGAGTGCTCGTCTGGTCGTGAATCCCGCTCGAGTCGTCATCGATGAGACCCGGCGGTCGTTTGCCTACCTGAGCCTCTACGGGGTTGCAACGGACGCGGTGTTGGTGAATCGGGTGCTGCCACCGGAAGCCGCGACGGGCTATTTCGCGCGCTGGGCGCAGCGCGAACGCACCGAACTCGAGGAGATCGAGCAGTCGTTTCCCGTGCCACAATTTCGCATCTCGCTGCATCCCACCGAGCCCATCGGGGTGGAAGCTCTGCGCGAACTTGCAGCCGAAACCTACGGAGATCGGGATCCCGCAGCGCTCTTCACCCGCGCTCGTCCGATTCGACTCACCAAACGAGACGGAGCGACCGTGATGGAAATTGATCTCGTTCACGCGTCGACCGACGAACTCGATCTCGCAATTCACGGAGATCAACTCTTCGTGCGGGTGCGCGATGCACGGCGTCGCATCGCGCTGCCGGATTCCGTCGCCGGCCGGTCGATTGCCGCGGCGAAGCTGAACGAAGGTGTTCTCGAGGTGACCTTCGAGGCGTAATGGCCGACCCTCTGGCCCGTGCGACGCGTTCGAACTCGCGATGTGGATGCTTCCCACGGCGCGTGGCGGTCGAATTCATTGGATAGACGGCACTTTGGTGTCGTGGTACGGTCCGCGGATCGGGCCTGCGATCGCAACCATTCGGACCCTATTCTCCGATGGAGTGCGGCTCGCTCCTGGATCCACATCCACAAGAGGGTCTTTTTACACACACGTTGAAGCAATGGATTGCGGAACCATCATGAAATTGCTGATCGATGTTCAAGCGCAAGGGCGAACCGCCGAAGAGAAGCACAGCGAAGCCAGTGGCGACGGGTTCGAGCTGCCGCCGCGTTGGAGAGAGGCGTGACGAAATAACGTGGGCGGCGCGAAGGTGAATTGGATCGATCAACATGCCGCTGGCATGCGCCGCGTGATCTGGATCGGGCTGTTGCTGCTTCTGGTTGCCGCGCCCGCCCAGGCCAAGCGCATCGTTCAGATTCGTGTAGGCAATCACCCGACCTTCACCCGCCTCGTCTTCGAGATGGATGTATTTACGGGTTATCAGGTGGAGCGCCGAGTCGGAACCGACGGCACGGAGCAGATCACCGTGACCCTCGATGCCTCGACGCCCTCGCGTGAGATCAAATCCAAGAGCGTCGGGATCGACTCCGTCAGTGTCGTCGAGCGTGCTGGCCAGGCGATTGCGCAGATCCGGCTGCGAAAGTCCGGCTTCCCGATGAAAGAGATGATTCTCTCGAATCCACCGCGCATCGTGCTCGACTTCGTGCACTCGGCCGCTGTGGTCACGCAAGACTCCCACGCGAAGTCGACTCCGGTCGAGCCTCCCGTTCGCGAAGAGCCAGCGCCCGACGTCGTTCGGCCCGATCCGAAACCCGTGGTCACCAAGGCCATCGTGCCCGAGCCCGCCGTCGAACCCGAGCCGGTCGTCGCTAAAATCGTTCAGCCGGAGCCCGCCATTGAACCCGAGCCTGAACCAGTCGTCACCGAAGTCGTTCAGCCGGAGCCCGTCGTTGCCGAAGCTGTCGTGCCCGAATCCGAGTTCGCGGCCGACGAGATCGCGATACTCGATCCGACGATGCCGCCAGACGACGCGGAACCTGCGCTCTCCGATGCTGCGGAGCGCCACGCCGCGCTTCGCGCTGCAACTCCCGGCGTCCACAAGCGGGATGATCTGAAACCTTCGAGTGACCCCACAGCGGAATTGACATCCGAGCCGATCGCCGATGTGGCGGATGCGGATTTTGATGCTCCACAGGGCTCTTCCACGCGAGCTTTGACGCCGTCGACCGGTGAGGCGCAGCGCCGGATACCCGCTCCGCCCGACGTTACGCGGCGGATCGAAAAGCCCAAGCCCGCTGATGGGGGCCTGCCCTTCGATAGGGTTACGATGGCGGGGATCGCCGTGGGCGTGCTGATCGTCCTCGTCGTGGCCGTCCGACTCTTTCGCAAGAAATCGCTCTCGAACGATCTCGACGACGCGCCCAGCGATGGCACTGTGGATTTTGACCGCGGAACGCGTGATCGGATTCCCGCCGAGGGACTTGCGATAAACGATTCGTCCACCGGTGGCCCTGCGCCGCAGGTGGAAGAGCAGAACACCGCAGCCTATTCGCTGAGTGAAGTGGCAGCGAATAGGAGCGAACCGGAAACCGGATTGTACAACGAGGATTCTGAGGGAGAGAAACCGATGGACATGGAAACCACCAATCTGCCGACTGAACGCAAGGATTTCGTCGCGCCGCCCGCCGCCGCCGTGAGTAGTGGTGGCAGCGACATGTCTCAGCTCGTTCAGGAACTCGCGAGTCGCATCACAAGCCTCGAAACCCGGTTCGATGAGGTCAACGACAGCCGCGAGCGGCTGGAGCGTCAGGTTGCCGCCCAGAGCGAGGAGCTTCGCGTGCAGCGCGCCGCAATCGCACGGACGCAGCGAGCGCTCCGGAGCCTGAGCCGATCCGAAGAAGACCAGGCCACCGAGCCCGCTTTGCGCGAATCCAGCCAACCGACCCGGTAGCCCGTGTGGATGTCCGGCAGTGCTGGCCCTGTGCTGGCCTGCCGCTCGCGCGTGGGGTGAACCAGCCTGTTCGCGCGGTGTCCGATTCCAGCAGATTCTCCGCCTGGGCGGAGCGGCGCGAAGGATCCGTTTTCCGATTCCATGGGCTAGACTTCGCCTGGTGGTGATCTGAGCATGTATACCCGGTTTTACGGGCTGAACGAGAAGCCCTTTTCGCTTACCCCCGACCCTCGCTTCTTGTTTCTCTCAGGGTCCCATCAAGAAGCGCTCGCCCATCTGCTCTACGGCATCGAGCAGGGTGAAGGGTTCATCGCCATCACCGGAGAGGTCGGAACCGGAAAGACGACTCTCTGTCGCGCTCTGCTGCAACGCCTTGGCCCAGGTACGGAGGTTGCGCTCGTCTTCAACCCGATCCTGTTGGGCGAAGAATTGTTGCGCACGGTCAGCATTGAATTCGGTTTGGTCACGGAGGGATACTCGCGCGCGGATCTCAACAACCAGCTCAACCGGTTTCTGCTTCAGACGAGTCGCGAGGGGCGACGGGCACTTTTGATCATAGACGAATCGCAGAACCTCGATCCCGCTACGCTCGAGGAGATTCGCCTGCTCTCCAATCTCGAGACTTCATCGTCGAAGTTGATCCAGATCGTGTTCTTCGGGCAACCGGAACTCGACGAGATGTTGGACTCTCGAGAGCTTCGTCAGCTACGGCAGCGGATTACGGTGCGCTGGACGCTCGCGCCGTTGAACGTCGCTGAAACGCGAGACTACGTTCGGCATCGACTCAAGGTCGCAGCCGGCAAAGAGTGCGATCTCTTTACCGACAAGGCACTTCGGGAGATTCAGCGTCGAACGGGCGGAATTCCGCGTTTGATCAACGTTCTCTGTGATCGCGCGATGCTGGCGGGCTACGCGGCCGGCGTATCGGTGATGAAGCCGAATTTGATCAACCAAGCTGCTCGCGAGATCCTGAGCGCGCGATCACGTCGCCGCCCATGGCGATCCGTATTTCGCCGCGCGTTTCCAGTCGCGATCTTGCTTACGGTCAGCGTTGGCGTACTCAGCTGGTTCGGTATCACGGCCAAAAGCCCCGAGCCGATCGAGCGCGAATCCCCAATGTTGTCCGCTGTCGCAGTCGTACCACCGTCTGAAGTGGTGATCGGAGAATTTTTGCCGCGAGTCGAAACGCTCGAAGTCGAGGTTGAAGACGCGGTGACGAATCGGGGATTTGAGTGAGTACGATCCTCAAGGCGCTCCAGCGTTTGGAAGACGAGAAGAGCGCGAACGTCGAGCACTCCCTCGATGAGCAGATCGTCGCTCAGCGACCACCGCCCGCCCCCGATCGCCGCGGGCTGCGGATCGGAGCCATCGCGATCGGCGGACTCGCGGTTGCCGTCGCGGCATTTTTCTTCTGGTTCACCCGAAAGGATCCTGTCGCGGAGGTGGCGATGGAATTGCCGCCTCCCGCGGTGGCGCCTGTGGTCGCGGCCGTGCAGGAGGTGGCCGCCGAAAAACCCCGTCGCAAACCCTTGGCTCGCCCGGCGCCGGCCGCGCGCGCGCAACAAGATTTGCCTGAGGTCGAAGTCGCCTCGATTATCGAAGTCGTCAAACGCCTCGACGCGCAGCCCGCCGATACAGGCGAGTCTGCCGCGTCGTCGAAGCACGCTGCACCAACGGCCAAAGCCGATGCCGCGCAGCCCGCGCAACGGCCGAGTGCGCGTAAACCCGACACCCAGGTTGCGCACGAGCCCGCACAACCGCGACCTGCACAAAAGCAGATCGCCAACGCCAAGCTTCCTGCGATCCAGATTTCAGAAAATTCGGTACCCGAGAAGCCGGTTCCGGCACCACCCGCACCTGCCAAGACCGTAGCGGTTGTCGAGAAGCCGGTTCCGGCACCACCCGCACCTGCCAAGACCGTAGCGGTTGTCGAGAAGCCAGTTCCGGCACCACCCGCACCTGCCAAGACCGTAGCGGTTGTCGAGAAGCCAGTTCCGGCACCGCTCGCACCTGTCGAAATCGTAGCGGTCGCCGAGAAGCCGGCTCCGACCGCGGCGCCCACGTTGATTCAGGCCTCGATTCAAGAGCTCGAGAAAAAAGTCGTCCAGCGCGCCAAGCTCCCCGCGCTCAGCGTCGAGAAAACGATCTGGCATCCCGATGCCGATCGGCGCGTTGCCATCGTGAAGCTGATCGGCGCTGAAGGGGCTCTGCGCCTGAAAGAGGGCGACGCCGTCGGCCCCCTCGTTGTCGAAGTCATCAAACCCGGCAGCGTCCTCTTCAACCACGATGGCATCGAAATCCAATACAACGTGGGCGGTTGACGCGCACCGTCGCAAAGCCAGCTGCCAAGCAGGCCCCTGGGTCCCGGCCAGTGGGGCGCAACGCATTGCCCATGTGGCATGGCTCGGGCTTGCGGGTGATTCGCGGGCGAAGCGCAATGGGTTTCGCCGAGTTGGCTGCGCGAGCGGGTTAGTGGTAGCGGCGGTCGTTGTTTTTTTTGTGATCGCGGCGTCGCGCTTCGAATTCTTCGTAGCGAACCGCGCGCAATTTCTTGCGCATCCGGTAGCGCTTCCAACGCAACTTTAGATGGCTCAGCGTGAAGATCGCGTTGGCGTGGCCCTGTCGGCGCAAGTAGATCCAGCCGACGATCACGCCACCGAGGTGTCCGATGTGGCTGATGTTCTGCCCGCCCGAGAACATCATCGACATCAAGAAGAGTCCGGGGATCAGCCAGATCGCGCGAAACGCTACCGGTGGGAAGATCAACATGATGGTGCGATCGGGCCAGGTCAGCGAGTAGCCGAGCAGTACACCGTAGATGGCACCGGACGCGCCGAGGGTGTGCGCGGTCAACCCTGCCGGATGAATGCCCATCATCAGGTAGGGGTAGGTCGCGATCATCAAGCCCGCTCCCACACCGCAGATCAGGTAGAAGCGCAGGAAGCGCTTGGGCCCCCAGGCCAGCGCGAGCTGTGAGCCGAACATCCAGAGCATGAACATGTTCATCGCAATGTGGCCGAAGCCCGCGTGGAGCCACATGTAGGTGAACGGTTGCCAGAGGTAACCGAGTTCCCAGAATCCCACCGGGATGAGCGATGCGTAGAAGGTTGTCGCAGGGGCGACCTGTTGGGCCAGGAAGACCACCGCGTTCGCGATCATGATCTGCTTGATGACCGGGGGCGTCATCGAGGGGCCGATGCGCATGCCCGGCTGTTGGCCGCGTCCGTACACTGTTCAGAGTCTCCTCGTCCTATAGCCTAAGAAGTCTAACTACGCGCGTCAAATCGGCTTTTAGGGGGCCATCCCCTCCAAGGTGACGCGGCTGGCCGCTGCGTCGAGGCCGGAGAGGTCGATTACCGGAAAGTTCAGCTTCAGTTCATCGGCGAGCGATGCCAGGCGCGTCCGGCACTGCTTGGCGCTGCCCACGACCATCGCGGCAGCGCATTCGTCATTGGAGAGTTCGTCGAACCATGGGTTCAGGCGGCGGTACTCGTCGAACATGCAGGCGCGATCGTCCGACTTCTGGATCCGCGTGAAGATCCACATCGACCGCTCGATCTCCGATGGATCGCGTCCGCGCTCCCGGCAAGCGTTTTCGAGCTTTGCGCTCGCCTCGGCGACACGATCGGGCAGTGGCGGAAGGTTGATCTCCCAGGTGTCCGCGTGGGTGGCGACGAGCTCGAGCACCTTCGGGCGCCGACCCGCGATCGCAATCGGAATGCGTCCACCGGGGGGCGTGGGTTGGATGCGCGCACCGTCGAGCGCTACGAAGCGCCCGCTCATGCTGACGGATTCACCCCGCCAGAGGCCGCGCACCGCGGTCAACATCTCGTCGAGCCAGAGCACCCGCTCGGCTGCGCTCGGCCGCTGCAGGCCGAAGCGCTCGTCGTGCGGGCGGTCGCCGATCGAGATCAGGAATTGCAAGCGGCCGGGTGCGATTTTCTCGGCGGTGGCGGCCGCCTGTGCGAGGTGCGCGGCGTTCCAATGGTGGACCAACCGCATCGATCCGATCTGGATCCGCTGGGTTCTCGCGAGCAACGCGGTCGTCACCGTCCAGCCGTCGAGTACATCGGTCTTGCGCGACCCGCCGAGCATCGAGACGTCGCCGTCCACGAACGCGGCCGTGTAGCCGAGCGCTTCTGCGGTTTCGACCAGCTCTGCGAGAGTCTCCCACGGGTGGGTGTACCAACCGAACGCGACGCCGAGCTTCACGCCAGCCTTCCAAAGCGTCGCGCGGCGTGGATCAGCGCCATTGCGCTCTTCGCGTCGGTGAGTTCACCGCGCCAGATCAGGCCCAGCGCTTCGTCGAGTGAAATGCGAAACGCCTCGATGATCTCGTCGTCTTCGGGCCGTGAGTGGGAGGCCTCAAGATCGAAGCCCGCGTAGAGATAGATCTTTTCATCGCTGAAGCCCGGTGTCGTCCAGATCCAACCGAGTTCTTCGATGCGGCCGGCTCGCTGACCGATCTCTTCTTCGAGCTCACGGGTGGCCGTCTCGGACGGGGATTCGCCGGGGTCGATCTTGCCCGCGGGAACCTCGAGAATCGTGTCCCGGGTTGCGTGTCGGTACTGCCGGATCAGCAGGACATCGGTGTCCGAGATGAAGGGCACAATTGCGGCCGCTCCCGGATGCTTGACGATGTCGAGTTCGAGTTCGCGTCCGCTCGGGAGTGTAAATCGCTCCTTGACGACGATCAGCTGGAATCCGCGCTGCACTTCATCGGGTGGTTGCGCGCTCACCGGTCGCCTTCTCCCGAAGATGTCTGCTGATTTTCGGACACGGCCAGCCGCACCGCGAATTCCGCTCCTCCCGTGTCCCGATCGCTTACCCGGATTTCTCCGCCCGCGTCCTGAATGATCCGCCGTGTAATCGCCAATCCCAACCCGCCCGCGTTGTCGGAACGCGTGGAAAAGAAGGGTTCGAAGATTTCCGACTGCAGCTCGAACGGAACGCCAGGTCCCTCATCGGAAATGATGATGTCCACGGAATCGCCCACGCGTTTTGCACTCAGCACGACCCGACCGCCGGGGAAGGTCGCATCGATCGCGTTGAGCAGGAGATTGAGCAGCACCTGTCTCAAACGGTCTTCGCTGAGCGCAACCGCGGGCAAGTCGCCGGGGACCTTCGATTCGAGCCGCACCTCTCGCTTGCGGGCCCGGTGGTCGAGCAGCGCGAGATTGGCATCGACCGTGGCAGAGACGTCGGCGGGTCGATGGTCGGCGGTTTCTCCGCTTGGCCGAGCGTGCTCGATGATCACGTCCAGCAGGCGCTCCATGCGGCGAAGTTCGTCACCCACCAATGTCAAAAATGAATTGGAGAATTCGGGATCCCCCCAGCGCTCGGGCAGGAGTTGCAAGAAGGTCTTCATCGACACCAACGGGTTTCGGATCTCATGTGCGATCTCGGTACTGAGCGCTCCGAGCGAAGCGAGGCGATTTAACTGGTGGACGTCGCGATCGAGTCGCTCGACCCGTGCCACCGCGAGAGCGGTTGCGATGGGAACCTGCAGCCGATGGGCTTCTCGCTTGAGCTGACCGAGAATGCGCGGCCGTGGTGTTTCCGGACCGAGCAGCAGCACGGCGACGGCTTCGCCGAATTCGCACAGAATCGGAACCGCAACCGAAAAGCGATGGCGCCGACCGATCGCGGTCAGGTCCGCCGAGCCGTCCAGCCGCGTCACCCCAGGAAGCTTCGCAAGGCTTCGAAAATCCGATGCATCGGGGTTGACGGGTGGGTTTCCGCTGAATGCCGCGGCCGCAACGTAAGGCTCTCCAGCTTCGCGCAACGTCCAAGCGACGACAGAGGTCGCCTCACTGATCTTCTGCACGCGCTGCACGGCAGCTGACAGCAGAGTCTGCAGATCGCGAGTGGCAATACCACTCGACGCCCTCGGCGTAGCGCGCCGATCGCCGGTGACCCGTCGGTCTACCTGCGGATGAACGATACCTTCCCCCACCGCGCCCCAGTCTAGCCCGAGCTCATCGAGAAGGGCTCGCCTTCGTGGGAGCGCGGTCATGGGTGCGTTTCCGGACGGCCTTCGCGAGATCCTGGGTTGTCAGAAAGAATCCAGCCGAAGCTGGCGGCGAGATTCGGAGTTGATGCGCGCGGAGTCCACCATCTCAGTCGGCACGGTTCCCTGCAGGAATGGCTGGAAGACGGTCGACTCGGTGCTCTCTCCGGCCAGAAGCCCCGTCTTGCGATCGATGCGCGCGAACTCGATCAATTCCGGAACCGCGAAGTCCCGGGCGGGTCGACCCGCGAGGGCGACGCGCATGTAATCCACCCAGATCGGGGCCGCGGCCCGCGAACCCGTCTCCCCGTAGCCGAGAAAGCGGCTCTCGTCGTGGCCAACCCAGACGCCCGTGACGATTTCGGGCGAGAAACCCATGAACCAGGCGTCAGCCTGGTCGTTGGTGGTGCCGGTCTTGCCCGCCACGGGGTGGCGCAGCACCCGCAACCGATGGCCGGTGCCCTGGGGGTCCTCGACCACCGCGCGGAGCAGGGAAACCGCTAGATACGCCTCTTCGGGCGAAATGATCTGGTCGGGATCCAGCGGGAGTTCTGCGTCGACGGGTACGGCCTCGTCCTCCGCGGCCGCTGCCACATCGACAAAGTCTTTTGGTATTTCGCTCGGATCGGTGGTTTCTCCCGAGGCGCCCAGCGGAACGTTTTCCAGCAACACCAACCCGTCTCGATCGATGACACGTCGGATGAAGATCGGTACAACCCGCCGACCGCCGTAAGCGAACACCGCGTAGGCGCGGGTGAGTTCCAACAGCGACAATCCACTCGAGCCGAGGGCGAGAGAAAGATCGCGACTGAGCGGCGACTCGATCCCGAGTCGCCGCACGTATTCGATCACGTAGTCGATCCCGACATCGCGGAAGAGGTGAACAGTCGCGTTGTTGATCGAGCGTACGAGTGCTTCGCGAAGCGTGATGGGCCCGTAGAAGCTTCGCTTGTAGTTGCGCGGGCGCCAGATGAAGCCGGACTCTTCGTCGGTGTAGACGATCGGTCGGTCGAACACGATGCTCGACGGCGTGTATCCGCGGGCCAGAGCAGCCGCGTAGATCAGCGGTTTGAACGCGGAGCCGGGTTGACGGCGCGCTTGAGTCACGCGGTTGAACTGGCTCTGCTCGAAGTCGAGACCGCCGACCAGCGCGAGCACCTCGTTGGTTCTGAGTTCGATGGAAAGCAGCGCTCCCTGGACCTCGGGAGGCTGGTCGAGGGTCACGCGAATCTCTGCGGGCCCATCGGTGCCCGACTCGTCTTTTTCGCCTTCTTGTGGATGTACGGCGGAAAATCGCGCGACGTCGCCCTCTGTGAATACCTCTCCGATCGAGTGCACTTTGTAGGGCAAGCGATTCCGGTCCGGCTCGCGCGCCCAGTCGACATCCTCGAGTCGCACGATGCCTTCCACATCGGGTGCGAAGGCGACCCGGGCGCTCTTTGACTCTGTGTCGATAGCCGTAATCACGCCCAGTAGGGCTCCGTTTTCTTCGCCGAGGATTCTGCGGGCCTCGGCCCGCTCTGCCTCGCCGGGCAGTTCCGAGAACGCCTCCTCGATCGGCTCCGCGGGCTCGAGCGAATCCAGTGGGACAACAGGATCCAAGATCTGGAGTACGAGTTCGTTTGCTTCCGCCAGCCGATGGATCTCTTCGGGAATGTCGGACGGCGCGACTCGACGCATCGGGCCCCGATAACCCTGCCGGTGATCGAGGTCGATCAGCCCGCTCCGCACGGCCTGCGTGGCCGCGCGCTGCAGATTCACATCGAGGGTCGTTTCGATCGTCATCCCGCCCTCCAGAACCAGTGCGCCTCCGAACTGATTGAAGAGGGTGCGACGCACTTCTTCGGTGAAGTAGGCGGCCGCGGGGTCGTCCTGGTTTGCTGTGCGATCGGCCAGGACGGGCAATTCGGTAATCGCCGTCGAATAACCCGCCGCATCGAGGAAGCCTTCGGCGTGCATCCGCGACAACACGTAGCGCCGGCGTTCCTCTGCTTCTGCTGGATTTTGAAAGGGTGAATAGCGCGAGGGCGCCTTGGGCAGGCCGGCGAGAAGCGCGCTTTCCGACACGCTCAGCTCGTGGGTGTCTTTGTCGAAGTAGGTGCGCGTCGCTTCGCGGATCCCGTAGGCGCCGTGTCCGAAATAGATCTGATTCAGATAGAGGTATAGGATCTCTTGCTTTGAAAAGCGTTTTTCGATCCGGCGGGCGAGGATCATTTCGCGAACCTTGCGTCTGAACTTCCGCTCGGGGCTGAGCAACAGACCCTTCACCATCTGTTGGGTGATGGTGCTCGCGCCCTGTTTGATCTCGCCGCCAGCGCGGAGGTTCACCCACACCGCTCGAAGGATCGAGCGGTAGTCGATCCCCGCATGCTCGAAGAACGAGCTGTCCTCGCCCGCCACGAATGCCTGCACGAGGTGTTGGGGTAGCGATTCGATCGGCGCGAGCGAGCGTCGCTCTTTGTAGAATAGACCGATCGTCTCGCCGTTGCGATCGACGACGCGGCTTGCGATCGGCGGGCGGTAATCCTCTATGGTACGCAGATCCGGAAGGTTTCGAACGAATGCGAAATAGAAGGCGATCGAGCCCCCGATGCCTGCCACGACAAGCAGGCCCGACGCAACCAGGAGCAGCTTGAACACCCGAGACCGAAAAAAAGCCATCGAAACTCCAACGGTTACCCGACCCTAGCCGAGTGTACGCGTTCTGCGCTACCGCTTCGGCTCGCAGGAGGGATCGCTGAAATGTCTTCACCTCGCCGCACCTTCGCTTTTGTGATGAATCCGCTCGAGGCGA
>JACZVU010000060.1 GCA_022572485.1 Myxococcales bacterium
GCGGCGAGTTCGAAGTCGTCATCGGCCTCGAGGTACACGTCCACCTGCGCACGAAGTCCAAGCTCTTCAGCCCGGCTCCGATCCTCTACGGCGCAGAACCGAACCACAGCGTGCACCCGATCTGTCTCGCGCTACCCGGAGTGCTCCCGGTACTCAACAAGCGCGCCGTCGAGCTTGCTGTCCGCGCGTCTCTCGCGATGAACTGCGAAGTCCATCAGCGTTCGATCTTCGCTCGAAAGAATTATTTCTATCCGGACCTCGCGAAGGGCTATCAGATCTCGCAGTACGAAGAACCGTTGGCTACCGGCGGATGGGTCGATATTCCGGTAGAGGGTGGAGAGGGTGCCGCGAACAAGAAGCGCATCCGCCTGACGCGCATCCACATGGAGGAGGACGCTGGAAAGTCGATCCACGACAATGCCATCGTCGGCTCCGGCACGACGCTCATCGATTTCAACCGAGCCGGTGTGCCGCTGATCGAGATCGTTTCGGAACCGGATCTCCGATCTGCCGAAGAGGCCAGCGCCTATCTGCGGGCCGTTCGGTCGATCTTGCGATTCTCCGACGTTTCTGACGCTGACATGGAGAAGGGTCACCTTCGCTGCGATGTGAATGTGTCGCTCCGGCCTCGAGGGTCGGATGAATATGGCACGCGCACGGAGCTGAAGAACCTCAACTCGTTTCGCTTCGTCGAAGATGCGGCGAATGCCGAGATCGAGCGCCAGACAGTGACGCTGCGCGGTGGAGGTCGGGTGCAGCAGTGCACGCTCTCCTACGATCCGCGGACCAGGCGCACATCGGTCTTGAGGGTCAAAGAGGACGCGGATGACTACCGCTATTTCCCGGATCCCGATCTCATTCCGCTGCTCCTCTCGGCGGAGGAAATCGAGCGGGCGCGGTCGGAGGTTCCTGAACTCGCCGAACAGAGAACGGAACGCTTCCAGAGCGAGTATGGTCTTTCTGAATACAACGCCGTCCAGCTGACCGCATCGCCATCGGTCGCCAATTTTTTCGAAGCAGCTGCGAAGCAGCACGGCGCTCCGAAGGTGGTTGCGAATTGGATCCTGCGGGACGTCATGCAGGCGCTCAATGAGCGAGAATTGGCGATCGACGACTCGCCGTTCTCGCCGGAGGGACTCACCCGACTGATCCGGATGGTCGACGAGGGCAAGACCACGGTGAAGAGCGCGCGGGGTCTGGTCGCCGAACTGGTCGAATCGGGCGGGGACCCCGAGGTTCTCGTCGCCGAGCGCGGGCTCGCCGCTGTCTCGGATACCGGGGTCATCGAGCAGGCCGTCTCCGAAGTGCTCGCCGAGAATCCAGAGAACGTCGAACGCTTCCGTTCCGGCGAGGAGAAGGTGATGAACTTCCTGATGGGCCAGGTCATGCGCAAGACCCAGGGGAAGGCAGATCCTGCCGCAGTGCGCGAGATCATTGCGCGCGAGCTCGGGAAATAACCACGTGCGGGTTGTCGCCCGCGTTGGTGACGCGTTGTTCCTGCTGTTGTTTGTGGCGGTGATCGGTCTGCGCGTAGTGTTACCGCGCGTCGCCGGTGAGGACGTTGTCCGTGCGCGCCTATCCGAAGCTACGAAGCCTGCGATCGGCCGCGGAGTCGAATTCACAGCACTGAAGTTCGAGCTGTTCCCGCCGTCTGTCATCGTGATCGGTGCAGTCGTCGGAGACGAAGCGATGCCGCTCGCGAGAGCCGATCGAATCGAATTGACGCTCGCGTTCGCGCCGTTGCTCGCCGGTATCCTCCTCATCGACTCGGTGATCATCGAGGGCGCGGAAATTCATCTCGTGCGCACCCAGAGCGGGATCGCATTTGTTGGCGCCGAGACCGCGGAATCGAATCGGGCCGTGCGATCGGATCTGGCGGTGCGCGGTCTGTCGCTGTCGGGCGCCGAGATCACACTCGAGGACCGTACGGTCCATCCAGCTCTTCTCTGGGTGCTGCGGGATGTAGCAGTCCGCGTGTTTGCTGAAGCGCTCGGCTCGCCCATCGTTTTTGATCTCGCCGGCGAATTTGCGTCCGGAGGCCAGCTGTTCGGAAATGGAGAAGTTGGCGTTGACGGCGAACTAAAACTCGAGCTCGGATTCGAGGCTGTGGCAATCGCCACTGCGAGGCCCTATTTCGCAGCGGACTACGAGGTCGGCGGGTTGTTGACGGGATCGATTCGAGCGAACGGAAGCGTCGACAGCCCCGCGATCGAGCTGACCGCCACGCTACGCGAAGCCAGCCTCCAACTCGGGGACATTGCGCTTCGCGGAACCCTCGAAATCGATGCGAGCATTCGAGACGCTCTGGGTGCTCCGAATGGCTTCGTGGAACTCGACGCGACCGAGGCCGAACTCAGGTACGCGGGTTTTTTCACCAAGGCACCCGGAAGCCCAGCGCGCGTGGTCGGGCAGGTGACCACCAGCGCGGAGGGTGCGCTTGCAATGGACGCCTGGGAGTTCGTGATGCAGGACCTCGATGGACACGTCCAGGTCGAGGCCGACGATCGATTCCGCTTGGCGGGGCCGGAAGCCTGAATTGAGCGACTGCCCGCGGAGAAGCGCTCCGAAACCTCAAGAAGGTACAAATGGGTGTGATCCCCCTCAAGGATGGAGTTACTGAGGACGATACTTCTCCCTGTGAGGGATACCCCCGGCTCCATTCTATGTGTCGATGACGACCGAAACCTGTGCCGGATCCTCTCCGAGGCCCTGGGGGGGGAAGGCTATGCGGTTCGGTCGGTTTTCGATGGCGATCACGCGCTTGCGGAGCTGCGCGAGGCTCCTCCCGACATCGTGCTGCTCGACCTGATCCTGCCGCAAAAAGACGGCTTTGCGGTCCTCGAGGCCCTTCGCGCGATGGAGGCTCCGGTTTGTGACACCCCGGTCGTGCTCATGACCGGCTGCTCCCCGACCCCGCAGGATCGAGACCGCGCGAAATCCCTGGGCGTGGTGGAGTTTCTCACCAAGCCGGTGCCGCTGCGCGATCTCTTGGCCGTCGTCGCGCGCTACCCGGGCGAGCGGAAATCCAACGCTTCTCGTGACGACAATCCGAGGCCGGGTGCTCGGGTCGTATCTCGATCAGCCGGATTGTCGGGATCGCTCAAGGATCTTCCGCTTCCCGCGCTGCTCCATCATCTTCACGGACTTCGAGCCACCGGTGTGCTCCAGCTCGCGAGTGGGAGGAAGCGCAAGTGGATTCAGCTTCGCGATGGCTATCCGCGAGCGGTGCGCTCGAATCTCATCAACGAATGCCTCGGAAATTTTCTCGTGCGCGGTGGAAAAATTAGCCAGGCCAGCTTTGCCGAATCGCGGCGACGGATCAAGCCAGGTCGACTGCAGGGAGAGGTCCTCGTCGCAATGGAAATCCTGTCCGAGGAGGAGATCGCGGTGGCGCTGCGCGCCCAGGCCGATGAAAAGCTCTTCGAGGCGTTCAGTTGGAAATCGGGAACCTATCGATTCAAGCAGGGCATCGGCCTCGAGCGCGCGAACCTCCTCGGCGTGGAGCGAAGTCCCGCCAATCTGATCCTCCGCGGTGTGCGCGAGCGCTTTCCGCTCAAGCTGATTGAGGATTACATCTGCTCATACGCGGACTGTTTTCTCGCTCCGGCTGAAAGCCCCTTCTATCAATTTCAAGAAGTCGATCTGGACCCCGAACACGAGGAGCTTCTCGCTGGCCTCGATGGAACGCAACGGCTGGCTGAGTTCTTGAAGGCCACTCCGGATCTCAAGCGCACCCTCTACGCGATGTTGGCGTTCGGGCTCCTCGAACTCAGAGGAGGCAAAACCCCGCATGCCAAGCGCCCGCTTCGCCGCGAGGCGAGATCGTCGCAGATTGCCAAGGGAGACGAGTTGCGCGCTCGGCTGACCGTTCTGGCGGATCGGATGCGCGACCAGAACTATTTCGAAATCCTCGAGATCGATGATTCGGCCACGGAGGAGCAGCTCCGGGTCGCGTTCGAGAAGCGGGCGGCGCATCTCCATCCCGACCACTACAGACGGTCCGGTGAAGCGGTCGCGCATTTGGCCAGCGAGGTCTTCGCACAGATCAATCAGGCCTACCAGACCCTCGCGGATCCGCGTCGGCGCAGTGAGTACGTGCTCAACCAGCGCAAGGACGAGCGCGATGCCGAGCGCCGGAAGAAGAGCGAGCAGGCTCTGGAGGCGGAGGTGTGCTTTCAGGAGGGCCAGCGCCTGTTGGCACAGCGCGCCTACGAGCGTGCGCTGGAGGCTTTCGGTCGCGCTCTGGAACTCTATCCGGACGCTGGGGAGTACCACTCCCATTACGGCTGGGCACTTCACCTCTGCCATCCCGACCACCCCGACATCATCTCTGAAGCGATCGAGCACGTTCGCTGCGGAATCAAGCTGGCGGGGCAACGCGAGACGTCCTACCTCTTTCTGGGTCGTCTGTGCAAGGCCACTGGCCGGGTTGAACTGGCGGAGAGGATGTTCACACGCGCCATTCAGCTCGATCCCGGCTGTGTCGAGGCCCTGCGCGAACTTCGCCTCATCAGCTTGAGGCGGCACAAATCGAAGGGACTCATCAGGCGCCTGCTGCGCCGTTGAGTTTCGGCGCGGCAGAGGTCCGATGAGCGAGATCCCGAGCATCACTGGCGAAAAGATCTGGCTCGACGGCAAATTCGTTGATTGGTCAGATGCCAAAGTTCACATTCTCACCCACACGCTGCACTACGGACTCGGTGTCTTCGAAGGTCTCCGCTGCTACCCAACCGCAGATGGCCGCTCTGCTGTGTTTCGACTCGCCGATCACATTCGCCGCCTCTTCGATTCGGCGCGGATCAATCTCATGGAAATTCCCTTTGGTCGGAAGGAAATCGAGGAAGCCTCTCTCGAAACCCTTCGCCGCAATCACCTCGAAGAGGGCTACATCCGCCCGATCGTGTTCATCGGTGAAGGAGCGATGGGCCTCCATCCCGGTTCCAACCCGATCCGCGTGGCGGTGATTGCCTGGCCCTGGGGGAAATACCTCGGAGAAGAGGGTATGGAGAACGGTATCCGAGCCAAGATTTCCACGTTCAGCCGCCATCACGTCAATGCCAAGATGACGAAGGGCAAGACCTGTGGGGATTACGTGAACTCGATTCTCGCCAAACGTGAGGCACTCCTCGACGGTTATGACGAGGCGATCATGCTCGACGTGCAGGGGTTGGTATCCGAAGCGAGCGGCGAGAATATCTTCATCGTTCGCGACGACGTACTCCAGACACCCCCCCTGCATTCTGTCCTCGATGGAATCACCCGAGCGACGGTCTGCGAGCTGGCCCGATGCCGCGGCATCCGGGTCGAAGAGCGCCTGATCACACGTGACGACCTCTACGTAGCCGACGAAATTTTCCTCACTGGGACCGCCGCCGAAGTGACGCCGATCCGAGAAGTCGATCACCGCACGATTGGGAACGGAAGCCGCGGGCCGCTAACCAAGGTGCTTCAAGAGGCCTATTTCGACGTCGTGGCGGGGCGCGATCCCGATTTCGTGCGCTATCTCGCCTACGTCTAAAACCACTCCCTAGAGGGTGGCATCGGGCACCGCTCGCGTGCTCGAATCCGTTGCTGATGTGATTTTCTCGAAATAGCGATTGCCGTTGGCTTCGATTTGGAACGTCGGCTGCCGATGCGGGTGGGGCGTCTGCACGAGAATCAAATGGAGACGGATCTGGCTTTCAGCGGCGTTGCTGCCCGACCGATACGCATCGTCGCCATGCCCAGCCAACGGACCTCCCTCCTCGGTCGCCTTGCGGTTCACAATCAAATGATTTCGATGGAGCAGCTCGCCGAGGCGACGGAAGAGCAGGGGCGCAGGAGCGATGACTCCCGCCTCGGCGATATCCTGCTCGAGAAGGGTTTCATCACCTCAGAACAACTTGCGAGTTTGGTGAACGCCCAGCGGGAGATGGTTGCGCGCCAACGCGCGAGCCAGGCCGCGCAAGCGACCGCACCGGACCTCGAGATCCAGCCACAGAAAGCGCCGGCCGCGGTCGATCCGCGAAGTGACCCGATGACACCGCATGCCGTAGAATTGCCCACGCCCACGCTTGGGCCCACGCCTGAGCCGAAGCGGGAAGCGTCGGCCACAGCTCTGCGTCGACCGGATGCGCCCACTCCAGTGGCTCCGCCGACTGCAGCTCTGCGTCGACCGGATGCGCCGTCCAGCCCAGCGGCTCCGCCGATTGCCGAGCCCGAGTCTGCTCCCCCGGTCGAATCGAAGGCCCCGGCTCCGGATGCGCCAGTCGCCACCCTGGGTGGCGAACTCGCCGTTCCATCGGACGCCGATCGCGAGGCGTTCAACGCGATGCTGAAGGAGGCCGTCGCCAGAGAGGCAAGCGATATTCACGTACATGCGGGGTCGCCGCTGACGTTTCGCGTAAACGGGCAGCTCACTCGCGGCCGCGAGGGTGTCGTCGATGCCGCCCAGTCGGAGCTCTTCGCCATGAGCCCGTTGAACGCCGAACAGCGCGACATTTTTGCACAGCACGGCGAAGTCGACTTTTGTTATTCGCTCGATGGTGTCGGTCGGTTTCGCGCCAACGTCTATCGCCAGCAACGCGGCGTCGACGCGGTCTTCCGCTACATCCCTCCGCAGGCGCCTTCTCTCGAGACGCTGGGCCTTCCCTCATCGCTCGCGAAGTTCACCAATTTTCACCAGGGAATGGTGTTGGTGACGGGACCAGCTGGCTGCGGAAAGTCGTCGACGCTTGCGGCACTGGTGAATCTAGTCAATGAAGAACGCCGCGATCACATCCTCACGATCGAAGATCCAATTGAATACCTGCATCCCTCGAAGCGCTGCCTGGTGAATCAGAGAAGCGTATACCATCACACGGAATCCTTTGCGCGAGCGCTGCGCGCGGCATTGCGTGAGGACCCGGATGTGATCGTGATTGGTGAGTTGCGCGATCTGGAGACCATCTCTCTGGCGCTGAGTGCCGCCGAAACGGGCCACCTCGTGCTGGCCACGCTGCACACCAACAACGCGATCCGAACCCTCAACCGCATCATTGGCGCTTTCCCGGCTGATCAGCAGGGGCAGGTTCGGATGATGCTTTCGGAATCGTTGCGCGCGGTGATCTCGCAGCGGTTGATACCGCGCGCCGATGGTCAGGGGCGGGTCGCCGCGATCGAGAGCCTGGTCGTCACCCGAGCGGTCGGTAACTTGATCCGCGAAAACAAGACCTTTCAGATCCACTCGATTCTCCAGACGGGCGCTGCGCAGGGGATGATTTTGCTCGATCACTCGATCAAGGTGCTGCTCGACGCCGGCACGATTAGCCGGGAAGAAGCCCTTCGAAATTGTGAAGACGCCAAGGTTCTGGGCGGCTGAGGGAGATCCGAATGGCTCGAATCGACGACATGCTGCGCCACGTGAAGGATCACAACGGATCAGATCTTCATCTGGCGGCCGGGATCACCCCACGCATGCGCAGCCACGGCGAACTCGCGGAGTTAGAAGGTTGGACCGAGCTCACTGACGAGTCTCTTCGGGAGATCATCCGCGAGGTTGCGACGGACTCCGATTGGCAGAGTTTCGAGGAATGCGGCGATCTGGATTTTGCGTACGGCCTGGAGGGCGTTGCCCGTTTTCGCGCCAACTATTTTGTTCAGGAACGCGGTGCGGGTGCAGTCTTCCGGATCATTCCCGAAGAGATCCTGACGCTCGAAGATCTCAAGCTGCCAGAAGCGGTCGGGTCGCTTTGCCATCTG
This sequence comes from Myxococcales bacterium, assembly GCA_022572485.1. Next base: position 7,720 of record JACZVU010000060.1, read on the forward strand.
AATCAAGGGCTCGTGCTCATCACGGGCCCCACGGGCTCCGGTAAATCGACCACGCTGGCTGCGGTCATCAATGAGATCAATCGCACCCTTTCCCGGCATATCGTTACGATCGAAGATCCCGTCGAGTTCGTACACCAGAACGAGGAGTCGATTATCTCTCACCGAGAAGTCGGATCGCACACGCTCGGGTTTACCTCCGCTCTTCGCGCATCGATTCGACAGGATGCGGATGTGGTTCTCGTCGGTGAAATGCGAGACATAGAAACGATCTCGCTTGCGATCACCGCAGCGGAGATGGGGCTGTTGGTGTTTGGCACATTGCACACCAACAGCGCCACCAAGACGGTGGATCGAATTGTAGATGCCTTTCCGGCCGATGAGCAAAACCAGATTCGCGTCAGCTTGTCTGAATCGCTGGCTGGTGTTGTCTCTCAGTTGTTGCTGCGGACAGTCGATGGAAAGGGCCGCTGCGCGGTCCACGAGATCCTGCTGAAGACTCCGGGCCTTGCGAATGTGATTCGCGAGGGAAATACACCCATGTTGAACTCCATCATCCAATCTGGAAAACGCCAGGGAATGCAATCGATGGACGACGCGTTGTTCGCAGCCGTCGAGTCCGGCCAAATTCGTGCCATCGATGCCCACATGAAGGCCACCGAGAAGGCTCGCTTCGAACCCCTGATCGCAAAGGAAGAATCCGCCCACTGAAGGATCGCAAAGGAAGAATCCGCCCACTGACGGAGCGCAAAGGAAGAATCCGCCCACTGAAGGATCGCAAAGGAAGAATCCGCCCACTGAAGGATCGCAAAGGAAGAATCCGCCCACTGAAGGATCGCAAAGGAAGAATCCGCCCACTGAAGGGAAGTGGATCTCAGTGGACGGTTTCGCGGTCGGGGCTAGCCGTGATGAAATCGAAGAGTCGCAGCAGTGTGTGCTGATCGGATCGGAGCTTCTCGAGAGCCTTACGTGCCTTTTCGGTGGCTTCGCGGATTTCGACGTGACGCTCGAGTGCTTCTTCGACCATGGCCAGCAGTTGTGCGCGCTCCCGCCCCTTGAAGTCGTTTTCGATCTGTTTCGCAATTTCCAGCAGGCGGCCTCTGAACTCGCTTTGATCCGTACGAATCCGGATGGGCTCTTCCAATTTTCGCGTCATGGTGGGTAGGGAGTGCAATCAGCATGCCCCGGAGATTCGCGGCCCGAATTCTTGCGATTGCCGCGAGTTACCGGCCGTGGTGCACCTGAGTTGCGCACTGCGCGCGTGGAGACCCACCCGACATGGGGTGAACAACAGCAACCCGGTACCTCGCTGCGCATCGCACTTCATAGTGCGACAAAGGCTTCCAGCGCGGGCTTTGTGGGTTGCCGGAACATACCAGGGAGGCTTCTTGCGGGATTTCTCCGATCTGCGGTAAAGCCCAACTCTCCGCAGCCCGATAACCGGGTTCAAGGATCGAAGCGGCCTTTGAGGTTGCGAGCGTAGCTCCGGGGCGGGTGAGCCTCCTGGAAAGAAGCTCGGATCTCTCGAGGCTCGGCTCTCGAAGGGGATGTTACATGGCGACAACGAGGGGGAACGCGACTCGGCAATCTCCCTGGCCCGCGAGAGTCGTCGTCCTCGCAGGGATTCTCTTTCCACTGCTGGTGATCAGCGGCGTGTTGGCACCCAGGGTCATCCGTCTCATGGTCGAATCGGAAATCGAGGACACTGGGGCCGAGACAGAGTCTCAGGTGGCACTCGACTTCAGCGGGCCGATGCCCGGCAAACTTCCACTGCTCCTTCCGCGGGATTACGAGGTGGGCTTCGTTTCCGAGTTGCTCGATCTCCAGAATCTCTTCAGCGACCCGGTCCGTACCCCGAATCAGATGTCGCAAGCATACGCCCGCCTGGTGGGTTTTTCGCGCAACCACGGCGATGTCATCGTGATGAACGACGTCGATCGCGAAATCCGGGACGTGATCTTCAAATATCCGGTGATGGTCGGTGCGGAAACCGTGTATCCGCGCCCCAATTCGGATCTGCTGATGATCGGCGATCCGCGACCGCTCGGCGATGGTTTTCGCTTCGACGACCTCCAGGCTACGGGTGAAGGACCGATCGCTCTGGTTCCTGAGCCCGGAACGGCAGCTTTGCTCGCTTCTGGACTCGTCATCCTCGCCCTTCGACACCGAAAGCGCTGATCCCGGACGGGCACTCGGTTTGGCCGTCGAGCAGCCGCTCGATAGGACACTTGACTCGGACGTCTAGCAGGCACCCCATCTGGCATTCAGCTCGGTCGTCGAGCAGGTGCCGGCGGACATTCAGTTCGCGGTCGTCGAGCAGGTGCCGATCGAGGCTCCACGGCGGGCCCCGAAATCATTTCAACGCTTGCTCGCAGTTCGTCCGCGCAAGCGTTGATTGTCGCGAGACCGCTTGGGCTTTGCGTGCAGGAGCTTCGCGAGGTATCGACCGGTATGAGAGGCCATTACCTCGGCGACGCGCTCCGGCGTCCCTTGCGCGACGATCTGGCCGCCGCCAGGCCCTCCCTCTGGCCCCAGGTCCACGATCCAGTCGGCGGTCTTGATGACGTCCAGGTTGTGCTCGATCACGATGATGGTGTTGCCCGCCTCGACGAGGCGGCTGAGAACCTCGAGTAGTTTTCGGACATCGTCAAAGTGCAGGCCCGTGGTTGGCTCGTCGAGCAGGTAGAGGGTGCGTCCAGTCGCGCGCTTCGAGAGTTCGCGGGCGAGCTTGATGCGTTGGGCCTCGCCACCCGAAAGCGTGGGCGATGGTTGGCCCAGGTGGAGGTAATCGAGCCCGACGTCGGTGAGTAGCTCCAGCGGCCCTGCAATTTTGGGGTGCGCGGAAAAGAGTTCGGCAGCCTCTGCGACGGTCAATTCGAGTACGTCGGCGATCGACTTTCCCTTGTAGTCGACGCGTAGCGTGGCGTCGTTGAAGCGGAGGCCGTCACATTCTTCGCATTTGACGTGCACATCGGCGAGAAAATGCATCTCGATCTTGCGAACGCCATCTCCCTGACAGGCTTCGCAACGGCCGCCCTTCACATTGAACGAGAATCTCCCTGGTTTGTAGCCGTGGATGCGCGCTTCTGGGAGCTGGGCGAACAATTTTCGGATTTCATCGAATACCTTGATGTAGGTTGCGGGGTTGCTGCGCGGAGTCCGACCGATCGGTCGCTGGTCGATGTTGATCACCTTGTCGAGCTGCTCGAGTCCATGTAGAGCGCGATGCTTGCCGACCCGCAGCGTCGCGTTGTTGAATTTTCGGGCGAGCGCCGGGTAGAGGATGTCGTTTACGAGAGTCGACTTTCCGGCGCCCGAGACACCCGTCACGGCCGTCAATACACCCAGGGGTAGCTCGACGTCCAGATTGTCGAGATTGTTTTCCGTCGCTCCGATGATCTTGATGCTTCCGGTCGCTTCTCGTCGCTTCGAGGGAGTCTCGATTTTGATCCGGCCGGAGAGGTAGGCGCCGGTCAGCGACCGCGGGTTCTTCTCGAGGCTTTTTGGCGTACCGGCGTGAACGATTCGCCCTCCCGCGACACCGGCGCCGGGTCCGAAGTCGATCACGTGGTCTGAGGCGCGGATCGTCTCCTCGTCATGCTCGACGACGACAACGGTGTTTCCGATGTCGCGCATCCGCGTGAGTGTTTTCAGCAATCGCCGGTTGTCGCGTTGGTGCAGACCGATCGAGGGTTCGTCGAGGATGTAGATCACACCCGTCAGTTCCGACCCGACCTGACTCGCCAGCCGGATGCGTTGTGATTCTCCGCCGGACAGGGACGGCCCCGCGCGGTCCAAAGACAGGTATCCCAAACCGACCGAGGACAAGAAGTCGAGTCGTGACTGCACCTCTTTGAGGACTTCCGCGGCGATTTCCGCGGCGGCTCCGCTGAGCGTCAGTTCGGAGAAGTAGTGCCGCGCGTCATCGACGGTCATTGCCGATACTTCGATGATCGTGCGACTCTGCTTTCCCTTGCCGAGTTGGACCGCTGCGCTCTCGGGCCGCAATCGGTGTCCCTGGCAGCTCGAACATCGGGCATTGCCGATCCACTGGGCGTGCCAGCGTTTTGCCCGCTCGGTACTCGCTTGGAGAAAGCGCCGCATCAAGCGCGGGATCGCTCCCTCCCAGCGCATTTCAAAGGTTCCCTCGCCGGAATCATCCTCCCATTCGATGGTGAATTCGCGATCGCCGGAGCCATAGAGCAGGATTTCTCGCTGGCGTTTCGGAAGTTTGCGCCAGGACCGATCCATGTCCACAGCCATCTCTTCACAAATTTCCGCTCGATAGCCGGTCGTCCAGTTGCTCTTCTCCGAGACGTTGAGCCCCCAGGGCTTGATCGCTCCCTCGTTGATGGACAGCGAGTCGTTGGGGACGACGAGCTGGGGGTCGATTTCCACGCGGGCTCCCAAACCATTGCAGTCGACGCACATCCCCTGCGGACTGTTGAACGAAAACCCTTGAGGCGTGAGTTCTGGAAAGGAGATTGCGCAGTCGGAGCAAGCCATCTTTTCCGAGAAGACGCGGTCCGGCTCTCCTGGTATCGACGCGGTCAGCACGCCCTGTCCGGTTCGAAGCGCCGTCTCCACGGAGCCCGTCACGCGAGAGGTGATCCCGCTCTTGACCACGATGCGGTCGACGACGACTTCGATCGTGTGTTTGCGGCGCTTGTCGAGGGCCTGGATGTCCTCGGTGAGGACGATTTCACCATCCACGCGGATGCGCACGAATCCCGCGCGACGCGTTTCGGCGAGCAACTCCCGGTGTTCGCCCTTTCGGTTGACGAGCAGGGGCGCGAGGATCAGCAGGTGGGTCTTCTCAGGCGCCGACAGCAATTCGCGCGCGATCTGCTGTGCGGTTTGGCTCTGAACGGATCGACTACACCGGTGACAGTGCTGGATGCCCACGCGTGCGTAGAGAACGCGCAGGTAGTCGGAGATCTCGGTAATGGTTCCGACCGTAGAGCGCGGATTGCTGCCCGTGGTCTTTTGCTCGATCGCGATCGTCGGAGAGAGCCCGCGGATCGAATCGTACTTGGGTTTCTCCATTTGACCGAGAAACTGGCGCGCATACGCGGAGAGCGATTCCACGTAGCGCCGCTGGCCATCCGCGTAGAGGGTGTCGAATGCCAGCGAAGACTTTCCAGACCCCGAGACACCCGTTAGGACGACGAGTTTTTTCTTGGGGATCTTGACGTCGATGGAGCGGAGATTGTGCTCCCGTGCTCCGCGGATGAGGATGTGAGCGAGTTCCATGAGGGCGCGCCATGATAGATCAAAATTTCGTTGAGCCCGACCCTCTGGATCGCCGCGCTCCACGCAGGTGAAAGCGAGTTCTTTTGCCGGGCTTTCGCTTCGCCGGGGCTCCGGCGAACCAGACTATTCGGCGGGGACTTCCCCCCTCGTTTGCCCCGGGCGGCGAACGCCACCCGCGATCTGCGGCCCAACCAGCGTCAGGAGCGGATCTCTCCGCACCCGGAAGCTAGTTTCCGCTCCATCGACGTACTAACGAGCGCTAGGCGTAATCCATTACTGCCGATGCGCCAGCTGGGACGCCTGGAGTAGCGCTCGCGAGCACTACTAGCTCCCCTTCTGGCTGCACCAAGTGTTGGACGGGGGTGCAACGCTTGATCGGGTCCCTCCACCAGATACTCTAGTATACCAATGCGGCGATCTCTGTCAAGGCCGTCACGCTGCAAGCGACGGCCACGTTTTGCAGTAGGGAGCCGATGCGCTTTACTGGTGCGGCGCATGCTAATCACGCGCCACTCTCAAGGACAAGGCATAAGAGTGAACGATGCTACGAACCACGTTCTGGATAGCCGTCCTAACACTCGTGGTCGCCGGACTGCTCGCAAGCGCTGAGCTCGCCCTCGCTCACGCCGGCTACGAGAGGTCCCAGCCGGCACCGAATGAGGTGCTGCCGGACTCCCCCGAACGGGTCGATGTCTGGTTCAACCAAGAGGTGTTTAAGCGGGCGGGCGAAAACTTCGTCCGCGTCTTCGATGATCACGTCAACGACGTCGTCGATGGTGATGCGACCGAGGAGCTTGCCCTGGACGCTGACCACGGGTGCGGAGACCAGATCCTGCTCGGCGAAGATGCGCGCCACCTCGGTGTCCGACATGTCCACCACGACCGCCTCAGCGTCGCTGTCCATCACCTCCCGCACAGTTACGGTCGGATCGGAGGTGAGCAGCTTCGCTACGGGCAACATGCCAACGTACTCATCACGGCTGTT
>JACZVU010000061.1 GCA_022572485.1 Myxococcales bacterium
GAATCAGCTCAAGAAGGGTAAAACCGTTAGGAGGTTTCTTCCCAGTTGGTGACATCGTCCTCCCCGCCTTGGATTCCATCCTTGCCCCAGGAAGCCAAATCGTAGTCGGAGCGATGTTCGCTACCGGGTGTGTAATGGGTCCGGGTTCGTTTGCTTACCAGAATAAGCGACTGCTGGCGAGCATCGCGACAAATCCCGAAGCACACAAAAACGAGTTGCACGCTTTCGGGGGTCGAGTGATTTCATTCGAGAGCAGCGCGCAGGGGACCGTGATTCAGATCATGACCGAGGATATGTACGCGAATCGCAACGGTTACGGACCCTCGTTAGTCGGTCTGTTTGACGCTCGCAGCGACATAGCAATGCGGGGAGATACGGTCGCAATGCTTGGTTACATCGGACGGGAGATCAGAGGAAAAAACCTGTTCGGGGGAACCACAAGCGCTCTTACCATGGAGGTGTTTGTGATCCACAACCTAACCTCTAGTAGGTGGACACACCTAACGACAGGGGGAGAGCTAGCGCGGATGTGGAGGGCAGGGGAATTGATCGACGACCACGTATGGTCTGAGTAGCGAGCAAACGAAAGGGACGATCCGTAAGGGTCGTCCCTTTTTTTTGTCTAAAATCTGCTGGGGGTTAGGTAGGTAGAATCTAGGTCCAACCCTTTGGAGTACGTGGATCCTGGGCGATCCTCCGAGGTCATTTCCAGAGCTTAGGCGCGGGCGCGGTAGGGGATTGTTGTCTGCGGGAGCAGGTTTGATTGATCGCATTCCCCTCGTTCTTTACGGAACAAATTCGTCAATATTGAGCATTTGCTTGGCGAGTCCGGCCATCGCGTTTATTACCTGATTGCGCCTACCGTCGCAGACGAAACCAAAACTTCCAGTTCGTCTGTTAAAAGAATCCTTGAACGTACTCTTACCAACGGTACAGCCTAGGCTCCGAGCATTAGCCGCAACCTCGGGAGTAATCGCATCGCAGACCTCAAAGGGAGAATCGGGAGCCAGACCAAAAGCGGACCCGAAAAACCCCGAGGTGATCCCCGAAGTTCCGTTGAAATCTATGTGGACGGAGCCAAAATTGTCGGGTCTATCATCGGAAAACGGCCCACTGCAGCTGAAGCCGCCGAGCACGACCTCTTGTGTTCCTCCCTCTGTACCGACGTTGCTTTGTTGCGCGATCAATAATGTGCTCGGGACGACTAGTGCGAGACCAAGAATCATAGCAAGCGAAAAGCTGACACTCCTGAACTTCATAGCGTTCTCCTCGGCACGACCTCACCAACATCAAGCAGACGGACGTGTGATTTCACGCTGAATCCCAACGGCGTGGATGTCAACCTAAAAGTATCAGGATGAGGGAGCGTCCAGTCGGAACGGAATTCCGATAGACGCAGTTATGGGTAGTCTGTGGGGTAATAGACCCGTTGTCCGCTCACCACGTCGCGCTAGAAAAACTGAAAAACTTGTTTTGGAAAAGTCGAAATTATGTTATGCTGCGCAGGGTTACACGGTCGGACGGCAGCTTCAAAGTCTGTTGTCCTGCCGTTGGACGACCGGGGAGTCGAGAGCGAGAACATAGGAAATCGGCGGTTTCCTGCACGCAGACCACCGCCGTGCTCGCCGCTACAGTTCACTCGCCGACGTGATGATCTTTCCCACGATGCCGTAGTCCCGGGCTTCCTCGGGTGACATCCAGTGATTTCGATCCGTGTCCCGGCTGACCTGCTCGAGCGGCTGGCCGGTCTTTTTGGCAATCATTTGATTGAGCCGATCGCGGGCCTTCAGGATCTCTTCCGCTTCGATCTGGATGTCCGTCGCGGCGCCACCCGCGCCGCCCATCGGCTGGTGGATCAGGAAGCGAGTGTTGGGCAGGCAGTAGCGGTCCTTTTTGGGTACAGCGAGATAGATGTGAACCCCCGCGCTGGCCACCCACCCAGTGCCGACTATCTTGATTCGAGGTTTGACGAACGAGATCATGTCGTGAATCGAGTCGCCGGATTCGACGTGGCCACCCTCCGAGTGGATGTAGATCGTGATGCCGTCATCCGATTCGCCAGAGAGCGCGAGCAATTGGGCGGTGATGTCGCGAGCCATGCGGCTCGTGATCTCTCCGTGGATCAACACCGTTCGCATTTCGAAGAGCCGCTTGGCAATTTTCAAATCGACCGGCGGGGTTTCTGTGTCTTGATTGCTCATTCGATTCCTCCGGCCAGTCCATTTACGACGGACGGCACTGCGATGTTCAGCCTGAGAAGACGCGCCGAATCCGCGCGACTGCCTCTTCGACATTTTCGCGGGAGTTGAAGGCCGAGAGTCGGATGTAACCCTCCCCAGATGCACCAAAACCAGAACCCGGGGTTCCGACAACATGGGCTCTGGAGAGCAATTCGCCAAAGCAATCCCAGGACGACATGCCGCCGGGGGTCTTCATCCACACATAGGGGGCGTGCTCCCCACCGAAGACCGAAAATCCCGCCGCCTGCAGTCCTTCCCGCAGGAGTGCCGCGTTGCGCATGTAGTGGGCAACCTGCTCAGCGGTCTGCTTTTGGCCCTCGGGCGAATAGACGGCGGCCGCCGCGCGTTGCACCAGATAGGGGACGCTGTTGAACTTCGTGGCCTGGCGTCGCGACCAGAGGTCCGCGAGGCAGACGCGGTCGCCCTCCGAGGTGGTGCCCTCCAGCTGTCGGGGCACCACCGTGTACGCACAGCGCACGCCCGTGAAGCCCGCACGCTTAGAGTAGCTGCGCATCTCGATCGCGCACTCGCGCGCGCCATCGATCTCGTAAATCGAATGGGGCAGATCGTCGTCTTGGATGAAGGCGTCGTAGGCGGCGTCGAAGACCAGGACAGAGCCGTGTTGTCGCGCCCACGCGACCCAGGCCTTCAGGTTTGCGCGAGAGGCCGCCGAGCCAGTGGGGTTGTTGGGCGAACAGAGATAGACGAGATCGACGGGCTCCTCGGGGGGCGGCGGTACGAAGTCGTTTGCTTCCGTCGCTGGGAGATAGAGGATCCCTTCGTGGGTGCCGTCGGGGTTTGCGTTTCCCGTGCGTCCGGCCATGACGTTGGTGTCGACGTAGACGGGATAGGAGGGGTCGGTGACCCCGATCCTGCATTCGGCGCCGAAGATCTCCTGGATGTTTCCACTGTCCTGTTTGCTTCCGTCCGAGACGAACACCTCGTCTGCGGAGATGTCGACGCCCCGCGCCTTGTAGTCGTGTTCGCAGATCGCTTCGATCAGGAAGTCGTAGCCGTTCTCTGGACCGTATCCGTGCACGCCGGTCTCTCGGCCCATCTCGTCCGCGGCAGCGCGCAGCGCTTCGACGACCGCCGGTGCGAGGGGCAGCGTGATGTCACCGATGCCCAGCCGGATGATCTTCGCGTTGGGGTTCGCGGCGCTAAACTCGCCAACCCGGCGCGCGATTTCTGGGAACAGGTAACCGGCCTGGAGCTTCCTGTAGTTCTCGTTGATCCGAATCATCGCGGCCCAACATAGCGACCTCTCCACTGCGGTACCGCGGAAAAATGGACCCGGATTGGGATTGTGGTGTGGTGCCAATACAGCGCGAGGCGCATTTTGGCGAGTTCGAACTCCGGCGCGAGGGGGATCGATTGACGAAAAGGCTCCTTCGCCTCTTCGGATTGCGAGCCTCTCCGAGGGCCGGGTGGGTGTCGTCGCTCCGATTTTGCGGGGTTTGTTCCAGTAGGTGATAATCGTGGGTACCAGAGAAACCAGGAGCAGCTGCTGTATGCCGATCGACCCGCGAATTTCGACCCGAAACGCGAGCCTCAAGAGTGATCAACTTCGCGAACTGATCGCCACGCAGCCGAAGGGTTGCGCGCTTCAGCAGGCGTTCTATTCCGACCCCTCGATCTACGCGCTGGACATGGAGCGAATCTTCATGCGCAAGTGGCTCTGCGTGGGCCACGAAAGCCGCATCCCGAACGGCGGCGACTTCTTCGTGCACGAGATTGCGGGAGAGTCGCTCATCATCATCCGGGGTCGGGACGAAGTGGTGCGAGCGCTCGTCAATGTGTGCCGCCACCGGGGATCGGAAGTCTGTTACGAGAAGGAGGGCAATGTGAAAGTTCTCGTCTGCCCGTACCACGCGTGGGCGTACGAACTCGATGGCAGCCTCCGCGCTGCGCGACAGATGAACGAGAGCATCGACAAGTCGGAGTACGGTCTTACCCAGATCCACGTGCGAATTCTGGAAGGCTTGGTCTTCGTCTGCTTTGCGGAGGATCCGCCGAAGCTCATCGATGTGGAAGAGGCGAGCCGCAAATCATTGAGACGCTACGGATGGGCCGATGCCAAGGTTGCTCACCGCGAAGTTTACAGCGTCGACGCGAACTGGAAGCTTGCGCTCGAGAACTACTTCGAGTGTTACCACTGCGGGCCCGCGCACCCGGAATTTGCGCGCCATCACGCGACCGAGAACTACCTGGATCCGGCGGCCAAGGCGCTGCGAGAGAAAACCCGGGAACGCGCGTGCAAGATGGGAATCGAGATTCCGAAGATCTCGAACTGGCCCTGGCCGGTCGCGCCGGGCGAAGAAAGCGTGGACGTGTTCCACGATGCCACCTATCCGGGCTCCGTCACCGGAAGCGAAGACGGGCAGAGCGTCGCGCCGTTGATGGGGGACTTCACGGCCTATGACGAGGGGTTTACCTACGTCGATGTGGGACCGGCCAGTACGTTCCTCGCCTACCCGGATTACGGAGTGATGTACCTCTTCATCCCTCGGGGCGTCCAGAGGACCGACATGGAAATCGTCTGGCTCGTCGCAAAAGACGCGAAAGAGGGCGCCGACTACGAACTCGATCGGCTGATCTGGATGTGGGACGTGACCAGCATCGCCGACAAGAAGATCATCGATCACAACCAGAAGGGAGTGAATTCCCGTTACTACCGGCCGGGACCGTACACTCCGATGGAAATGATGCCGCAGAGCATGACGGAGTGGTATCTGGAACAGATCGCGCCCTGAAAGATCGTCCCGCGCTCGAGAACGAACAGGCGCATTGTTTCAGGATGCTCTGGTCAGGCGTGATTTCCGTCGCCTATTGCCGAGTGACGGTCGGCTCCATTTCGGTTGCGCAAGCCCCTCCGGGCGCAAGCTCCAGCCGTACTCGACGCTCGGAACCCGTCCAGATCAATAGCGTTGGAAGTCTCCCGCTCTCAATTTCTCGAGGTAGGTGTCGAGTTCGTGTTTGATGCGTCCCGAGAGGAGCACGACGCCGGCCATATTTGGAAACGCCATCCCGAGGATCATCGCGTCTCCAAAATCGATCACCGCACTGGCGTTGAAGGTCGCCCCTAGGCATACGAAGAGCAAGAAGAGCCCCTTGTAGGCCAGGATCGTGCGAAAGCCAAACAGGCGTGCCCAGCACTGCTCGCCGTAATAGCTCCAGGTGATCATGGTGCTGAACGCGAAGAGCACGGCGATGAACGACAGCAGGTATGGGAACCAGGAGAAGACTGTCGCGAACGCCCAGGACGTCATCGAGATCCCGCTTCCCACGTCGGGTTGGAGGTAAGCGCCGGTCACGACGATGACGAGGCCGGTAATCGTGCAGACGATGATCGTATCGATGAAGGGTTCGAGCAGTGCGACAATTCCCTCGCGCAGCGGTTCATCGGTCCGTGCTGCGGCGTGAATGATTGCCGCAGAGCCCGTCCCCGCCTCGTTGCTGAAGGCCGCGCGCCGGAAGCCCTGGATCAACACGCCGAAGAACCCACCCGCCCCCGCCTGCCACGAAAAAGCGTCCGAGACGATTGTTGCGAATGCCGAGCCCAGTGAGTCGATGTGGGCGATCAGGATGCAGGCCCCGCAGGTGATGTAGAGGATGCACATGAAGGGGACCAGTCGCGCCGCGACCTCGCCGATGCGCTTGACGCCACCGATGATCACGACGCCGACCAGCGAAGCGAGGATCAGGCCAAAGACGACGGCTCCGCCCTTGTTCGCCATGAACGGCAAGACTCCAGCGACCTGTGCGAACGATTGATTGGCCTGATACATGTTGCCGCCGCCGAGGCTGCCGCCGATGCACATCAGCGCGAAGATTGCCGCGAGCACCTTTCCCAAGCGGGCGAACCCGAGTTCCGCGAGGCCGTCTCGCAGGTAGTACATGGCACCGCCCGATACGTGACCGTCGGCGCGCGTTACCCGGTAGAGTTGGCCGAGCGTGCACTCGGCAAACTTTGAACTCATTCCCAGGAAACCCGCGACGATCATCCAGAAGATCGCGCCGGGGCCGCCGATCCCGACCGCGAACGCCACGCCCGCGATGTTTCCGAGCCCGACCGTGGCCGATAGCGCGGCCGACAGCGCTTGGAAGTGGGTGATCTCGCCGGTTGCTTGCGGATCCGTATAGCGACCCAACGTGCAGTCGATCGCGTGGCGAAAGGCGCGAAAGTTCACGAAATGAAACCGCACGGTGAAGAAGGTCGCTCCGGCGATCAGCCACAAGACCACGAGTGGGAGCGTGAGGTCGGGCTCCCAGAACGCGACGTCGAAGAAAATCACGGCCTCGATCGAGTCCACCACGTAGCTGGCGAACCATGCTTCGAGTTGGCTGAGGAAACCCATTGTTTTCCCCCCATGGAGGGTTTGCGGATGAGCGGCCGGGGGAAGGCGTCGCGGGGCGGAAGATACGTACTTCGCGCCCGCGGCGCCGGTGTGATTCAAGAGGTCAGCGAAAGACCCCCGGATCGATCTCCACGCCGATCGGGCAATGATCGGATCCCTGGACATCGGAGTAGATCGTTGCCTTTTTGACGAATTTCATTGCCGCTGGAGAGGCCAGCACGTAGTCGATCCGCCAGCCGACGTTCTTGGCTCGGGCTCCGAAGCGCTGACTCCACCAGGTGTAGCGCTCCGGTGACGGATCGAAGTGACGGTAGGTGTCGATCCAGCCTTTATCGATCCAGTGGTCGATCTCCGCACACTCTTCGGGGAGGAACCCGCTGGTCGCTCGATTTTCTTTGGGTCGGGCGAGGTCGATCTCGAGGTGGGCGGTGTTGAAGTCACCCATGACGAGGACTCGCGCGCCGCTGCGGCGCAGGCGCTGGAGTCGCTCGAACAATCTTCGGTAGAAGTCGAGTTTGTAGGGCACCCGACTGTTGTCGCGATTTTTTCCATTCCCGTTGGGAAAGTAGATGTTGGCGACCACGAGCCGCCCGAAGCGCGCGATCTGGACTCGCCCTTCGGAGTCGAAACGAACCTCGCCCAGCGCGGTGTCGATCCGATCGGGAGCGCGTCGCGCGTAGAGGCCGACGCCGCTGTAACCCTTGCGTTCGGCAGTGGAGAAGCTCGCGTGCCAACGCTCCGGTTGGCTCAGTTCAGTGGGGATCTGCGCTGGCTCGGCGCGTACTTCCTGGATGCCAACGATCTCCGCGCCCGATCTCTCGAGCCAATCCGCGAAGCCCTTTTTCGCACAGGCTCGCAGGCCGTTGACGTTCCAGGAGAGGATTCGAATCGGTTCTTTGGAGCGGCGCGCAGGCATCGACTCAGGTTTTGCTCGACAGGTACGTATACTCTTTGAGTCCCTGCTCGTAGCGTTCGAGTAGGCGCGCCGACTCTTCGGAGCTGATCTCGTTGCTGCGCAGCGCGCCCTCGATGGTCTGGCGCACTTTTTCGATCAAGGATTGGCACTCGTACTGTACGTAGGCGAGGACGTTTTCCACAGAGTCGCCCTCGACGATGTGATCGATCGTATAGCCGTCCTCGTCATCGAGTTTGACGTGAACGGCGTTGGTGTCTCCAAAGAGATTGTGGAGGTCACCCAGGATCTCCTGATACGCACCGACCAGAAACACGCCAATGTAATAAGGCGCGCCCGTCCAGGGGTGGAGTTCGATCAGGTTCTTGGCTTCGCGGGGGTTGATGAACTGATCGATCTTCCCATCGCTGTCGCAAGTCAGATCCGCAAAGACGCCGCGCCGGGTCGGTTGCTCGTTGAGACGGTGGATGGGCATCACCGGGAAGAGCTGCTTGAGCGCCCAATGGTCCGGTGCGCTCTGGAAGACCGAGAAATTTCCGTAATAGGTGTCTGCGAACTCGGTTTCGAAATGGGCGAGATCCTCGGGCACGGCGGGCAACTCTCGGAGGTATCCGAGGATCTTCTCGCAGCATTTCGCGAACAAGTGCTCGCCCCGCGCTTTGCCTCGCAGGTCGAGGTAGCCCAGCGAAAACATCGTCGATGCTTCTTCTTTGAGCAGCTGCGCGTTGTGGTAGGACTCTTGGACGTTTTCGATCGAGGTATCACTCCAGACCTCCGCGAGATCGCGCAGCACCTTGGGGTCGTCGTCGGTGATTTTGGCCGGCCGCGAGTCATTGAGTACTTCGTTGACACCGAGGACGTCGAAGATCAGCACCGAGTGATGGGCGGTCAGCGCGCGTCCGGACTCCGTCACGATGTCCGGATGCGGGACGTTTTCCGCGTCGCAGGCCTCTTGGATGAAAGACACGACGTCGTTTGCGTATTCCTGCGTCGAGTAGTTCTTCGACGAGTGAAAATCGGTACGCGAGCCGTCGTAATCTACGCCGAGCCCACCGCCGACATCGATCAGGGAAGGGTTCGCGCCCATCTCGTGGAGCCCCACGAAGATGCGGCTGGCTTCGCTGAGCGCCTCCTTGTGGGCGCGTGCCGCGGTGATCTGAGAGCCGATGTGAAAGTGCATGAGTTCGATGCAGTCGAGCATGTCCTCTGATGCCAGGCGGTCTACCGCGGCGACGATCTCCATCGACGAAAGCCCGAACTTGGAGCGATCCCCCGTCGACTCGACCCACCTTCCAGCGCCCTTGGTGCTCAGCCGCGCTCGAATTCCCAGATGCGGACGGATCCCGAGATCGCGCGAAGTCTTGAGGATGAGGTCGATTTCGTGGAATCGGTCGACGACGATGATGGGCGTTCGACCCAGGCGTTGCGCGAGCAGAGCCGTTTCCACGTAGGCCCGATCTTTGTATCCGTTGCAGATGATCAGAGCACCGGGCGTATCGAGCAGGGCGAGGGCAATCAGCATTTCGGGCTTGCTGCCGGCTTCGAGCCCCATCTTCTCTGGAGCCCCGAACTGGATCAGTTCTTCGACGACGTGGCGTTGCTGATTGACCTTGATCGGGTAGACGCCTCGATAGATCCCCCGGTAGTCGGTCTCCTCGATTGCCTCGCGGAAGCAGCTATTCAATCCTCGCACACGGCTGTCGAGAATGTCGTTGAAGCGGATCAGCAGCGGGGTGTGCACACCGCGCTGCTCCAGATTCTCGACCAGCTCCAGCAGGTCGATGCTCCGCTTGTCGTGGGTCCTCGGGCGGACTTCTACGTCGCCCGCATCGTTGATTGCGAAAAAACCCGACCCCCAGTTGAGGACGTGGTAGAGATCGAGGCTGTCGCGAATCGTCCAATTTGCCACTGCGCGGTCCTCGCCGATTGTCTTGCGCTTGCTGCCAATGCCGCCAACCCGGGCACTGGCGCTGAATCAATCGGGAATCGGCTCGTTGTGTTGCTCGCCGCTGGCCAGATCCCGAATCAAAACCTCACCTCGCGCCACTTCATCGGGGCCGAGTAGGTGGACCTCGCGCGCTCCTGATCGGTCCGCGTCGGTCATGACCCGCTTGAGCCGAGGTTCGCCGAGCACGAGCTCGACGCTTCGGTTGTCGGCGCGCAATGCGCAAGCGACTCGCACGGCGGCGGCGCGCTCTGCTTCCGAAAACGCGTAGACGACCGCATCCAGGCTTCGCGGCAGTTCCGGAAGCCGCTTCTTTTCGCGGAGGAGTTCTGCGATCACAGAGTCGCCGAAGCCGAAACCGACCGCGGGTGTTGCAGGGCCGCCGAGTGTTTCAAGTAGGTGGTCGTATCGACCGCCGCCACAAACGGAGCGCAATTCCCGTCCAGAATCGAATGCTTCGAAGACGACGCCGGTGTAGTAGGCAAGCCCGCGTACGATCGAAGCGTCGAAGGCGACCCGATCACCGTGGCCGTAGGTGTCGACCAATTCGAAGAGCCGCGCGATTTCTGCGAGTGCGGGAGAATCCGCGCGGGCGACCTTCCCGGCCTCGCCAATATCGCGCAGTTTCAGAAACGACAGTACGAAGCGCGCGTCTTCGGCCGGCAACCTCACCAACCCCTTCGGGTCGCTGAGCAGTTCGATGACTGCGTCTTCTCCGATCTTTCCCAACTTGTCGATCGCGATGCACAGTGCGGGGAAAACCTCGGGTCGTTTCGCAAGCACCGTTTCGCGAAGCGTCTCTTCGAGCAGTGCTCGGCTGTTGATCCGGATCGTCACATCTTTGCGCTCGAGGCCGAGTCGATCGAGCAGGTGGAAGATCGAAGCAATGAGTTCAGCTTCGGCGGCGACCCCGGGCTCCCCCCAGATGTCCATGTTCCACTGGTAGTGCTCGCGACGGCGCCCGCGGCTCATCCGCTCGTAGCGCCAACACTGCGGAATGCTGAACCAGCGCAGCGGCAGCCGCAGCGCGCCGCGGCGGGCCATCACCATCCGCGCGATCTGCGGGGTGATTTCGGGGCGCAGCGCCAGGTGGCGGTCGTGCAGCGTGAAGTGATAGAGCTGGTCGACGATCTCCTCGCCCGCCTTGCGGGTGAAGAGTTCCGCGTGTTCGAGCACGGGAGCGTCGATTTCCTCGAAGCCGAAAAGAGCCGCCGTGGCGCGGAAGTGGTCAAAGAGCCAGTTCTGTACGCGCAGATCCTCGGGGTAGAAGTCGCGGGTGCCTCGCGGGGGCTGGAGAGATTCTTTGCTCACGGGCCCAGTATCACATCCGGGCCGGTTCGGCGCTCTCATCGTGCGTCGAAAATAGTGTCGATCCGCCAGAGATATTGCTACTCCCTCCAGACTCAAACACGATCCTGGAGGGCTTATGTCGCCCCGTTCCTACGCATTGGCACGGATGTTTCTGCTCACGGGTGCTCTCGCGGCTTGCGGAGCCGAAGAAGCGCCCTCGAAGGCTGTGCCCGAAAAACCCGCAGCCGCCGAGGCTGCCGCTGCCACGCCAGACACGCTTCCGAACGGAATCGTGCTCGCGCTGGCTCAGTTCGTGACCGAAAAGGGCGATGACGGCAAAGACAAGTTTGTGCCGGGCCCCGCGCGCCTGGAGTTCCTCTACCGCGAAGGGGGCATATGGAAGGTTTCTGAATTCGAGGACCCCGAAAGCAACGTCTTCCACAAAGCGATGGTCTACGACGCGGGTGACGGGCCGCGGCTGCTCACGCTCGGCGGAACCCGCGCCCTGCTCAAGACCTGGGAGCTCACGGATTCGGGCATGTCGGCAACGGTGCTCTGGGAGAAGGATTTCGGCGGGAAATTCAGTCGGATGCGCGATGCCGAGATCGCTGATTTCAAGGGCGACGGGACGGCCAGCCTCGCGGTGGCCACCCACGACGGAGGTGTCGTGGCAGTGGTGCATCCGGTCGGCGATGGATACGAAGTCGAGGAACTCGACAAAAAGAAGAACACCTTCGTCCACGAGATCGAGGTCGGTGACCTGAACGGGGACGGTGTCGTCGAGATCTACGCGACGCCGAGCGAGCCGAATCGCCTGGATGGGCGGCCCCAGAAGGGAGAGGTGGTCCGCTACGTCCTGGGTGCGGGCGGCGAGCGAACCGTGGTCGCGGACCTCGGCGAGCGCCACGCCAAGGAGATCCTCGTCGCCGACGTCGATGGAGATGGCAGAGATGAACTCTACGTCTCCGTCGAGGGAGAGATCGAGGGCAAGGGCAGCACCAAGAGCATCAAGTCACCCGTTACGATCCTCCGCTACGAGGCCGACACGCCCGCCGACCAGGGCGCCGAGATCGCCGAGATTCAGGATTCGCTGAGTCGCTTCCTGATGACCGGGGATGTCGATGGTGACGGAAAAGACGAGATGATTGCCGCTACGTTCAGCAGTGGATTGTGGTTGCTCCGACCGGGTGAGGACTTCAACGCCCGTTGGAAGATGGAGCTGATCGATCGTGATTCAGCGGGATTCGAGCACGCTGCGATCCTGACAGACTTGGATGGTGACGGGGTCGTCGAACTCTACGTCGCGAGCGATCGCCACAAAGAAGTCCGCCGCTACGTGTGGAACGGAAGGCGTATGGAGCGTGAGACGATCTACAAGCGCCCTGATGATCGCCCGATCTTCACCTGGAACCTGATGCCGGTTCCCGTGGAACTCATCCCGAAGAACTAGCCAGCCCTCTCGTTTCAGCGATCCAGGCGCAAGCGCACTCGCTCAGAATCCGATTCAGCGTGGTGTCTGCTTTTGGGGGAGCCGGGGGGAAGGGCCACTCGCTCAGAACTCGATCCGGCCAACTGGGCCCCACAGCTAGTGAAACTCAAGTCAAATCAGTCATGGTCTGTCCGGGCACGCAGCCCTTCCCCCCGGCTCCCCAGCGAATTTGCTGCCAGCGCACAACAAAAACGCCCTCGCATTCAGCGGCTCGATCAAACGCGATGTCACTTGGGGGCGGTGGCGGGAAGCCTGAGGGCGGCATGGGATTCGAGCCCGATGGCCTCCTGTCACCGCACCCGGGAAACGCCGCTATTGGTTGTACCGAAGCGCCACGAGTCGGGGCCCCGTTAGCCGGGTGGCCAATTGAGGGGGCGGTTGCCGATGACGTGGAGGTGGAGGTGGAAGACGGTCTGGCCCGAACCGGCCCCGTTGTTGATCACGACGCGGTAGCTTTCGAGGCCAGCATCGGCGGCGACCTGCTTGGCGACGAGCAGCAGGTGGCCGAGTAGCGATTCGTCGCCCGCCTCCGCGGAGGACAACATCTCGAGCGGCTTTCTCGGGATGACGAGCAAGTGGGTCGGTGCGACCGGGTTGGCGTCCCGGAACACCAGCGCGCGATCGTCCTCGTAGACGATCTCCGCAGGGATCTCTCCGCGCTCGATTTTTCCGAAGATCGTGTCGGCCATCGAAGACCGTGAAGCCTGCCGGAACGGGCACTTACGCGCAACCTACCCGCGGGGAAACGACACCGCCTCAAGTCGGCTCGCGATTTTCCCGACCCTTCACTCGCCCGGCCTGGCCGCGCTGGCTTCGCGGTGTGCCGGGAGCGCCGATTCGGTGGTCGGATTGGCGTGGCAGTTGTCAGGAGCGGGTCATCGGGCTAAGGATGAGCCCCAATTCGCTGAAAAACTCCTCGCCAATGGAGCTGGAATCTTTGGGTAAAGCGCTCGTCATCACCGAAAAGCCCAGCGTCGCCCGCGATATCACCAACGTGATTGGTGGTTTCACCGAGCACGAAGGTTACTTCGAGAGCGATACCCGTATCGTGACCTTTGCGGTCGGACACCTCTATGAGTTGCTTCCGCCCGAGGAAGTAGACGAGAAGTACAAGCGCTGGACGCTCGACGCGTTACCGATCCTGCCCGACAAATTTCAGCTGAGACCGAAGAAGGGCCAGAGCGACCGGATCCGGACGATCCGAAAACTCTTGCAGCGCGACGATGTCGACAGTGTCGTCAACGCCTGCGATGCGGGTCGCGAGGGAGAGCTGATCTTCCGCGAAATCATCGACACCCTGAACACGGGCAAGCCGGTCCACAGACTCTGGCTCCAGTCCATGACGAGCACCGCGATTCGCAATGGCTTGGAAAATCTGAGGCCCGGTTCGGAGTTCGATGGGCTCGCGGCCGCCGCGGCTTGTCGCGCCCAATCCGATTGGATGATCGGAATGAACGCGACGCGCGCGCTCACCAAGCGCCTCAAGAGCCGCAAGGAAAAGACCGCCTGGTCGGCGGGTCGTGTGCAGACTCCGACCCTCGCGATGTTGG
>JACZVU010000062.1 GCA_022572485.1 Myxococcales bacterium
CGGGCGTCCCGACCCGAGCCACGCGCAGGTTCATCCGAGAGCTCTCGCATCAGTGCAAGATCCCGGTCTACGCATTCGTCGACTGCGACCCCTACGGCATCTCCAACATCTACCGCACGCTGAAAGTCGGTTCGGGAAACGCCGCTCACATCTCCCGGTTCTTCTGCGTCCCCCAGGCGCGCTATCTGGGCGTCACACCCCAGGACATCATCGACTACGAATTGCCCACCCACCCACTGCTCGATGTCGACATCAAGCGCGCGAAGGACGCGCTCAAGAACGATCCGTTCTTCCACGCCCACAAGCCATGGCAGAAGGCGATCGAGCAATTGTTGAAGATGGGCGTGCGCGCAGAGCAACAAGCGCTCGCCAAGTGGGGCTTGAATTACGTGATCGAGGAATATCTGCCGCAAAAACTCGCTCAGCCCGCCAAATTCCTGCCCTGAACGATGGTGCCGCGAATGTTTCCGCGACAGCTGCGGTACGCTCGGAAACCTAACCCTCAGGAGCAGAGTGCATGAAGGGAATCCTGTTGGCCGGCGGCGCGGGCACACGCCTCGACCCGATTACCAGAGGCGTAAGCAAACAACTCCTGCCGATCTACGACAAACCGATGGTCTACTACCCGCTGGCCACCCTGATGCTCGCGGAGATCCGGGAGATCCTGCTGATCTCCACCCCCGAAGATCTCGGCGCGTATCGGCGCCTGCTCGGCGACGGAAGCCAGTTCGGACTCGAGATCCGTTACGCCGAGCAACCCAGGCCCGAAGGTATCGCCCAGGCATTCTTGATTGGACGTGATTTCGTGGGCAACGATCGCGTCACTCTTTCGCTGGGCGACAACGTCTTCTACGGCCACGGCATGCCGGAGGCACTTCGCAGCGCAGCGCAATGCGAGCGGGGTGCGACCGTATTCGGCTATTGGGTGAGCAACCCGGAGCGCTACGGAGTGGTGGAGTTCGACGCGAACCGCGAGGTCGTGGGAATCGAGGAGAAACCCGAGAAGCCCCGTTCCCACTACGCGATCACAGGCATCTACTTCTACGACAACCACGTGCTCGAGATAGCGGCTGGATTAAAACCCTCGGCTCGCGGCGAACTCGAGATCACCGATGTCAACCTCGAATACCTCCGGTGCGGTGATCTCCACGTCAAATTGTTCGGGCGTGGCGTAGCGTGGCTGGACACCGGGACGAACAAATCGCTGCTTCAGGCTTCCAATTTCGTCGAAACCATTCAGGAGCGACAGGGTTTGAAGATCGCCTGCCTCGAAGAAATCGCGTTTCGCCAGGGCTACATCGATCATGACAAACTCGCGCAGCTGGGCGAGCAGATGGGCAAGTCGAGCTACGGCGCCTACTTGCTGCAACTCGCAGAAGAGAACGTCCGGTGACCCATTTCGCTGAGACGGTGATCCCCGGAGTCATCCTCGTCGACCCCCAGGTTCACCGGGATGATCGCGGCTTTTTCCTAGAGACCTACCACGAATCGAGATATCGCGACGGCGGTATCCGTGAGCGCTTCCTTCAGGACAATCACTCGTCCTCGGAGAGGAACACCCTGCGCGGACTCCATGGGCAGAATCCGCACCCTCAGGGAAAACTGGTACGTGTGGTCGCAGGAGAAGTCTTCGAAGTGGTCGTTGACGTGCGCAGAGGATCTCCCGCCTACGGCAAACACTTTGCAACGCGACTCTCGGCGGACAATTTTCGCCAAC
Organism: Myxococcales bacterium; assembly: GCA_022572485.1. Next base: position 1,718 of record JACZVU010000062.1, read on the forward strand.
TCTACCTGCCACCGGGCGTGCTCCACGGCTTTCTGGTTACCAGCGACGTCGCGCAGTTCGCCTACAAATGCACCGATTTCTACCATCCCGAAGCGGAGTTCAGCGTCGCGTGGAACGATCCGGACATCGGCATCGCGTGGCCGATCGAATCCCCGATCCTCTCGGAAAAAGACCGCTGCGCGCCACAGCTCAAGGACATCGAGAGCTGCCTGATCGACTACGAGCCCTAGCCGGAACCACGCCCGGGAAAGGCGGCTTGAAGATTGATGCGAACACGATCGCATAGGTGACTGCGGCGGAATGAGCGGAACGGGGCATGCTCAGAACTCTTCCTCGATCTCGCAGTCTTCGTCGTAGGGACCTCTCGAGAGCCGGCACGGCGAACCGCAGAAACTACAATAAACCTCGTCTCCGGGCTTTTCATCGCCTCCAAGCACGAGTTCGGCATCGCAAATCGGGCAGCTGAGTTCGACCAATCCCACATACGAAGGATCGGAGGATTTAGAGAACAGCTTGAGCAATCCGTCCGTACAGCGGCGGTTGGATGGGAGCAGGCGCGGGGCCTATTGCGCCCCGTCCGGCTTGAGGAGGGGAACCAACGCGCGAGGCCCTATTGCGCCTCGTCTGGCTTGGGGAGGGGAACCGACGCGGCGAGGCCCTATTGCGCCTCTCGTCTGGCTTGGGGAGGGGCTCGAAGCGGACGGCGGCAGCCCATCCCGGGGTCGAATGGAACTCACCCCCACCCTCGATCAACAGTCCCTCGCAATCCGGCTGGGCGGCGACCAGAGCAAGGCCCGTCTCTGCGTCCAGGACGAGGAGCGCGAGACTGAGCGCTTCCGCCAAGGATGCCCGCTGCGAGACCACGACCGCCTGTCGCGCGCGCATCAGGGGCTGGCCGCTGCGCGGATTGATGATATGCCCGTAATGGCGGCCGCCGATTTCGACCCCCTGGCCCTGGCTTTCCGAGACCGAGAGCGCTTGATCGCGAAGCGTGATCAGGCCCGCGAAGCGCCCTTCGGGCCCGCGGACCAGCAGCCGCCAGCCCGCGCTGCCCGCAGGTGCGCCCACCGCCCAAGTGCTGCTCTGGCCAAAATTGAGCAGCGCGCTCTCGATCCCGTGCCGTTCGAGCAGCGGAAGCATCCGGTCGAGCGCGTAGCCCTTGGCGACCCCTCCGAGATCGAGCCTCATCCCCTCTTCGGCGAGCGAAACCCCACCGCCGGAAACCACCGAAATCCGATTCGAGCCCACGAGTTCGCGGGCAGCCGCCAACTCGAGGGCGGTTGGCGGCGCGCCTCGATCGGCGGCCTTCATCCAGAGTTCGACCACGGGACGGATCGTCACGTCGAACGCGCCCCGCGTGAGTTCCGAATAGGCGATCGAGAGCTTCAGGATCTCCTCGACTTCAGAGTCGACCCGCTGTCTACCCTGACCGGCCGTGCGATTGAGCCGGCTGATGTCGCTCTCCGGCTCGTAGATCGAAAACAATCGATCGAGTCGCCTTGCCACCTCGTAGAGGTCATCAAGCGCCCGAGCAGCGGGCTGCGGCTGGAGGCCTTCGAGCGCGATCTCGAGGACGGTACCCATCGCATAGCGACCGTCCGAGATCGCCCGCTCGGGGGTCGGATCGGTCACGCAGCCTTGAGTCAGGGCGAACAACAGCGCTGCGCAGGCCGCGCGGGCGATCAAGAGTCCGAGGCTTCGCCGAGTGATTCGGCCGGCCGGCCGTCGTAGTTTCGCTGCGAGCCCGCGAACACCGACCACAGTGAGATCGCCACGAGCACGGCGAGGCTGATTTCGAGCAACACAAACCCCGCGATCTTCACATAGGCGAAATGCGGGCTCACAAAGCGGACCAGCCATCCCGCGCCCTCATCGAGAATCGCCGACAGGAACGGGACGATGATCAGCCATGCCTTTGTACTGTTGCGAAGGGGAACAAAGAGCATCAGATGTGTCAGCACCAGGAGCAGCATCCCCATCGCGAAGAGATGAAAGTGCGAAACCTCGAGCAGCCCCTGATAGCTTCGCGGCGAGAGAAAACGCTCCTCGGACCCGAGGTAGTAGTCGATCACGGAAGCCGCGGTGAGGTTCATCTTGTTGAAGTAGAGCAGTGCGTTCGTGAGCCACAGCCCGATCACGTAGAGAGCGTAGAGCGTGACGATGGTCTGGAGCAGGCGGTTGCGGGTCCACTCGCCGGTAATCACGAAGCGCACGCGCTAATTCTCGCTCTGGAGCAGAACCTCGTAATACGCGAGGGCGCGTCGGACACCGCGGGTCGTAGCATGGGCCGAGAGCGTGGCTCCCACCACCCCGTGGATGTCTCTTCCAACGCGAAGAGGGGCGTCGATCGATTGATTGTCGAACTGCCTGTACCAGCGATCCGTCGGCTTGTACTCGAGGGGCTCATGGAAAGCCAATACTCGCAGAGATCGGACCTCACCTGACGGGCTCAGCACGACCATGAACGCCTCCGGAAGCGTGCGGACATTGTGGATGTCAATCAACGCATAGCCGAGCACTTTGCCTTCGCGTATCCCCGTGTAGATCTTCACGAGCTTCGAGTCAAGTTCGCACTTCGCGAGAGACTCGATCCGCGCGACCTGGTCCTCGTCGAGAACGAATGTATTCGACGCCACTTCATCCGCGTCGGGGAACGCCAAGCGGAGCGCCTCACGCTGGGAGTAGAAGACCTTCCCCTGAGCGTTTACCGCAACGAAGACGGCGAGTAGCGAAACAACAGCCGTTGCAGGTCTAGAAAACAAAACCGAATCCCAGATTGAATTCATCGGGCAACTTGCCCAACTCTGCGATGCGTTTTCGATAATCGGCCTTGACGACGACCCGCGGAATCGGTTTGAAGGAGAAGCCTACCGTATAGACTTCGATCTCCTTGGACTTGTCACGGGAGAATCCGCTCGGGACATCGCGTTGCGTGTCGTAGTACGAGTAGCGAAAGAACGGTTCCAAAGCCTTCTCGCTGCCAGGAAAGAAGAGCGGCATGATGTCGTAGGCGATCTCGCCGTAGACGCCGAGCATCTCCCCGGCGATCGCTTCACCGGCGGCGAGTTCGCCAGTACCGCCGCCCGCTCCGACCGGAGCAAGCGCGGCCGTCAGAGCGCCAGCGTTCCCGACGTTGGCCATGGTAAATAGCGATCGGAGATGCAAACCGTGGTGCTTGTATAGTGCGTGGATTTCCCAGATCGTCGTGGGTGCGTCGGGGATCTCGACCGTGTAGGCGCCAAAGCCCGCTCCTGCTGGAACACCGACTTGCTGATTCTGGCCAGACTTTCCGTGGTAGACGGATCCTCCCACGGAAAGTTGGTGGATCGGTGTCCAGTCGAGCCGTGCGACGAACGCGAGGTGCTCGGCGAGTGCGCGATTTCCCTTCTGGCGCCCCCCGCGCAGGCCGCTGGAATCAAAGCCCTCGGCGTTGAATCCATTGATCACGAAAACCTGGTAGTCGACTTGCTCAAAGAACGTTCCGTAGAGTCCGATTCCGTTTTCCCGCCAGGTCGACGGAATGATCCGGCGTTCGATCTCCGGACGATTGACACCGAAGTAGTAAACGGGCTCGTGGATTTCGTTGAGGGTGCCCACCGGCACGAGCACCAACCCCGCGCGGATATTCGCCCAGTCGCGGAGCAGGAAGTCGAGGTAGGCAAACTCGACGGAAACGCTTCCGCCGCTGGAGCTCTCCGTGGAGCCGGTCGTCGCGTGCTCGAACTCGATTTCGGAGTTGAAAAGAATCGAGTCGGTGAACTTGTAGCCGGCGTAGAGCACCATTCGAACCATGTCCGCGCTATTCTTGGCGTTTCCTTTGTCGCCGACCAAGCTGCGGTAGTTGCCCTCGCCGTATCCGCCAACCGATATGCCACGACTGAGGTCGTAGACCTTGGAGGCGGCCGGGGCGAGACCGAATTTGGCAGACAGCGGCTGCTCTTCTGGAACCGTGAGTTCGCGCCGCGTGCTCTCGAGTTCGTCCGCGAGAATGGCGACCGTTCGTTCGAGTTCTGCGATGCGATCTTCTTGAGCGGTGGCTTGGTCGGTCGTTTCGGCGACCGCGAGTCCCGCGGTACCCAAAAACGCGAGCGCAGCCAGCAGCCAACAGGCGACCCGCGGCGGCCCGCCCTTCTCCAGATTCATCCCAGCGCCCTCAGATTTGATTTCGGTGTAATGGACCCTCTCCGTTCTTTCAGGTCCGATTCCGGCCCAGTCGCCCTTCTCTGCTTCTCCAGGTTCGATTCTAGTCTAATTGAAAATAACATTCAATTTCAATTAGAGAACGCGCAGCCTAGCCGGACGAACCACTTGCTGTCAACTGGGAGGAGAAACGCAGCGAAACTGAGCTCAAATCAGCCGGAGGGCGAAGATTTACAAATATATGTGGCTTTTTGGGCCCAAGTGGGCGTATCGGTGGGTTATTCGGCGACTTCCCGCGTGCAGGTGTCGCAGTGTCCGTAGAGCTCGTGCCGGTGGCGCAGGATGCGGAATCGGTAGCGGTCGGCGATCTCGAGTTGGGCCTTCTCGATCATCGCGCACTCAAACTCGATGATCTTTCCACAGCGCAGGCAGACCAGGTGGTCATGGTGTTCGTGCTCGATCTCGTAGAGAGTCACTCCGCCTTCGAAATGCCGTTCACTCGCCAAGCCCGCGTCGCACAAGAGCTTCATCGTACGGTAGACGGTCGTGTAGCCAATGTTCGGATGATCGACGCGAACGCGACTGTGGATCTCTTCGCTGGTGATGTGGCCGGTCGCTTCGAGAAAAGCTACGAGAATCGCCTCCCGCTGCTGGGTGTGCTTGAGGTTGTGCTCCTCGAGGTACTGCGACAGCGATCGTTGCTCGACCTCGTGAGACATAGAGCCACATTAATCGAGCGAGCGGAGCGATTCAAGCAATTGCGCGACAGCTGGCAGGCAGAGCGAGTGACGCGGAGACGGGCCTCTTGCACGCCAGCCGAGCGCTAGAACCGCACGGCGAGCGCTTCGGCGAGTTCGGCCACCTCGTCGTCGGGGTCATCGGCGAGCATTCGGATTTGCGAGCGCAGGCCACCCGACGCCTTGAAGCCCTCGGCCTCGCAGACAGCTTGCAGCGCTTTGAGGCCGCCAACCACCCATTTCGAATCACCGGAATCCAAGAACATCCCCAACAGGGCGGCGTCTTCGGGGAATCCTGCGACCTCGCAATATTGCCGACAGGCGTCGGCGAGCCCGCTCGTGCCATGGGCCGCTCGAATTGCCGCCCCGAGTTTCTCGACTTCGACACCCCCCTGGGTCTTCGAGAAGAGCCCGTCGAGCTGCTTGACGTACTGCTTGGCAGAGTCCTCCGCTCTGGCCTTGGAGACTCCCTTCGGCTGATGCCCCCGCGACGACCGGCCCTCTCGACGCCGGCGATCGAGTTCGCTGAAGGAGAGCTTGTCTCCGTCGTTCCAGCTTCGATCATCACCGGTCACGGCCGCTCTTCCCGGACGCGCGCTTCCACGACGCGTAGATTCTCCACCGCCGCCAGGTTTCCGCAGTCGAGAGCGGCCGCGCGACGGAACGCAAACTCTGCATCGCGTTCGCGTCCGGCGGCCTGGTAGGCGAGGCCGAGATGGTTTTGTACTTCCGACGCTTCTGGCAACAACTCGACAGCGCGTTCCAGCTCCGCGATCGCCTGTGCAGAATCACCGCGGTCGAGCGCGCTCGTCCCGCTCTGATACAAGCGCGCAGCCCGAAAACTCGAGCATCCCAGCACGAGAAGCACCGCACAAAGCGCGCATCCCATCTGAAGCCAAGTCGTGTGAAATCGAACCAACATCTACCCCGGTTTAACGGCCCAGCGGTTACTGCGCAACACGGTCCGATTGCCGGAGTGAAAAGCCCCCTGAATCTGAACCGACCGTCCGAAATCTTGATGCGCGGCGCTCAGCCGGGCAATCGGATCCGAGCAACGACGGGGAGATGGTCCGAAGCGCGCTGAGCCGCGCGGCTGTCATATGCGGAGATGTCGACCAGGTCGACACCACTCGTGTAAATCCGGTCGAGCGCCAGCACGGGGCGCGCCGCGGGAAAGGACAGCGGAAATTCGATGCCTGCCGTCACCCAGGGCTCTGCGTCGAGAGCTCGGGTTGCGGGGCAACGCCTCCAGGCATTCATGTCGCCGAGCAATACCGTTGGACCGCGACCAAGCTGCGGATGCCCGAGCAACGCGCGTACCTGTTTGTGGCGCGTTCGATCCGCAAGGGAGAGATGGGTTGCGATCACCTCGAGCACGCCTCGATCAAAGGGAATCTGCGCGGCGACTGCAACGCGTTTTTCGAGACGCGAATAAGAGAGGTCGAGCATCGATACACCACCGATGGGCCAACGCGAAAGAATCGCGTTGCCAAGTTCGCCCCGCTTGTGGACGCGGGTGGCTGCAAACGTCACGTGCATCCCCAACGCCTCGGCGAGCGCCTCGAGTGGATCGTCGCCGCGATGAGGACGCATGACCTCCTGAAGCGCGATGACATCTGCAGCCATTTCAGAGATGACGAACCCAGCCCGTGCGGGATCCGAGGCGCCCCGACCGTTGAGCCCTGTCCAGCGATGAACGTTGTAGGTCGCCACCGTGATTTCCCGCTGCATCGGACGCGGCGGCGGTGCGACCGAAGGCGCGCGCAACAGACAGAGATGGGGTGTGTTGAGATGTTGAAGATCCGGCGTGCTGGCGCTCCGCTCTTTGCGAACCTCGCCTCGCATCGCCTTCTTTCGGGAAATCCTCTTTTTGACGTTCACCGCCGCCTCTCCACGCGAACCAACCCCGCCCGCCCCCACGCACCATCGGCCTCTGAAGGTGGCAAGTAAACCCGGCAATCGGGCGGCAGGCGATTTGACGAACTGCCAGGAGAGCATAGCCAGTCTCAACTGTGGTGAATGAACTACATACCTAGAGCAAGCTCTGCGGCGGGTGCGCCGATACAGTGGCGGTCATGGCCAACCACAATTCCAACGGCGTCAAGCATCTCCTCGACGCGCCCCGTGTGCGACAGGCCGCGCGCGAACTTCTAGCGGCAGTGGCGGAAACGGTCGACGAGGGTTCGCTCTCGCCGAAAGCCTACGAGCGAACCTTGCGGGAGATCGAACGGCTGCGGGGGCAATCGCTCTTCTACCCGGCGGTGAGCGGCGGGACCGGGAGCGGCGCGCGCGTTCGGCTCGCCGACGGGACCACTCGGATCGACTTCATCTCGGGAATTGGTGTCTACGGTTTTGGACACAGCGACCCCGATCTGCTCGAAACCGCCGTCGTCGCCGCGGCTGGCGATGCCGTCTACCAAGGGCATCTCTTCCCAGGCGCCGAGTATCTGGAAATCTCGAAAGCGCTGCTTCGACATGCGGGCAAGCAGATGAAGCACGTTTGGTTGTCGGTTTCCGGAGCCATGGCGAACGAGAACGCCCTCAAGCTGATCTTTCAAAAACACACACCGGCCGATCGCGTGATCGTCTTCGAGGGAGCCTTCGCGGGCCGGACGCTCGCGATGTCGGAACTGACGGACCAGCCCGGCTACCGAGAGGGCTTGCCGCTCCGAGGCAACGTGCTTCACATCCCCTTCTTCGATCCGAGCAACCCGCATTCGATCGAACACAGCGTCTCCGCGCTCGAAGCCCACTTGAAACGCCATCCTGGTCAAGTCGCCAGCATGCTCTTCGAACTCGTCCAGGGAGAGAACGGCTTCAACACCGCGCCTCGCGAGTTCTTCACCGCCCTGATGGAATGCTGCCGCTCCGCAGAAATCGCGGTTTGGGTGGACGAAGTGCAGACTTTTGCACGCACGGGCGAACTCTTCGCGTACCGGACTTTGGATCTCGAAGAATACGTCGACGTCGCAACCGCTGGCAAGGCGCTCCAGGGCAGCGCCGTACTGTTCCGCAAAGGCTACAAGCCGCGCCCGGGGCTGATCGCGGGGACATTCGCGGGATCCACGGTCGGCCTCGCGGTCGGTACTCGAATCATCGAGCGCCTCGAATCCGACGGTTACCTGGGAGCCGACGGCCGAATCGCGGTTCTCGGCGGACGCTTCGAACGTCGATTGGATGCGCTCCGTAAACGACTGCCCAACACCATCGGAGAACGTTCGGGAATGGGAGCCATGCAGGCCTTCGTGCCCTTCGACGGCTCCAAAGAGATCGTATTGGCGATCGTGCACGTGGCCTTCGAAGAGGGTCTCATGGTGTTCTGCGCGGGAAGCAATCCGTCGAAGATTCGCATGCTGCTTCCCGTGAACACGACCGATGAAGAACTCGAAGCGGGCTTTACGATGCTCGAAAAAGCCATCCGACGCGTCGCCGAGGAGCGCGACCTCCTGATCTGAGCAAGGCGCAGCGGAATTTCGTGTTTAGCGCTTCGTGGAGAATCCGTTCTAGAGAGTCCCACAGAATACGGTGACACCAGTTCTTGGCGAGGATCGTTGTAATCCTATCCCGCTCTCTAGACAAGCGCCTCCCAGATCGACAGCTGTCTCATTCGGGAGGCAGCAACGAGAGACCGCAGTCGGAGCATTCGGTTGCGGTCGGCAAAATCGACTCACCACAGGCCGGGCAATCGTCCGCGCTGATCTCCGATCTACCAAAGTCTTCGGGTATATCGGGGATCTGCTGCCCGGTATGGGCAAGGTCGATCCGGGTTGCGGCTTTCTCGTGCTCGGCGAGCACGAACACCCCGTAGGGAAGGTCCTGGCCGGGCTTGCGCTGCGTGCGTTCATCCGCGTCTGAAGTCGCCGCCTGAATCCGGTGTGGAATTCCAGCCTCTGCGAGATGTTCCGAGAGGCTCATCGCCCAACCCACCGATGAGGCGCGCACACAGACCAACTCAGATGCCGGCGGCAATTCTTCGGCGGCACTCTCTACGGGCACCTCGCCCTCGAGGGCCAAAGGCACATCACAATGGATACAGACCGACGCGACGTGCACGTACTCTTCGCCGCACTCGGGGCAAACCTTCGGGGGCATGACCATCAGAGCACCTCCCGACGGGAGTATACGCGGGCAGCGCCCCCGATTGAAGGGTTGCGACCAAGAGGGTAGGTCTGCGACGCTCTCGTTTCCGATGCGTGCCCTGACCTACGATGGCAAGACCGCGATCGTCACTGAGGTTCCAAAACCGGAACTCGCGCCGGACTCAGCGCTCGTACGCGTCACCGTCGCCGGCATCTGCAACACCGATATCGAGCTCGTCAAGGGTTACATGGCGTTTCGCGGAATACTCGGCCACGAGTTCGTCGGTATCGTCGAAGAGGGACCCGAGGAGTGGCGCGGCGAGCGAGTCGTCGGAGAAATCAACTTTGCGTGCCAGAGTTGCCCCATCTGTTACGAGGGGCTCCAGCGCCACTGCCCCTCCCGTCGCGTCATGGGAATCGTCGATGCCGACGGAAGTTTCGCAGAGTACACCAACGTGCCGATTTCGAATCTGCACACCGTTCCAGAGAGCGTCTCCGACGACGTGGCGGTCTTCGCGGAGCCTCTCGCCGCCGCCTACGAGGTGCTCGAACAGGTTCACGTCATGCCCAACCAGGAATGTCTGGTGTTGGGCGACGGCAAACTCGGATTGCTCGTCGCGCAGGTTCTGCGTCAAGCGGGTGCCCAGGTCCTGGTCGTGGGCCACCACCCGGAGAACCTCGAAATTCTCGCGCGGCGCGACATCCAGACCGTGCAAGAGCGAGACTGGAATCCCACGCTCTATCCGCTGGTCGTCGACGCCACGGGTTCGATTGGAGGTCTGCAAAAAGCCCTGTCCGCCACTCGACCGAGAGGCACCGTCGTGCTCAAGAGCACGACCGCCACCAAGGCCCGATTGGATTTATCAACCCTGGTGGTCAATGAAATTCGCGTCGTCGGGTCTCGCTGCGGTCCGTTTCCACCGGCTCTGCGAGCCCTCGAAACGGGAAGCATCGACGTCGCGTCGCTCATTTCCCATCGCACCTCATTGGCGAATTGCGACGAAGCCCTCCGGCGCGCAGGGGAGCCCGGCCAACTCAAGGTCCTCGTCGATGCAGCATGAGCTCGACTGAGCGTTCGAGTTCGACCGCATCCTGCCCGCCAATCGAAATCAATCGTCGATCCGCGCCGCGAGGGTCCGCTTCAACCGAGCCTCTGTACGTCGCAGATGGATCGTCTTGCCTCCATGAACGGTGACCAGACCCGGTTTGGCCCCCTTCGGCTTGCGAACATTTGCGATGGGGACCACGTGGACGTCCGCGCGACTCGCATTCTTGGCTTTCGAGAAGTGCACGGCGAGTTCGCAGGCGTCCAACACCGCCTCGGAGGGCGGGTCGGTGCGGCCTCCGGTGCACAGGATGACGTGGCTTCCCGGTGCTCCGTCGAGGTGAAAAAAGAGATCTCGGCCCCGGGCCAGACGCACGGACAGATGGTCGTTTCCGGCGGCACTGCGCCCGACCCAGATCTCCAGTTCTCCAGCGGTGCGGTAGCGGCGCGGCATCAGTCGATTGGGAACGCTGTGTTTGCCGAGCTTTCGCTCCGTCGGCGCGCTCGACGCAGAGCGCTGCGTAGGCGCGTATTTTTCGACGAGCTTCCGGATCGCGGGCTGTTCGGCGAATTCTCCGAGAGCCTCGTGGCCCGCGTTGGGTTCCGCGTCGAGTGATCGAAAGCGATCGATCCAGTTTTGGAGATCGGCTCTCGATGCTCGCACATCGGCGTGGCGAGAGCCGGCTTTGGCGAGGCTTCTCAGCGCCTTGTGATAGCGCTTGAACAGCCACTCCAGATTCTCTGCCGGTGTCCGTTTCGGGTCGAGCGCAATCGCGACGGGTTCTCCGGTTTTGAAATCCGTGGCGATGATTTCGGAATCTCCACGCTTTACCTGAGAGAGAACGCTCTTCAACAACTCGCCTTCGCGCTCCAGTTGGCTCATCGTTCGCGCTTCTTCGAGGCTTGCTTCGAGCTTTACGAGTTTGCGATCCAGCGACTTCGCTTCTTTCTGAAGCGCGCGCTCGATGCGCCGGCGCCATTCGTCGACTTCCCCGGCTCGCTCGACCTCCGTGTACATCGCCTCGATCGCGAACAGAAATCGATCGTCGGGTACCGCTTCGAAACGGTCTTCGTCAGGCCCGTGAGGCTTGGGCTCCGGCGAGCGCCATGGGTCCCCGATTTTCAGCTCTGGTCGGGTTTCGCTCAGCGGCCGCAGGGACGCGACGATCGATCCATCCGCGCTGAGAAGGTAGAGGTTACTGCGGGCGCCGAAGATCGCGAGGAGCAGATCGAAGTCCCCTTCGTCGGTGCGCAGGCGCAGTGCAAGCTGCCGGTCGGCGGCGATCAGGCGGACGCCACCGAGCCTCGCACCGCTCGTGTGTGAGCGCAAATACTGGACAAACGCGGGCGGGCGCGGCATCGAACGAGGCGGCGCCTCCAGCCGCGAAACCCGTGCGCAACCCCGCCGACACGAGAAGCGGAAGTGGCAGCGACCCACCGCCCCGCCACCGTAGGTGGTCAGAACGACGCTCGTGGCATCCGGTTGCAAGATGCCCTGAATCCGATGGCCCGAAATCTGCGCATCGAGCAAGTTTGCCGCGCGACGCAGCTCAGTGAGGCTGAGCATCGCTATTTCTGGCAGGCCGGGCAGTAGTGGGCGCTCCGCTGACCGAGGACGATTCGGCGGATCGCCTCACCGCAGCGGGCGCAGGGCTCACCCGTTCGCGAATAGACCCAACATTCGAGTTGATAACCGCCATCGCTTCCGTCC
>JACZVU010000063.1 GCA_022572485.1 Myxococcales bacterium
AACCCTCGGACACGGAGGAGACCGCATGCAGTTGGTCCAATCCGTGGAAGACGTTCAGACCCTGGAGGTGCGCGATCCGAATCGGCTCGGTTGCGTCACCCAGACCACGCTCTCGGTCGATGACACCCGGGAGATCATGGACGCGCTGCGGGATCGCTTTCCGAAAATCACGCTGCCCCGCAAAGACGATATCTGCTACGCGACCCAGAATCGCCAGGATGCGGTCAAGAAGCTCTCCCAGGAGGCTGCGGTGGTCATCGTGGTGGGCGCACCGGCGTCCTCCAACAGCAACCGCCTGGTCGAACTCGCCGAGAAACTCGGCGCGCGCTCGTATCTCGTGGAAACCGCGGACCAACTCGATCCGGCCTGGGTCGAGGGAGTGTCGTGTGTTGGCGTTACTGCGGGTGCATCCGCCCCGGAAATCCTGGTCACCGAGGTGATCGAACGCCTCGAGCAGTTCGCCGATGGAGACTTCTCGATCGATTCCTTACCGCTCGTTGACGAGGGCGTGGCCTTCCAGTTGCCGGCGGCGCTGCGCTGAAGCGCGCTCCCGTCCGTCGATGAGGGCGCGGGCTTCCAGCTACCGAAGGCGCTTCGTTGAGATGCCTTCTCTCCTACAATCCCGAAGCCGATGCTTCAACTCCGCGACTGGATGTCGAAGGTCAACCCTGCGTCATCCCGGTCGACCCGCACGCGCCCGCCCGTGCTGAGATCGCCGAAGAGCAGGTCGTCGACGAGGCGATCTTTGAGTTCGACTTGGATGAGCCGCGTTAGCGGGCGCGCACCGAAGTCGGGGTCGTAGCCCTTTTCGGCCAACCAGCTGCGCGCGGCCTCCGTCAACTCGATCTCGACTTTTCGTTCGGACAGCTGCTCGGCGACTTCCCTGACAAATTTGTCCACCACCCGTCTGATGGCCTCGGGCGCGAGCGGCGAAAAGTGTACGATCTCGTCCAGCCGGTTGCGAAATTCGGGATTGAAGAGCCGCTCGATCTCCTTGGCGCCATCGCCCGCGCGCCCCGCCCCGAAGCCGATGCCCTGGGTGCTCATCTCTCGAGCGCCTGCGTTGGAGGTCATGATCAGCGTCACATGGCGAAAATCAGCCTCGCGACCCTGGTTGTCGGTCAGCGTGGCACGATCCATCACCTGCAGCAGAATGTCGAACAGATCTTGGTGGGCCTTCTCGATCTCGTCAAGCAACAAAACCGTGTAGGGGCTTTTGCGAATGCGCTCGACGAGCAGCCCGCCCTGGTCGTAACCGACGTAACCCGGCGGGGCTCCGATCAGGCGGGACACCGCGTGCTTCTCCATGTACTCGCTCATGTCGAAGCGCAAGAACGGAACACCGAGAACCTGGGCCAATTGCTTCGAAAGTTCGGTCTTGCCGACACCGGTGGGGCCCGTGAACAAAAAGCTACCCAGCGGGCGATCGGCACCCGAGAGGCCCGCACGCCCGCGTTTGACGGCGCGCACGACCGTCTCGATCGCAGGATCCTGGCCAAAGACGACACCTTTGAGTTCGGCCTCGAAGTTCGCAAGTCGATCCCGGTCGGAGCCGCTCGCGCGCAGCGTCGGGATGTTGGCCATCCGTGAAATCACCTGCTCAATGTCGCGCACGGCAACCGTCTTGCGCTTTTTGCCCGCGGGGTTCAGCCGCACAGCCGCACCGCTCTCGTCCATGACGTCGATCGCCTTGTCGGGCAAGAAGTGTTCGCCCAGGTGCCGACTCGACAGCTCGACCGCGCTCTTCAGGGACGGCCCGGTGTAATGGACGCCGTGGTGTTCCTCGTAACGCGGCGCGAGTCCTTGGAGGATCCGAATCGCTTCGTCCACGCTCGGCTCTCGAATGTCCACCTTTTGAAAACGCCTTGCAAGCGCGCGATCGCGCTCGAAATGCCGGAACTCTTGATAGGTGGTGGCGCCGATACAGCGCAGCGCCCCCTGGGCGAGCAGCGGTTTGAGCAGGCTCGAAGCATCGACTGCCGCTCCCTGTGCGGAACCCGCGCCCAAAATCATGTGTATCTCATCGATGAACAGAATCGGGCACTCGCGCTCGCCGAGCGCCGCCGTGAAAGCCTTGAAGCGCGCCTCGAAATCGCCCCGATAGCGGGTTCCAGCGACGAGCGAACCGAGATCGAGCGCAAAGATCTCGGCGCGCTGCAGGTCTTCGGGGACACGGCCCTCGTGGATCCGCAGCGCCAGCCCCTCGGCAAGCGCCGTCTTTCCCACGCCGCTCTCGCCGACGAAGATTGGGTTGTTCTTGCGCCGCCGCGCGAGGATTTGGACCGTGCGATCGAGCTCGGCTCCCCGGCCGATCAGGGGATCGAGCTTGTTTGCGGCGGCAAGTTCGGAGAGATTCGTCGAAAACGCCGCAATCGGATCGGCCGGCAGCTCGGCGGTATCGCCGATGCCCGACTCGATTCCCGCAGGCGTCGGGCCTCCCTGGGCTCCAGAGTCGGAAAGCTTCGAAATCCCATGAGAGATGTACTGAAGCATGTCCAGGCGCGAGACACCCTGAGATCGCAGTAGGTTGATCGCGAAGGAGTCGGGCTCTTGGAAGAGCGCAGCCAGCAGGTCACCCGCGTCGACTTCTTCTTTCTCCGCGCTCTCACAATGGGAGGCGGCGTGTTGGAGCACCCGGTGGAAGGCGAGGGTCTGCTGCGTGTCGTAGGCTTCATCGCCGGGAACCGTCTCGAGATCCTCGGCAAAGAACCGGTCGAGCGCGGACTTGAGAGCGGGAAGCTGAGCTCCCGAATGCTGGAGAATCTCCACACCGCGCGTGTCGTGAAGCAGCGCGTAGAGCAGATGCTCGACGGTCAGGTAGGCGTGCCGCCGCGTCGCGGATTCTCGGTAGGCGGCCTGGAGCATCAACTGGAGTTCTTTGCCGATCTGACTCATGCGCCGCCGATCACTCCTTTTCGATTCCGGTGCGCAAGGGGTAGCCCTGGCGCTCGGCCATGCTGTGTACCGCGACGAGCTTGGTCTCTGCGACCTCGAGCACGTAAACGCCAGCGACCCCCAGGCCCGCGTTGTGGACCTGGAGCATGATCTGGGTGGCCGCGGAAGGCCCCTTGCCAAAGATGCTCTCGAGGATTCTCACCACGAATTCCATGGGTGTGTAGTCGTCGTTGTAGAGTAGAACCTTGAACCGCTCGGGTCGTGCGACCTTGCGGCGCGTCCGGACGGCAACGCCGCCCTCGCGCTGCGGATCCCCGGAATCCGGCGGGCCATTCCCGCCCCCGGGCCGAATCGTTTCCTTCGGCATTCCCGGAAGATAGCGTCGGATCCGGAAGCCCGTAATCGCAAATTCGATCAGAAACGACGAGACGGTCTACACTGAAAGCGTGCTGAGTATCGAATGGGCAGAGGGCGTCAACCGTATCGCGCGCGACGAATGGAACGACCTCGTGGGCGAAGAGTCGCCGTTTCTCGAATGGGATTGGCTCGCCTCGCTCGAAGACTCCGGTGCAGTCGGCGACAGGAGCGGTTGGTTGCCGAGACCGCTGCTCGCCCGGGACGGTGGGCGCCTGGTCGCCGCCTGCCCCGTCTACCTCAAATCCCACAGTGAAGGCGAATTCGTCTTCGATTTTTCGTGGGCCGAGGCCGCTGCACGCGCGGGCATCCGATACTACCCGAAGCTGCTCGTGGGGGTTCCTTTCACGCCCGTGGCCGGTGCGCGATTCTTGATCGCACCCGGCGTCGACCGCAACGAGACGATCCGGCAGCTCGGCTCGACACTGCGCGAAACCTGCCGCAACGGCGAGATGTCGGGCGTTCACATCAACTTCTGCAGAGAACACGAAGCCACGGTACTCGCCGGTCACCCTGGTGACGCCGGCATTGACGACAACGCCTACATGCTTCGCGTCGGCTTTCAATATCACTGGCAGAATGCCAACTATCGGACCTTCGACGATTACCTCGAACAGTTTCGCAGCAAGCGTCGCAACCAGATCAAGCGCGAACGCCGAGAGATGGAGCGGCAGGGGATTTCGATTGAAATACAGACCGGCAATGCGATACCCGACGATCTCTTCGAGACCATGTTCGCATGTTACCTCGCCACGATCGAGAATCATACCTGGGGGCGCCAGTACCTCAATCTCCGCTTTTTCGAGCTGCTTCGAGACCGCTTCAAGCACCGGCTCTGCCTGGTGATCGCCCGAAAGGACCGCGAGGTCATCGCGGGTACGACCAACGTGATCAAAGGAAATGTCCTTTACGGTCGCTATTGGGGAGCCCTGCGAAACGCGCGATACCTTCATTTCAACGTCTGCTACTACGCGGCCATCGAGCACTGCATCGCGGCGGGAATCGAGCGATTCGAGCCGGGCGCGGGCGGTGATTACAAATTCTTGCGCGGCTTCGACCCGCAGCCCACCTACAGCCTGCACTACCTCGCGGAGCCGCGACTCGCCCGGGCGGTGGCGGGGTTTCTGAAACACGAACGAGCCGAGGCGCACGATGTCATCGAGCATCTCCGCAAAAACAGCGCCCTCAAATCCACGCCCGATGCCGCGAATCGCGCGAGCGGACCCCCAGCCGGGGCGCAGGCTGCAATTCGCGCGAAACGGGATCGCG
The DNA here is from genome assembly GCA_022572485.1 of Myxococcales bacterium. The sequence goes on from JACZVU010000063.1 coordinate 4,579, forward strand.
CATCGTGACGAACTCTTCGGCGGAAGCCGGATGGATCCCGATGGTGGCGTCGAATTGCGCCTTGCTGGCTCCGCACTGTAACGCGACCGTAAATCCCTGAACGATTTCACCGGCAGCTGCACCAACCCTCTGGACCGCGACGACCCGATCCGAGGCGCGATCGAATGCGGGAATCTCCGCTGAATCTACGAATGGATTGCGGTCGGGCTCAGCACGAGCTCCGGGTGCTTCTCCTGGAGGCGCTCGAGATACCACGGACTCTTTGCGAGTACGACTGCGTGACCGTCGCGATCCTCGAGAATCTTGCTTTCCGAGAAGCGAAATAAATCCATGTCCGTATCGGGGCCGAGCCAGCGCGCAATCCGATAGGGCAGCGGAGTCAGCTTGAGCACAACCTTGTACTCCGTCGCCATTCGGTGCTGCAGAACATCAAATTGCAGCGGCCCGACCGCGCCGAGGATCGGCACGGCCGTACCCGCACCCGGTTCGGTAAACAGCTGCACGGCGCCCTCCTGCGCGAGTTGATCGAGTCCTTTGCTCAGGCTCTTGCGATTGAGCACCTCTGCAACTTCAACGCGCACGAAATGCTCGGGCGAAAAGCTTGGAATTCCCGCGAACTCGAAGGAACCTTCCGAAGAGAGCGTATCGCCGATCCGATAGATCCCCGGGTCGAACAAGCCGACGATGTCCCCCGGATAGGCGATATCCACGCTCTCTCGATCGCGCGCTTGAACGAGCGATGATTTCGAGAGCCGAACCTTCTTGCCCGTTCGCACATGAGTCGCGCCGTCTTCCTTGGCGAAGCGGCCCGAACACACGCGCAGAAACGCAACGCGGTCACGGTGATCGGGATCCATGTTCGCCTGGATCTTGAACACGAAGCCCGAGAAACCCGACCCGGCCGGATCGATCGGCCCTTCACTGGAATCGCGCACCCCGGGGCACGGCGCAATTTCGAGAAAGCGCTCGAGGAATGGCAGGACACCGAAGTTGGTCAGCGCACTCCCGAAAAAAACCGGCGTCTGCGCGCCCGCGCGAACCCGGGTGGGGTCGAACGACTCGCCAGCGCCATCGAGCAGCTCGAGCGCGTCGCGCACTTCGGGCGCCGCGCTGCCCATCGCGTCGCGCACCGCGATCGCGTCGACTGAACCCTCGATTTCGCTCTGCTCGACCCGCGCGGTGCCGTGCTTGCCGCCGGAGAAGAGCAAGAGCTTCTGCGCCTGGCGGTCGTATACACCGCGAAACTCGCTGCCCGCTCCGATCGGCCAGTTGAGCGGAACCGCGTCGATCCCGAGCACTGCTTCGATTTCGGTCAACAGCTCGAATGGATCCCGCCCGAGCCGGTCCATCTTGTTGATGAAGGTGAAGATCGGGATCCCACTCATCCGGCACACCGCGAAGAGCTTGCGGGTCTGCGCCTCGACGCCCTTGCCTGCGTCGATCAGCATCACCGCGCTGTCGGCCGCGAGCAGCGTCCGATAGGTGTCTTCGCTGAAGTCCTTGTGGCCGGGCGTGTCGAGGATGTTCACCCGATGACCCGCGTACTCGAAGTGCATCACGGAGCTGCTGACGGAGATCCCGCGCTGCTTCTCGAGTTCGAGCCAGTCGCTGGTCGCGTAGCGTGAGGCCTTCCGGGCCCGAACGGCACCCGCCTCGCGCAGCACGCCCCCGAAGAGCAGCAGCTTCTCGGTCAGGGTCGTTTTCCCCGCGTCCGGATGGGAGATGATCGCAAAGGTGCGGCGGCGCTTGATCTCGCGTGCGAGTTCCTGTTGAAACGCGTCCATGTCGATTCCTGCGAACATCTCTGGAATGTGCTGCGCACTGCCTGGAATAACCCCCGACGGGCTACTTCCTGGTTATCCATGAGTTTCTTGGCCTTACGGGTTCCTATTTTCTACTCGGCCTTCATCCCGATGTACTCGCAGAAGGCACCGGGCACCACGACCTTCGAGCGCGCGGAGTCGAAGCCGCCGGCGCGCATGGCGTCGACCACTTGCTTGGGTTCAACGCACTGGTCGATGGTGTCCCAGTAATAGTCCATCAGCTCCTTGGCATCTCGGCTCCGCGTGACCAGGTAGGTGAGGCCCGGGATGACCTTGGCCCACACGAACTTCGTGAGCTCATGCCCGATTCCTTTCCGTGGGACATGGCTCTCGAGGATCCACAGGGTGCCGCCGGGCTTGAGCACGCGGCAGTACTCGCCAAACGCGGCCTTCAAGTCCGAGACGTGCCGCAGCGCGATCCCCATGGTCACGAAGTCGAAGAACCCGCTCTTGAAGGGCAGAGCCTGGGCGACGCCGCGCGAGAGCGGGATGTCCACCTTCTTGCGCGCCTCGCGCAGCATGCTCAGATTCGGATCGACGCCGAAGACGCGGCCTTGCGCGCCGACGATCTTCACCGCACCCATCGACACAGCAGCGGTTCCAACCGCTACGTCGAGCACCTTCATGCCGGGCTTCAGGCCGTTGAACTTGAGCGACATGCGGCGGTAGTAGACACCGCCGTTTAGGAAGATCTTCTCGATCGTGTCGTAGTGATGCGCCGACTTGGTGAACAGATCCTGCACGTAGTCCTGCCGGTCGATCGGCTTTGGGTAGTAGTCGGTCAGCGGGACGTGCGGCGGAAACTGGCCGGGCAGGTTCGACTCGTGGCGTTCGGGCATCTTCCAATCCTCCGCGCGCGATATTGCTTGCATCGACGAGGGTTTGCAAGGCTTCACTTCGGCAGCGGGGTGTCCGCCGCCAGCCAAGTTTGGACAGATCGGTTTTATCTCGATTTCGCGGGCACAGCCAAAAAAGCGGATCATGGGCCGGGAGGACCCACACTTCCAGGGCCACTGCGCCGAGTAGAGGCGTGCATGGATGACCCTGATTCGCTTGAGAAGGTCCAGTGTGGGAATTTCGCTGATCGAGATCGGGATGGCTTCGGTCCGCACGCCGAATCGGGGTGGGCCGATTCGGCGACCGGCAACGGCTGCGCAACCCGGGCGCTCCGGAATAGTCGATCTGCGCAGCGCGCTTTCGTATATGCTGGGCGTCAGATGGAGACCCGGACCCTGGAGCGGCTCAACCGCGAGGACCAACTTCGGCTGATGAAATTCGTCTGTTCGTTCGCGTGGGCGGATCTCGAAATCCGCCCCGAGGAGCGAACCTTCGTCGATCACATCGTCCGATCGTTGGAGCTCAACGACGAGGATCGATCGAAGGTCGAAAATTGGCTGGTGGTTCCCCCGAAGCCGGAGTCTGTCGACCCGACGCGGATCCCATTGACACAGCGCAGGCTCTTCCTCGACTCGATCGAGGGCGTGATCGCCTCTGATGGCAAGATCGCACCGGAAGAGCGCGAGAATCTCGCCCTGCTCAGGGATCTGCTCGTTTAGCGGCGACTGCAGAGCGCCTGCCGTCGCGCGGTGCGCGTTGATCTCAACAACCGGCCAGGGAGCCCTGCCGAATACGGTGACACCCGTTCCCGACGAGGATCGTTGTAATCCTATTCCGCGATCCTCTCCAGCCGCCCGAGCAGCTCGGCCAGCAGGCCGCGGCAGGCCGCCTCGCAGCTCTCAAACACTTCCTCGAAACCCCGCTCCCCGCCAAAGTAAGGATCCGGAACCGAAGCTTCCGACGCGTTGAGATCGAAGCTTCTCAACAACTGGACCTTCGCGCGATCTTCCGCGCACTCTGCGAGCGCCACGAGATCCGCGCGATTGCGCTCGTCTATTGCAAGCACGTAATCGAAACGCGCAAAGTCCTCGCGCCGAAACAGTCGCGCCCTTCCCTCGAGTGAAATTCCGCGGCTGTTGGCCGTCGACTCGCTGCGCCGATCTCGCGGACCGCCCTCGAAATGCGCGGAGGTCCCGGCACTCTCGATGTGAAAGCGATCGCCGAGACGCGCCTCCTCGACGAGGTGTTTCATGATCCCCTCGGCGGTCGGCGAGCGACAGATGTTGCCCGAGCAGACGAAACAGATTCCGATCCGCGCCACTCCACCCCCCTTCGAGATCCCCGCCTACGGGCGCGGACGACTATACTCTGAACGGGCCCCCGGGAGGAACGAGCATCACCACCGATCCGATCTGCCAGATGCAAGTAGACGAGGCAACGGCCCGCAGCGCTGTACGCGACGGCGAGACCTTTTACTTCTGCGGCGAGCACTGCCGCCGAAAATTCCTGGGCCTGGCGCCGCCGCCACCCACTGCGCACGCGCGCGCCGCCTACTACTGCCCCATGTGCGAAGGGGTCGAAAGCGATCAATCCGGCTCTTGTCCGCGCTGCGGGATGGCGCTCGTCGCGTCCGCGCTGGACCCGGGGGCGCTGGAAGCGGACGGAAACGGCGAGCTGCGCGACATGTCACGTCGACTCGCGATTGCCGCGCTGTTGACGGCTCCGCTGTTTGCGATCTCGATGGGCCCGATGCTCGGCCTACCGATTCAGCGCTGGATTTCGGTCGACGTGAGCGATTGGATCGAGTTCGCACTGGCGACTCCCGTGGTGCTCTGGGCGGGCGCCCCGTTCTTCCAGCGCGGAGTGCGCTCGATCCCGAGCTGGAACCTCAACATGTTCACGCTGATTTCGATCGGCACCGGGGCTGCCTATCTCTACAGCGCCCTCGCGATCTTCGCACCCGGCGTATTTCCGGAATCGCTTCAGCAGGCAGGCCGGGTCGCACTCTATTTCGAGGCGTCCGCGGTGATCATCACGCTCGTGCTCGTGGGGCAGGTTCTCGAACTCCGCGCGCATCGACGCACGGGAAGCGCGATTCGCAAACTGCTCGCGTTGACGCCGCCGACCGCGCGGGTGCTCCGCGGCGATCGAGAGCTGGACGTTCCGCTATCCGAAGTGAAGCCGGGGGATCTGCTGAGCGTGCGGCCCGGCGACAAGGTTCCCGTAGACGGTCGGATCACCGCGGGACACAGCAACGTGGACGAATCGATGATTTCCGGCGAGCCGATCCCCCGGCAGGTGGGTGATGGAGACCCAGTCATCGGAGGCACCGTGAACCAAACCGGCGCATTTCGAATGCGCGCCGAACGCGTCGGATCCGAGACGGTACTCGCGCAGATCGTGGCCATGGTAGGGGAAGCCCAACGCAGCCGCGCACCCATCCAACGGCAAGTCGATGCGGTGTCGGCGCGATTCGTGCCCGCCGTCATGCTGAGCGCGGTGGTGGCGTTTGCGGCCTGGGCTGCACTCGGCCCCGAGCCCCGACTCGCACACGCCTTCGTGGCCGCGGTCGCGGTCTTGATCATTGCGTGCCCCTGTGCGCTGGGGCTCGCCACCCCGATTTCGATCACCGTTGGCATCGGCCGCGGCGCTCGGGATGGCGTGCTGTTCAAGGACGCGGAATCCCTCGAAACATTGCGCGGGATCGACACTCTCGTAGTCGACAAGACGGGGACCCTCACCCAGGGGCGCCCGAAGCTCACGCGCTTGATCGCGAGAGGCAACCTAACGGAAGACAACGCTTTGCGTCTGGCCGCTTCGATCGAGCGCTACAGCGAGCATCCACTCGCAAGCGCCGTGGTCGACGAAGCCACATTGCGGAATCTTTCGCTCGAAGAGGCCCGGAACTTCGAAGCTGAGGTGGGTGGTGGCGTGACCGGCGAGGCCGGAAACCACCGGGTCGCGGTCGGAAAACGCTCTTTCATGGACAACCGCGGCGTTCGAAACCTCGCAACCCTCGATCGGGAAGCCGCTGAACTCCAAGCCGACGGACACTCCGTGATCTACCTGGCAATAGACGGCGAGCTCGAGGCGATCCTCGCGGTTTCGGACCCCATCAAAGCGGAGACGCCAGCCGCTCTCAAACGGCTACACGCGCTCGGGGTGCGCATTGTCATGCTCACGGGAGACGACGAACGCGTCGCAGAGTCGGTCGCAAGGCGCCTCGGAATCGACGAGTTCGCAGCCGGCCTCTCACCGCGAGACAAACACGACCGCATCCTCGCATTGCGCGAGGCGGGGCGCTGCGTTGCCATGGCTGGTGACGGCATCAACGATGCACCCGCACTGGCCGCCGCCCACGTGGGCATCGCGATGGGAACCGGGACAGACGTCGCGATCGAGAGCGCCAGCATCACACTCCTCACCGGCGATCTGCGCGCAGTCGGAAAAGCCATCGCGCTAAGCCGCGCCGTGATGCGCAATATCCGCCAGAATCTCTTCTTCGCCTTCGTCTACAACGGACTCGGGATACCGATCGCAGCAGGCGTGCTGTTCCCGGCCTTCGGGATCACGCTGAACCCGATGGTCGCGGCCGCTGCAATGAGCTTGAGTTCCGTCTCCGTGATCACCAACGCGCTTCGGCTTCGATCGGCCGAACTGGGAGATCCGAGCTGACTACGATCTCGCTGCTGGAGAAAGTCTCCGCAGCGCATCATCCGTGTTGCAAGGTTCTCCGTCCGCAATGCGAAGGCCTGCGGTTGCCATGACGTCGATGCCGCGGTCGCTGATCGACACGCTCCTCTTTTCCAACCTCTGGATGGCGGCAGCTGCAGGCGCTCTCGTCGCGGCGGCTTCTCGCGCGATGGAAACCGCCATCCGCCCAGAAGCGGTGGGGCTCGCCTTCTCGGGAACCCTGATGGTCTACAACATCGATCGCCTGCGCGACCTGCATCGCGACCGCCACACTTCGCGGGATCGCAGCGCGTTCATCGCTGAGCACGAGGGCCGGCTCATCGGCCTCGCCGGCGCGGCTGCGGCAGCCTCGCTCTACTTCGGAGCGCGCGCGGGATGGCCAGCCGCGGCCATGCTGCTGCCAGTGCTGGGAGTCGGACTCTTCCATCGACGCCTCAAGCGCTTCGAGAACGCCAAGATCGCCTACATCGCGGCAGCTTGGACCTGCGTCGGGTTCGGGCTGCCCGCGGTGCTCGCTCCGGACGCGCAGAGCGTCCAGTGGGTCGCATCGATCCTTGCGGTAAGCATGGTCGCAAATGTCATCGCTTTCAACATTCGCGACGAAGGAGCGCGTGTCGATCGAGTCGAGCGGCGCTGTGCGCTTCAGGTCGCGCGCGTTTGCGCGGCCATCGGAGTGCTGATCGGCGCGCTCGCGCCCTCCCCTTCCAACGCTCTCGTTGCGATTCCCCTCGCGACCCTACTCGCACTCGTCGGCTATCGGCCGACCGAGCGCTTCAGCCCGCTGTTCATCGATGGCGCGCTGCTCATCGGTTCAATCGCGGCAATCGTGTCTGGCTAGAGAGGATCGCGGAATAAGGTTACACCGATCCTCGTCGGGAACCGGTGTCGCGGTATTCTGCGGGACTCTCTAAAACGGGCCGAGCGCACGGCCTTCAGTCCGCCCAGCGCCGCGGCCGAGAGCGAAGTCGGTCCGCGTTCATTTCAGCGCAGAAATCCTCGAACGCTCCTCGCGGCACGCCGTTCCATTCGAGTTCAGCCAGGCTCCGGCTGATCGGTGCGTCCTCTGCGAGCGTGGCAAGACGCTTGTAGAGCAGCGCTTCCTCGCGACGTGCGGCGAGGTTTCTCGCGAGCCGCTTCGCGCCGCGCACTGCGACCTCCCAGTCTGCGGCGTCCTCCGGGATCGCTTCGATCCGCTCGTAGTGGGCCAGCACCGCGGCTGCGGACTTCGCGCCGAAGCCGGGAATGCCCGGAATGCCGTCCGCGGAATCGCCCATCAGACCGAGCCAGTCGGGAATGCTCGCGGGTCCCACACCGCGCAATTCACGGAGCGTATTCTCATTGGTGAGCCTCTTGCGCATCCGATCGATCTGCACGACGCGCGTACCGCGAAGGCTCTGTCCGAGGTCCTTGTCGGGCGTCATCAGCCGAACCTGCTCGACCTGGTCGCGAAAGCGCGCCGCACCAGACGCCAACGCGTCGTCGGCCTCAAAGCGATCCATCGACCAGACGGTCACGCCAAGCGCCGCGGTCGCGCGTTCCGCGTCGTCGAATTGGGCGGCGAGTTCCTCGGGCATGCCCTCTCCGGTCTTGTAGCCGCTGAACAGATCGTTGCGAAAAGACTCGACTGGATTGTCGAACGCGACCGCGATGTGAGAAACCGCTTCTTCTTCATCTTCGAGGAGCTGGAGCAGCGACGACACCAGCCCAACCGTAGCCTTGACGTCGCGGCCCGAAACGTCGCGGTGGCCAGGCCGCGGTGAGAAGTGCGCGCGGAACAGTTCGAAGGTCCCATCGACGAGATGAAGCCGCGTCATCGAGCCGCGAGCGTGATGAACACAAGCGCGTGAAATCGCGCTTCTCCGGACGTCGACAACCGCACTGCTAGACCCTCCCCACAGCTGGTATTTCTGTTTTTGGAAAGCTCGAACCCACCGGCAACAAATCCGCGTAGTAGCGGGTATCGCGGCACACCACTTCGCCTACGACGATTTCGAGAGGCTTTCGGAAGATCGGGCCATCGTAAACGAAGGAGTGGAACTCTCCGTATTCACCGCAGGGGTCGACGCCTTCGGGGAGGTCGTCGATCAGGGCCGCGTCGATCGCGCGGCCCGCAAAGGAGGCACCGAGTTTGCCTTCGACGCAGCACAGATAGGCCTTGAAGCCCAAGCGGATGAACGTCTGGATCAGCTGCGTCGTGTCGCGCTTCCAGAGCGGAAAGATCCCGCGCATCCCCAAGCGAGCCAGGTTCTTTTCACGATAGGCCCGAAGGTCTTCGAGGAAGAGGTCTCCGTGTGCGACCCGCATCACCCCCGCGTCGCAGTACCGCTGCAAAGTATCACGCATCAACTCCTCGAAGCGCTCGTTCGTGCACGGAAGACCCGAATCCGACGGCAGGTAGAGGCGATCGAGCGGGAGCCCGATCGATTCCGCGTGCATCTCGAGCAGCTCCTCCCTCACGCCGTGGCGGCCGATCCGCTTGGACTCCGCCGC
>JACZVU010000064.1 GCA_022572485.1 Myxococcales bacterium
AGGCCGCGTAGAGCGCGGCGGTAACCGCCTGTTCGAGTTCGGCACCGCTCAGGCGCGCCGCTTGGGCGGCCAGTTCTGCCAACCCAAATTGCAGCGGATCGCGACCACGGCGCCTGAGGTGAATCGATAAAATCTCGGCTCGCTCATTCTCGGTTGGCAGGTCGACGAAGAAGAGGTCATCGAATCGCCCGCGCCGAAGCAGTTCGGGTGGCAGTGCGGTGACGTCGTTTGCGGTTGCGACCACGAAGACCGGCGAGTCTTTTTCGGAGAGCCAGGTCAGGAATGAGCCGAATACCCGGCTCGCGCTCGGGTCCGACTCCGATGCCGCGAACCCCTTCTCGATTTCATCGATCCAGAGCACCGCGGGCGCGAGCGACTCTGCGACCTGCACGGCTTCGCGGATCGCGTGCTCGGGGCTCTGTGTCTCACTCGAAAAAGTCGCCGCGAGGTCGAGCCTCAGCAGTGGGAAGTGCCACTCGCGTGCGACGGCCTTCGCACACAGGGATTTGCCGCAACCCTGAACGCCCAGCAGCAGCAACCCTCGCGGAGTGGGCAGGCCGAACGCTCGCGCTTCGCTTCCGAAGGCCCGGCGCCGCTCTTGCAGCCAAAGTTTGAGTTCGCCGAGCCCTCCTACATCGTTGAGTCCCGCGTCGCATTGGTGGAAGCTCAGCGCGGGCGTGCGCCCGAGCGCGCGCCGTTTCTCGCACACGATCTCCGCAACCGCATCGTCGTTGAGTCCCTGCGATTTCGTACAGGCTTTGCGAAAAACGCGTACAGCCTCTGATCCGGTGAGCCCGAGCCCACTGCGCGCCGCCGCGTGCAAGAGTTGCGACTTCGATTCGGTGTCTTCGGAAGCGGCGTCTCCGTGTTGTTCGGCGAGGCGTTCGAAGAGCGAGAGAAGTTCGCCTTCGTTCGGCAGTGGGAGTTCCGTGATCGCGGCTTCGCGCAGCAATTCGATGGGCAGATGCAGCACGGGTCCGAGCAGGATGATGACTTGGCGGCGTGCGGCGATCTGCGGGAGCAGATCGCGAAGTCGGCGTATCGCCATGGGGTCGTCGAGTAGGCGGTGGGCGTCGAGCAGCACGAAGACCGCCGCTTCTTCGCAGGAAGCGATTCCGATCATGCCCTCGTTCAAGGAGCCCGCGCCGGAACCCTCTACGAACTTGATTTTGCGCTCCTTGGGCTTGGAATCGACTTCGCTGACTTCGAGCCCGGATGCGAGCGTCCAGGTGATGCAACGGCGCTCCGTTGCCTGTGCGAGGCGGCGCAGGAGCGCGAGCGCGCGATCTTCCTCGCTGCTTTCGAGCGCGATTAGGTTCCAGCCCGAGCGGATCAGCAGCTGGAGCTCTTCCGCACAGTCCGCGCTCATTCGGTATCCGCCGTGACGCGAACGATTTCTTCGAACGTCGTGACACCGTCTGCGAGTTTTCGTACGGCGGCATCGCGCAGGGGCTCCATCCCCTCGATGCGACCCGCATGGTGGATTTCGTTGGCGCTCTTGCCTTCGTTGATGAGCGTGCGGATGCGGCGCCCGACGTCGAGCATCTCGAACACGCCGGTGCGTCCGTAGAGGCCCGTATAGCGGCAGGACACGCAGCCTTCGCCCGAGCGAACGCGTAGGTTGTCGCGCCTTTCTATCGGAACCTTGATGCCGAGCGCGGCGACCTGATCCAGGTTTAGGTAGCTTTCTACTGCGCAATTTTCACAGATGCGACGGATCAGACGTTGGGCGACGATCCCGCGCATCACGCTCGAGAGCAGGAAGCGCTCGACCCCCAATTCGATCAGACGCGTGATCGCGCCCGCGGCGTTTCGGGTGTGCACCGTCGAGAAGACCAGGTGCCCAGTGAGGGCTGCCTGGACGGCCATGTTCGCGGTTTCCTTGTCGCGGATCTCGCCGACCATGATGATGTCGGGGTCCTGTCGCAGGATCGAGCGCAGCGCGGATGCGAAGCTCACATCGATCTTCCGATTGACCTGGACCTGGCAGAAGCGCTGATCGATCATTTCGATCGGGTCTTCGACGCTCGTGATGTTGATTTCCGGCCCCGAGAGATAGCGCAGCGTCGAGTAGAGCGTCGTCGTTTTGCCGGAGCCGGTCGGGCCCGTTACGAGGATCAACCCGTTTGGGCAGGTGATCCATCGTTCATAACGCTCGCGCTCCTCGACGCTAAAACCCAGATCCTGGAGGTCGGCGAGCAAGACACTCGGATCGAATACGCGGATGACGATCTTTTCGCCGAAGGCGGTCGCCATGCTCGACACGCGCAACTCGACTTCGCGCTGCGCGCGCTGGGTCTTGATCCGACCATCCTGTGGGCGCCTCCGATCGGCGATATTCATACCCGCGAGGACCTTGACGCGGGATGTAATCGCGCCGTGAACCGAAAGTGGAATCGTTTCGATGTCGTGCAGGATGCCATCGATTCGAAAACGGATCACCGCATCGTCGCGCCGCGGCTCGAGGTGGATGTCCGATGCGCGCTGTTCGAACGCGTAGTTGAGCAGGTAGTCGACAGCGGCGATTACGTGCTCGTCGTTTTGATCGGAAGCGAGTTCGTCGTTGCTTCGAACTTCGACGAGCTGCACGAGGGCGCTGCTGCCGCTGCTGCCAAGTTCCGTCTCGGCCTGCGAAACCTTGGCGCGAAAGCCGTAGACGCGATCGATCACTTGGAGAATATCGGCCTTCGCCGCAACGACGTAGGTGAGGGGAGACTGAATCAGATCTTCGAGTGTCTGACGGAGGGTCGTGTCGAAGGGGTCGATGATCGTCAGGCAGAGGGTGTCTCCCTCTCGCGCTACGGGGATCACCACGTGGTGTCGCGCGAAAGGGCGCGAGAGCGTCTTGACCACGAGATCGTTGTCGATGCGCAGTGGATCGATTTTCAGGTAAGGGATGCCGGACTCTACGGCGAGCGCCTCTGCGAGCGTATCTTCGTCGAGTTTGCCATGCGGCCGCTTGGGGTGGGGGAAGGCGATGGCCGCCACGAGCTCGACCGGCGTCACCTCGTAGCGGTTTGCCGCCTGCGAGCGAACCGATCCCACGCGGTCTTTGAGAACGCGGCTGCGGAGCGTCGTGGCCCGCGCCTCGATCTCTTGGGCCTGTTGCGCGCTCAGCAGTTCTTGGCGCTGCAGGATTTCGAGCAGTTCGTCGAGACCGAGCGGCGGCCGCGGTTCCGAGCGCGAAATGCGCTTCGGATCGAGCCCGGCCGGGCCGGATTTCGCTTGCTTCATTGTGCGCGTACCCCTTCTAGCTGCTTATCGGCGATCGGCCGAAAAAAACGACTGCTCGGGGTCGGGGATTTCGCGGCCCTGCGGCTGGATCGAAAAGCCCCCGGCCCGCAACGCGTTATGCTGCCGCGATGCATCCCAAGATCGATCCCGAATTGCTCGAGCGCGCCCGCCGGAGCCTGCGGCGCCGCGATCCAGCGCTCGGGGCCGTGATCCGGCGGGTTGGCCCCTGCGGGCTCCAGGCCAGCGGGGACCCCTACCGAGCGCTGGTTCGTTCGGTCGTCTACCAACAGCTCGCCGGCTCCGCGGCGGGCGCCATCCTCGGGCGGGTCACGGCGCGCTTCGGGGGGCGGATCCCGCGGCCCGAACGGCTGTTGGCCGCGACCGATGCCGAGCTGCGATCCGACGGGCTCTCGCGCCAGAAGATCGCCGCGATCCAAGCCATCGCGCGCGCGTTCGCCGACAACACCCTCTGCAACCGGCGGCTCCGCCAGATGCCGGACCGTGAAGTCGTCGACGCCGTCACCCAGGTCCGGGGCGTCGGAGAGTGGACGGCCCACATGCTGCTGATGTTTTCGCTCGGCCGCACCGACGTCCTCCCGGTCGGTGACTACGGGGTGCGAAAGGGCGCGCAGATCGTCTACGACCTCAACGATCTTCCCAAGCCCGCCGAACTCGCGAGCCTCGGCGAACGCTGGCGCCCCTACCGCTCGGTGGGCGCCTGGTACCTCTGGACAGTAGTCGACTCATGACCTCGGACCCGCCGCTGCTGCGCGGGCGGGAGCCGGACTTTTGCGCGATATTCCCGCCGCTCACCGAGTGCGTCCCCATCGTCTAGCGGCCTAGGACTCCGCCCTTTCAAGGCGGCAACACGGGTTCGAGTCCCGTTGGGGACGCCACCAGGCGGCCGATGGCACGGCGTCTTCGCCGGCTACTCCCTGCGGTCTCCTTTGGCGTACGAAAGTACGCCTTCGTCGCCCTTCGGTCCGAGGCCGACGAATCCACCGCACCCTCGACCGCCTGGGCTGGATCGGTTCAAATTGAACTTGCCCCGGTGGTCCATTCGATCATCGCTTGAAAACAAGGGGCCGATGGCTTCGGACGGGGTCGCTTGTAGGGTTCACTCTCGGCCGTCAGTGTCGTCCAACCCGGCTGTATCCGTCTACCCGAGCAAGCCGAGCCCGCCGTAGTGCAAGGGGGCCCACGGTTGACACCCCTGCTCCCGGACGAAACGCGCTCACCGGTACTCAGGGGCCTGCGGGTCGCACTCGACTGTGACGCGTTCCCGGCCGGGTGGTCGAAGTCGGATTCGAGCTGGGATGTCGTAGTTCTCGAGGATCCGGGCGGTCGACTCTTCGAAGCCGGCGGCGTCGAGCACCACCTCCCCGTGCAGGTCGTCGCGGTAGAACTTCAGTCGGTGAAATCCGCCGACGGCGTGGCGAAATGCCTCGTCCGCGTCGGCAATGCTATCGACGCTGCGGCCGTTGATTTCTGCCAGTGCCAGATTGGCCAGCGGGTGATAGCCGAGGTTGTAGGGGTCCGGAAGCAGTTTCGAGAGCAACAGGATGCGACGGCGTTCCGCGGTCTGGGACTCCCGCTCGCGGTCGTAGCGTTGCACGAGATTCGCTGGGGCCTTCTTGCGCCATGGGTTGCCCCAGGCGCGCAGGTAGTTGCCGTCGAGCTCGCGAAGCACCAGCCCTCCCGCCACGAGATACGGGGGCGGTGGTTGGTCGCGGCGATCCGGGATCAGCCAATCGGCGCCGGGGTTGCGGCGCAGCTCGATGTCGAGGTCTAGTATTTCGCCGTCCCGAAGCACCTGGAATCGGACGAGATCGCCCGGCCGGTGGCCGTCTACCAAGATGTGCTGGAACGCGAGCTGCCCGTAGCGCGGATGCTCGTAGTTTCCCATCGCGTCCAAAGCGAGACCCTCCACGCTGAGGATGAGATCCCACGGCTCGAGCGCGTCACAGCCCGTCGACCCCCAGGGTATCCACCGGAGTACGACTCCCCGCGGCTTGCCTTTCAATCCCAGATAGGCGGCGAGTGCGGGATCCTGACCGAATTGCCAGTACGGTCGAAACGATGCGAAACCGGGGTCGTCGGCGGAGCGAGCTCCGCGGACGTAGGCGGAGAGGATCTCGACGGGAATGACTGTGGCGAGCTGCCCTTCTTGCAAGACGCTGAGTCCGACCAGCCTTCCGTCGGAGAAGACGGGCTCGGCCCACCCGCCGCCCGACAGGTCGGTGTTCAACAAGAGGAAGGCGTGGGTGATGGACCCATACGGGCTTTCGCGGACGTTGATTCCAGCGATCTGGCTCTTCGAGATCTCGTACTGCTGGTTCTGCCACCGTGCCGAGTACACGATCCCCTCGCCGGGCGCGGACTTCGCAAATCGCACGGCCTCTAGATCGTCGAAGAAGCCGGGCTCCTCCACCTCGAGCAGAGCCAGGTCGATGTCCGCATCGACGTGAACGACCCGCGCGGGAACGCGCGCTGCACTCCCGTTTTTCTGCACCTGGATTAGGATGGCGTCACGGATGAGCTTCGCCTTGGTCATCAGCTGCGAGCGGTCCAGCACCACGGCCGATCCGATCCGGGTGCTCGGGGTGCCCTTCGTCCAGGGTCGGTGTTCGTCGAAGGACTGATGGGTCACCCGGAGCGACACAACTTGTGCGTCATGCGCGGATTGCGCCACCGTTGGTCCCAAGACCGAGGCCGCCAACAGCAGTGATAGACTCCCGATTCTCAAAAGCGGCGATCCTCGACAACGCCGAACTGCTCCAGGATCTCGGAATGGGCGCGATCCGCATCCTCGCGCCGCATCACCTCGAATCGGCCGAAATAGGCGAACTCGAAGACGTGGAATTCCTCGCGGTTGCTCTCCACCGCCTCGACGAGGTCCGTCAAGCTGCGGATGGGCCTGTCGTTGACGCGTTCCAAAACGGCCTGGCCGGACCAGGTCATGTGGATGTTGACCGGGTGATCCAGGCGTCTAAGCAGCACGACGGTGCTGTTCAGACGCTCCGGCTCGGCGAAGGCGCGCGACGAGTACTCGTAGCTGATCTGGGTCTGGACGGTATCACCGAGGGCTGCCACCACCCCGCTGCACAGCGGGGCGAAGACCAGGCCGGCGTACACGTAGTAGCGTGGTAGTTCGCCGTAGGGAGCCCGGTAACAGTCGAACGCCGCCAGAGACTCGATCGGGAACTTGAGGTCGAGGCGTCGGCCCTCGCGTACGACGCCGAGACTCACGGTCTCGCCGCTCTGTAGCTGGTCTACGATGGCCGTGAAGGCCAGGCGGAGATCGGCCACTGCCACCGATCCGTCGTTGGCGATGTCATGGCCGTTCACCTCGATGAGGACGTCCTTCTCTCGAAGGTGTCCGTCCGCACTGCTCCCCGGAAAGACGAGGTCCACTCGAACTCCGGAGGCCGTCGCCTCGAGGCCCGCGGCGCGACGCGCTGCGGGGTTCTCGAGCTTTGACCACAACAGCCCGATCTCGGGAAAGCCGTCGTAGCGGCCGTCTGCCAGGTCGCCGAGAAAGTGCTGGATGATTTCGGTGGGAATGAAGAAGCCGACGTTCTCGAGCTTGGAAACGGATTGGAAGGCCACGCCGACGACGCGCCCGTTCCGAATCACGGGACCGCCGCTGTTGCCGGGGTTGATTGCGGCGTCGGTCTGAACCGTGAGGTAGGTGTCCAGGCCCGAGTGGCTGTACCGGTTCACTTCGATTCGAGAGACCACCCCGCGCGTCGCCGAGAGCTGTCGACCAGCGGTCGGGTAGCCGTAGGTCTCCACCAGAGATCCCAGCCGCGGAAGGGCTCCGAATTTCAGGGCGGGGATGCCTTCGAGCAGGCCCGCCTCGACGGGCTCGAGCAATGCGAGGTCACAGTCGTGGGCAATGCTCGCCACGCGCGCCTCGTGAGGCGTCGGGTCTCCGTACAGATACAGCAGCAACATGCGAGCATCGCTCACCACGTGCGCGTTGGTCATGATGAGCCCGCCGTCGATGACAAATCCGCTTCCCACGTTCGTCTGGGTCGGCGCGCTGGTCCACGGCGAGTACCAGTCGGCCTTTTGCGAGTGGTTGACGATCCGAACCACGGAGCGTTCGATCTGCGCTTCGCCACGCAGCGACGGGATGTTCGCGGTACAGGTCAGGCCGGCCAATCCACAGAGTAAAGCGGCCCCCAGACGCGGTCGGCCGGGCCGGAGATTGCGGGACACGCCGCAACGATAGCAGTCTCCGCTCATTCCAGTCGCAGGAGTCGCTGGTGAGGTCGATTTCAAGGCGATGGATACGACGAATCAGACTCCCTTGCGACGTCCGATAACGTACGAAGTGTCAAATCCCGTCGGGGTTGTGGGTCTTGCCTCCTCCGATGGGCTCGGTCACGACCGGCCGAAAATGCCGCGTGCGCGCCGCGAGGTTCGGCATCCATTGCGAGCGGCTTGACAACCGACCTGCACGACGAGCAGGTGGGGGCCGGACGTACCGTGCACTCCGATCGCTCTTTGATGCCGTTTTGGCAGGGGCAGCGCTTTCAGCCGCTTCTATTTCCCGGACTTCTGGTACGTGCCGACCCGCTGTGCCTCGCCGAGGAGGTGTCCCGCCATCGCCTTTTCGAGCTGCGCCTTCGTAGGCTCGCCGAGATCGCCGAGCTCTGTATCGAGCGCGTAGAGCTTGAAGAAGTAGCGGTGACGGCCGATCGGTGGGCACGGTCCTCCGTAGCCCGTGCGCTTCCAATCGTTGAGCCCTTCTCGTGTCCCACGGGGCAGCGAGCTCGCCCCGATCGCCTCGGGCAAACCCTGCGCCGAGGGCGGGACGTCGTACAGAACCCAGTGGACCCACGTCATTTTGGGAGCCGCGGGATCGGGCGCGTCCGGGTCGTCGACGATGAGAGCGAGGCTCTTGGTTCCGCTCGGTACGCCCGACCAGGCGAGCACTGGGGACACGTCCTCTCCCTCGCAGGTGTATTTGGCGGGAATGGCCCCGTTGGGTTCGAACGCACTGGCATTGAGCACCATTTTATCCATGGCTTCTCCTTGTTGAGGGAGCACGATCGCAGCCGCGGCGAAAGCACACATGAGCGCCGTCCGCACGACAGGAGCGCACTCCGGCAGATGGGAAAAGGAACCTGTTCGCATCGCTTTCACGCCTCCGGCAGCGATGTTTCTTCTACCTCAATGCAGCATCCCGCCGCCAGAAAAAGATTCATACTTTCCCATAACCTCAACCCTACGCCTATTCCCTAGCAGCCTCCGCGTACCTAGCTCGGGCATTTTCAGCCGCGATAGCGATGAAGATTTTCTCCCAGGCCGATAGGCGATCCTCTCTTTCCGAGTCGCTTCCCTGCTGCCTGCGCTTCTTCTTTGCAGGATCGGGCCGGCTTCTCTTTCAACTCAACCGCATCCGCGTCGCGCAGGCCGGCTTCTCGGGCCAGGACACATTCGTCCCGATCCTATGGGCGCAGTCTTCGCGGTTGTCGGAGCTTGTCTGTACAGGTTCGGAACCACGCCGCGGGGCTGAACTCTTCACGCTCTCGCTTTGTCGCGCAGCGCCTCTGGATGGATCCAGCCCGCGGCGGGTTACGGAGCGTCCTGCTCGGCTGGGCGTTCGAGGTTGCGCTGCGCGTTCTCCAGCATCCGGCGGTTCAGCGGGTTGTTGGGTTCCAGTTCGAGCGCCTGGGTGAACAGTTCGACGGCGCGCGCGTGCTCGCCGAGCTTGGATCGGGTGGCTGCGGCGCTGCGGAGCAGTGCGGTGTCGTTGGGGTCGACCGCGAGGCCCGCTTCGTAGGCCTCGGCGGCTCCCAACAAGTTGCGTTCGCCCTCGAGGGCACGTCCCAATCCGCCCCAGGCGCCCACCGTTGGGCGACTTCGCGCACTCCTCTCGAATTCGCTGCGCGCGCCCTCGTAATCTCCTTGTTCGAGCAGCGCGCGACCGAATCGAACGCGTTGAATCGAATGTTCCCGGCCCGCCCAAGCGAGCGCTTCGAACATCGTCTTCGCGATGCGGTGAGCGCCCCATTGCTGCGATTGATGGCGCGTGAGTTCGCCGAATTCGACCGCGAGGCAGACGGCAAAGACCGCCCACAGCACGGTAGACGGTCGGCGCCAGCGCGACGTCGGGCCGATGCTGGGTGGTTGCGGATCCTCCGCATCGTCTTGCAACAGCGCGCGCGCGACCTTGCCGTCTCGAAGCTTCCAGACGGCTCCGTCGAGCATGAAGTGGTGGAGGTTGACGATTGCAAAGACCAGCGTGCTGAGGCCCTCTTCCCAGGCCAGCGAGGTGCCCAACAGCATTGGCGCGAAGAGAATGCCCGGTACCACGATCGCGGCGTTCCCCGCGAGTGTCGTCTTCCACAAGAACGCGCGCAGGCGCGTGCCGGCCGCGCTTCGCTTCGCGTAGTGGAACGTAACCCAGAGGTACTGCATTGAATGGGCGGCTGAAATCCAGATTGCCGCAAAGGCCAGTGGTCGAGCGGAGCCCGCCCGCGTTACATCGAGCAGCGAAGGCAGCACGAACCAGAGTGCCTGGCAGAGAATCAGTGAGCCCACGGGAAGGAGTTCACGAGCGGTCGCATGCCGACGCAGGATGGTGAGGGCGCCAATCACGCTGAACAGGTAGCCGGCTCCGCAGGCGAGAATCAGGCTGCCCGCGATCACGCGGGGAATGCCGAGCCGCAGCAGGGCCAGATCGGTGTAGAGCGCGCTTCGCGGGGGCGCGTGCAGGCCCGTCGAGCCTTCGATGTGCAGCGCGAGCAAGGCGAGCAAGAAGGACAGCACGAAGGACGCGTGCAGGAGGCGCTTGGCGAGCGGAGGCACCTCGACCCCCGAGCGGCGCAGAAACATCAAGGAGACGCCGTAGTTCTGGCCCGCGAAGTGCCAGGGCACCCAGCTGAAATAAACGGTCACGATCAGGGCGCCCAGGTAGGGCTCGTGCAAGCCCAACACGAAGATCGCCGCCAACAGCAGCGTTCCCCAGACCGCAAACAGCGCATAGCGGCGGCGCTCTTCGCGTTGCTCGTAGACCCGCAGCAGCGTGGCGCCGTAGTGCGGACCGTTGATCAGGATCGCGATGATCCAGATCGGTGTGAACGTCCAGTCGGACGCCAGCGCGCCGCTCGCCGCGAGCCAGATCAGCGGAACGCTCAGCAGATAGGCGCCGCCGGCGCCGATCAACAGGTCGGGCAAAGGGCCTTCGAGCCAGTTCGGGCCGCGCGGTTTCGCGCTCAGCGCTTCGGTTGTCATCGCGTGACCTCGCAGAGGGTCAATCGCAGTAGGGCTTCGCACCCGCGGCCACCCTACCACATCAGGCGCTTCTGGATGGCGTCTGCGGCGTCCTTCGCGCCCGAGCGGATGTGCTGGCTGCGGCCCCGCAGCAGCTTTGAGACTGGGAGCATCGGCATTCTGTGGATTGAGCCCATCCCAGAGCCACAGCTGTGGGCGATGCGGGTTGCTGAAGCCAGCTGCCTGGTTACACTTCCGAGGAGGCGTTCAGCATGATCACTCGATCGGTCGTCGTCTTCACCGCGTTGCTGTTATCCGCCGCGACCGCGCAGGCCGGGAGCCAGCTCTTCGAGGCTTCGTGGACCGTCAAGGCGTTTGGCAACGATCTCACCGGCGGGACGGGCGCGTCGCAGTACTATTCGGCGTACGGAATCCCGCTGGGGATTCAGTGCAACCCGCATCAACCCCGATGCCCGTTCGAGTCGACGCCCACGGACGGCAGCGGCAACTGGGCGCCGTTGGGGGGAACCCCGCAAGGAAAAACTCCGTTTTGCGCGCCCTGGTCCAACTGGCAGGGCATGGGAACGACCGCGCGCCCGGCCAAGAGGGCGACTGTAAAGACGAGCGGCACGCGGCAGCGCCCGATCCCGCCGCTCTACCGGAATCCGGTGTTCTTCACTTCTGGTGGTCAGCCCAACACCACGTTTTGCACCGCGCTCAGCACGGGTGCCACACCGGGCGGTAAGGGCCTGGTCCAGGCGGGCAACCCTGTTGCCGGAACGTGGGCCGCTATCACGACGGGCACCGGCAGGGGTGGTTTCAATTTCGCCCCAGCCCCGAAAAACCATGCCTTCGGCGTCCGGGTCGGGCAAGGCGACTTCGCATCTACGTATTGGGGTCGGATAAATTGGAGTCACAGGGGTCGGCTCGATCGGGTGCAATTGGCGAGTTCGAGGCCATCTACCCCTACGTCTACAGCTACACGTACGCGACGCTTCGCAACGGCGCAGGGGTATTCGGTCCGGGCCAAGGCCCGGGCAGTTTCAGTCTTCCCCACAAGGTGGGTGTGAACACGGTTGCGAAGGTCGTCGTCAAGCAGGGGCGGCGAAATTCGGCGGGACGATGCGGATGCTCGGGCAGCTCACGAACAAGGTCTGCTACTACCGCGCCGGAGACTGCTCGCTCAGCTACCGGAATTGGCGCTACGACGCGATCGGGGCCGCTGCGTACACGAGCCGGCGGCGTGGTGACCGGAGGCTATATAGTGAGTTATTGTGCTGGGACTTTCTGGGAGTGCTCACCCTTCTTCGGGGATTCCGTGGTGCATATGTACGGTTCGCGTTTCCCGTGGACAACGGGTTCGGTCACCGTCACCGCGAAGGGTCGCGGCCCGCACGAGACCGCCCACTACGCAAAGGGCTATGACAACCGCACGCCAACCAGCGGCAGAGGGACGATTCAGCTGGTGACTCCGGTGATCACGCGCTGGCTCCAGCCATGCTGCAAATTCGAAACCGGCGGCATCGGCATCCTCCGAATCAAGTTCGTGCCGGAGCCTCGAGCCTGGGTGATGCTGCTTGCGGGCGTCAGCTGTCTGGGGGTGCTCTGCCGCTGGCGATCCTGACGGCCGCCGATTGGCCGCGGCGCGTATGCGGCCGTTCGATCGCGTGGCTGCGCGTCAGATGTCGCGTACGAGCAGTTCGATCGGCGGCAGCTGGATGCGCTTGTCGCGAACCGCTTCCAGGAAGGCTTCGACCTGTTTGGCGGGCCCTTTGACTTCGAGTACCAGCTTGGCGGTGGTCTTTGAAGCGGCCGCTGCGGAGGGCGTTTCGGCCGCACGGGCCTTCAGCGGCTCCAGTGGTGCGGCGGACCTGGAGGCTTGGCTCGCCTTGTCGGTGCGTTTCTCGAGCGCGGGCTGCGTCGGTGTGGTAATCGCGAGTTCTTCAGCGATCGCGGAATCATTTGGGGTGGGAAGCTCTTCGGCGAGATGGAGGTCGAGGTTGCGAACTTCGATTTCCTCCACTCCGAGATCGAGCGCTTCGGAGCCGGGTGCTTCGATTTCGACCGTGCCATCCGCGGTGACGGCGCATGGTAAAGATGCACTCGATGATGGAGTGGCCGGGAGAAGATCGTCCTCGGTGTCGAAGCCGAGCATGGTGCGGCCGGCACCGTCCTCGGGCGCCGACAGGCCGAACTCTTTGAGCTCGGACGCGAAGCGCACATTCTTCCCGCGTGTGAGCGGTTCCGTGGTCTGTCCGAATTTGATCTCGAGTGTTCCGATCTTGATGGTGTTTCCGTGTTGGAGCTCGTGAACTTTGATGGGTTTTCCATCAACGGTCGTTCCCAGCCCCGTGTTCAGGTCTTCCACCACGCAAGCCTCGCCCCGGCGCCGAAACAGCGCGTGCTCGCGCGATACCTCGGGTTCCGCGACCACGATGTCCTGGCTGTCGATTCTGCCTACGGAGATGTCGACGGTATCCCAGACGATGACCTGCTCCTCTCCGGTGCCCAGTTGGATTACCAGGTAGAAGGTCAGCCGCTGGCGTTTTTCCGCGCCCATCGCTGGTTTTTCGGGCGATCGGAAGCACTTCTTGAACGCACGCGCGGGCGGCTCCAGGGCCCGCTCAGCCCGCGCTGGCGTCTTCGAGCCAGGAGCAGAGCGGGCCGCTGCGCCGAACGGCGAGCCAGGCCTGCAGCCACCTCACCCCGTGGATCGCGAAGCAGCCGATGGTCCAGAGCGCCACGGCGGCCAATCCGAGATCCGCT
>JACZVU010000065.1 GCA_022572485.1 Myxococcales bacterium
GCAGAACGGCGAAGACACGCCGGCCAAGCCTCGAACCCGCCTCTGCGCGTCGTTCAGTCCGAGCTGTCATCCTGACCTTCGAGCGGATACGTGCAGGCGTACTCTGCGCCCGGAGGCAATGCTGACCCCACGAGGCAGGGCATCGCGCACGTTCCCGCCGCCGCGCAGCGCGCCTGATGCTCGGGCGACGGCAGCTCGCAATAGGACCAGTCGTCGTGAGGCCCCGGGAGCCACTTGCCGCCGTGGCGGGCGCACGCTTGCTTGTCGCGCGGAATCAGCCGTCCGTCATCGGTGGCCAAGAGCAACTTCAGCCGACCCCCACCCGCGTGTTCGCGGGTGAGGGTCGCGAGCCCACCGTTCTCGTGGAAGGTCGCGATCTCCGTGCCGACCTCGCCTCCCAGGTAGGCGGTGCGCGCCTCCAGGCTCTCGTTGTCGCGAAGGCGGCGCCATACGTCCACCGGCTCGCCCTGCTCGTAGGTGCCGGTCGACCTCAGCTTGCCGCTCTCGTACCAGTAGCGAAAGGCACCGTGCATCTTGTCGCGCTGCCAACCGACGTCGGACCGCTTCGTCCCATCGGCATCCCATTTGACCCAGCGACCGTGTTTCTGGCCCTGCGCGTATCCGATCGAGTGCTTGGTCGTACCGTCTTCGTACCAGCCCCGCCAGACGCCGTCGAACTTGCCTGCAACGTAGAACCCATCGGACTCTTGCTGGCCGTCTCCGTACCAGCTTTGCCAGGGGCCATCGCGCTCGCCATCGAGGTAGCCGCCGTGCGTGATCCCGAAACCGAAGGGACTCCACTCGACCAGGGGGCCGTTCTTGGCGGGCCAGTCCGCTCGTGGCACATAGAAGATGTGCGACTCCCAGCGAGCCCCACACCACAACTGGATGTCGACGCGCTCGGGGTCGGGCAGATCGGGCCCTCCAGGCCAGACGTGACTCGAGCGCACTTTGCTCTCCACAGGGCACTCCGGCACCGGCGCACCGACCGGCACATCGCGGTCGTAGTCGATGCGCAGGAACTCGTGCCCCGCGTAGGTGTAGTAGATCCAGAGGCCTTGCTTGCGCCCGCTCTGGTAGACGCCCTCCCAGATCAAAACCGCTGGATCGCCCCACCACTGCTCCGCCGGTCCGTGGGGAACGCAATTGCCGAGTGCATCGCAGCGCCGGCACGAGTAGCTGCGTGTGTCGCCGAACCAGTTGGTCGTGGCGGGCTCGGTTCCGGCGGGACACACCAACGTTTGCGCCACTCCCAGCCGGGTTGCCCACAAGCCGCCGAAGTCCGTGCCCACGAGGATCGGCAACAAGAGCGCAAGAAGGGTCACGAGCCGGCGCCGCACGTCTGGTCCTCCGAGTGGTTCGGCACCACTTCATCGGCCAGTGTCTCGTGGGGACTTGAGCGCGCTGAAGCGGAAGGCCAGCGATCTCGCCCAGTCGACGAGCTCGAACAAATCGCCGTAGCGCCTCGGTGGGCGTCTGGTAATCGTAAAGGCTTTGCCTTGCCGATCTATCTGATTGGGCTGTTCATCTTTTCCATGGTCGTGGTCGTCGTGGTCACGGAAAACAGAGAGAATTGCCGCAAGCGTTTGTAAGCGCTTCCTTTGATGCTCTGATCGTGAATGGGCGCGTTGCTTCGCACGACCATGGAAGTCGGTGAACGCTCGCCGGCGCCGCGGATCGCGGACGACGTTGGCCACCGCATTAAAGAGCGTTCATTCGGAAGAATGGTCCACTGGTGGGATTCAAAATCCAACCCAGCCGCACTCATCTCATCTTGTCAGGCGCCGTGCGTTCAAGGCGTTAGGTTCACTTTCTGGCGATGTGCACACCCGGTGTGGAAGGGTTGTCCATGGACGACGTAATTTTCTGCCAGCAAGGCATGCAGACCAGCTGCGGGCGCAATCCACTCGTCCCGATATTCCTCGGGTCGAACCTCTTGAGAAAACCTGCTTTTCCGTGCCATATCGCCCTCCTCTCACGATGATGGCAGCGAAGTCCAATTTTCTCCCTCCGTCAAAGTCAGGGCACGCCAGAGCCTCTGGAAAACCCGGGGCGGTTCAGTGCTTCTATGGGGTCTAGGAATTATTACAATTCAAAGTTGCAAACTAAACTGAATTCGCGTCAATAGTAACGGTTGGCAATAATAACGAAACTCGTTATTATTCAACTCCGTGATTCGGAGCTTCGCAGATACTGAAACAGAGAAGGTGTTCCAGAGGCTGCGCTCTCGGAAGCTGCCTCCCGATGTGCAGCGGAGAGCGCACCGGAAGCTGTTACTCGTGGACGCTGCAGATGCGCTGAGAGACCTTAGAGTGCCTCCAGGGAATCACTTGGAGCGGTTAACGAGAGATCGTGCCGGGCAGCACAGCATCCGAATCAACGACCCGTGGCGCATCTGCTTCCGGTGGGGCCGGGGAGATGCCTACGATGTGGAAATCACGGATTACCACTGAGAGGACACAGCCATGGCCCGCAAGGCACACCGACCGATTCACCCCGGAGAAATTCTGCTCGAGGAATTCTTGGAGCCGATGGAACTCAGTCAGTACCGCTTGGCAAAAGACATCAGCGTGCCCGCGCGGCGTATCAATGAAATTGTGCACGGTAAGCGGGGAATAACGGCCGATACGGGGCTCCGACTCGCACGTTACTTCGGAACGTCCGAGCGCTTCTGGATGAATCTACAGATTCGCCATGATTTGGAATTGGAGAAGGAGCGCTTGAAAGGAAGGCTCGTGCGGGAAGTCTCCGTGCTGGAAGAGGCGAGCGGATCAATTCGCTGCAGCCGAGTGCCCAGATGTTAGGCTGCGCTGCCTAGGATGCGGCACAACGGGGTCTGTACATACTGCGAGAAGGATGCAGCAACCACCGACCACGTGCCCCCGAAGCTCCTCTTCGCCAAGCCTCGCCCCCAGCTCGTTACGGTTCCCGCATGCCGAGGCTGCAACCAGACCGCCTCGCTCGACGATGAGTATTTTCGCGCTGTCATCACGCTCGAAGAGAAGGCGGGCCAGCACCCCTTAACTCGATACCCGTCAAGCAAGCCGCATGGGGGTGTCTGATCGGTCCGCGGGTGAGTCCGTCTGGTTACGTTCGGGCGTCCAGCGCGCGTGCAATGCTGCGCTCGATCTTCGAACCCGCCGCGATCGCAGCGCTTTCGGCCGGCTCTCTGGGGTCGCGCGAGCGGGCACGCATCTTGCTCAACGCGGCCTGCCATGCATTTTGCAGACAGTCGCAAACGCTTTGCTGGGGCCGCCGCAATCGCCGCTTTTGTGCTCGCTCTGCTGGGGTGTGCGGAAGCCGTTGCGGCTTCCGCCGGCGTGCTCGACGCCCCACCGCGCGTCGAGGTGAGGTGGCGCCCGGTCGCCGTCGGGGTGGCCGACGATGTCGTCACCGCGCTCGCGCTCGATCGCGCCGGCCGCCTCGCCGTGGGAGACGCGCGCGGTGTGGCGATCGGCTTTCCCGGGCGCCCGATGCGGCGCGTTGCGCTGCGCGGAGAAGTTCGAGATCTCGCGTTCTTCGGCGATGACGCCGAGCGCGAGCCCGTGCTGCTCGCCGCTACACCACTTGGTTTGTATCGGGTGCTGTCTGGGGGTCGCGTCGAGTCGATCGCACCGGGGCCGGGCTCGGAGGCGAACGCGGTCGTGCGCCTCGCAGCCGCAGGTCGAGTGCTCGCGGCCGCGACCGCCGGCGGTGCCTTTGTGTCTCTGGACGGGAAGCGCTGGCAACGCCTCTCGGAGGAATTGCCATCGGGGCCTGTAACCGCCATTGCCCTCGCGCAGCGCGAGGGCTTCGTCGAGTGTTGGGTCGCCATTCGCGGTGAACTCTGGCGCAGCGAGATTCGTGTAGAAGCGGGGCGCGTCTCGTCGGCGGTGCCGGTTCGCGTGTCGATTCCCTTTGCATCCGGCCAACGCCCGCCGGTCGACATCGTGCCCGACGTCGGCGACGCGGCAGTGGCCATCGTTTTCGATGCCGAGTTGGTCGTCCGCTGGAAGGCCGATGCGCGCTGGGAACAGCTGCGGCCTGCACTGCCACCCGGTGCGTCTGCGCGGAGGCTCGTCGCGGCGTTCGAGCGTTACTGGCTCGCGACCGATCGAGGCCTGCTCGTCGCGTCGAACCTCCGCGGGCCCTGGCACCGCGCCAATGCCAGTGTGGGGTCCGACGCAATCTACGCTTTGGAAACCGGGGAGGGCGTGCTCTACGCGGGAAGCGATAACGGACTTGCGGTCGCGGAACGCGCGCCCGTTTTCTCCGCTTCCGCTGAAGTCGCGCAACCGATCATCGACCCGAGTGAACCCGATGTCCACCGTGTTCACCGCGCCGCGCTTCGCTACCTGAGCCTCGATCCGGCCCGGATCGCGGCGCTGCGCCGCGGTGTCTCGCGCCGCGGTTGGTTTCCGACCCTCTCGTTTCGCGCCACCCACGACCGCGATCGCCGTCGCCGCTCCGACTACGACGAAGCCTTCGTCTCGGGCGAGATGCGTCGCTTCAACGACCGCGACCAAGATCGCAGCCGGGATCTCCAACTCCAGCTCACCGTCAGCTGGGACTTCGGCGAGATCGCCTACCACCCCGAGTCGATCGACGTCTCGCGCGAGGCGCGGGAGATCATCGAGCTTCGGGACGACGTGCTCGACGAGATCACCCAGCTCTATTTCGAGCGGCGCCGCGTGCTCGCCGCGCTCGCATCTCAACTGGATTCTCCCGCCGCCAGCGAACTGAGGCTGCGCGCCGCGCAACTGGCCGCGGGAATCGACGCCTGGACGGGCGGCTGGTATGGGCGCCAGCTCTCGACCCCCACCCCATGACGCTGGTCCCCCACTCACTCGATCGAATGGGAGAACTCGAATGCATCGCGTATCACGATTGACGGTCACGCTCCTCCTCGCGCTTGCGCCGCAAGCCGCAAACGCCGGCCCGCTGATCTCAGAAGTCTTCTACGACGCCGTGGGGTCCGACAACGGTCTGGTGTTCGTCGAACTCTACGGGACACCCGGCGCCTCGCTCGACGGTCTATTCCTCGAAGGCATCAACGGTGCCGATGGAAGCGCCGGGCCCACCGTCGCGTTGTCGGGTGTGTTTCCCGCCGATGGGATCTGGTTGTTGGCCGACGATGTTGGCGATGGCACGAGCTTGGTGGCGGGCGCGCAGCTGATCGCGAACGTCGACTTTCAGAACGGACCCGACTCGATCGTACTTCGGACCGCGAACGCCATCTTGGATGCAGTCGGGTACGGGGTCTTCGGCAGCGGGGAGTTCTTCGCGGGGGAGGGCACGCCCGCCGCCGACGCGCCCGCGGGTTCGAGCCTCGCGCGCTTGTTCGCGAACCTCGACACCAACGACAACGCTGTGGACTTCATTGTGTTGGGCCTTCCGACTCCGGGCCACGCGCCGCTGAATATCGTCCCCGAACCCCAAACGGCAGCGCTGCTCGGTGTGGGATTGCTCGGCCTGGCATGGTCGGCGCGCGCGCGGAGCGCGCCTCGGATGCGCTGACTCTCACCGGCGGCGGGATTCCCATCGCCCTTCCCACTTTGCCGCCCTCGGAGCCCCGGTCCATCACGGCGGTGGGCCGGGGCTCCACCTGCTGCGCTCCTTCCCGATTGATCGGGCCTCGGGGGCGGCCGCGGGTGCTGGCGGAGTGGTCGCGCTGCCTCCATGTTCCCGGGCGTGGAAGCCAAATCGGGTCGACTCGCGATCGTGATGAGCGGCGGCGGCGCGCGCGCCGCCTATCAGGTGGGGCTGCTGCAGGTCCTCGCCAAACACCGGCCCGAATTCGCACTCGACATCCTGACCGGGGTCTCCGCCGGGGCGATCAACGCGGCGCACCTCGCAGGCCACCCCGGCTCGTTCGCGGCGGCGACCGACGCGTTGGGTGCGCTCTGGTTGGAGCTGAGCGCGGACCACGTGTTCCGCACCGACTGGCTTTCGCTGTTCGGGCGCATGCTGCGCTCGGGTATCCAACTGGTCTCCGGTGGGCGGCGGATTCCCGGACGCCCGCGCGGCATGGTGGACACACAACCGCTGCGTCGGTTCCTGTATGGCGCACTCGCCGCGGAACCCGCGGGTGGCGTGCTTGCCGGCATCGGCGAGAACCTCGCGCGCGGGCGGCTGCGGGCTGTTGCTGTGACGACTTCGAATTACAGCGCGGGAACTTCGGTGACCTGGGTGGAAGGTCAGCAGATCGAGCCCTGGCGGCGCTCGCATCGCGCTGGCGTCAGCTGCCAGCTGACGGTCGAGCACGTGATGGCCTCGGCGAGTCTTCCGCTGATGTTTCCGTCAGTGGCTCTCGGCGACGAGTGGCATGGCGACGGAGGCATCCGGCTTTCGGCCCCGCTTTCCCCCGCGGTGCACCTCGGCGCGCAGCGCATCCTCGCGATTTCGACGCGCCACCAAGAAGGATCCAGAGCGGCCGCCAGTACACCGATGATCGACGGCTATCCGCCGCCGGCCCAGATCGTCGGGTCCCTGATCAACGCGTTGTTTCTCGACCTGATCGACGCCGACGCCCTGCGCCTCGAGCGCATCAACGAACTGCTCGCGCAGATCCCTGAAGATCGACGCAACGGGCTGCGGCCCGTCGAGCTGATGCTCGTAAGGCCCTCCCAGGACCTCGGCGTGCTTGCGAACGACTACGAGCCCCGGCTGCCGCGCGGGTTTCGCTTCCTGACCCGCGGCCTCGGCACGCGCGAGACGCGTTCCAACGACTTCTTGAGCCTCGTGATGTTCCAGACCGACTACCTAAAGCAACTGATCGAGCTGGGCCGAACAGACGCCGAAAGCCGACTCGACGAGCTGCTCGTGTTCACCGAGCCCAATCGTTGAGCGATCCAGGCTGCGTCTGAGCCGCTCCGCTTGTGTCTGACCAGTCCAGCCTGCGTCTGAGCCGCTCCGCCTGCGAGCGTGGTATCGTGCAGCTAAGTCACTAGAGTAGCGAACGAATTCGCTATTCCCTGAAGCTGGATGGGTATGTCTGTAGCCGAAAACCCTCAGGTTTGGCTTCAGGTTGCGGCCCCGTTTGCCGATTTTCCCTGCGAGCACGCGCGTCTGTGTGGAAAGTCGCCACCCCGCTCGACAACATCGATCGGGGAGACGAGACTCCGCGCCGCCGGGTGGGCCAGAGGGGGAAGAGACCGGCAATGATCACCGGCTGCAACACCAATGTTCTGTATCGCGGCAAGCAGTTCCACGTCCAGACCGAGGACAGTGGGCGCGCGAATCCGCATATCATCAGCCACGTGTATCACGGCGGAACGATCATCGCGTCTGAAAAGAGCGAGTACGGCGACCGCATCGGCTCGGCGGAACTCGACATCAAGGTGCGCGCGCAGATCGAATTGCAACACAAGACGATGTTGAAGCGCTTGACGAGTGGTGAACTCGACGCGGTGATCGACGAGCGCCTCGGTGGTGCGGGCGCGGCCACAAAGGCGTCGCCTCTGCCGGCCAGCGAAGAGTCTGTGGCGGAAAGCACCGCGAGTGGTGGCGAGTCCGCCGGTTCCATCACGGCCAGCGCGGATACCGCCCCGGCCATCGATGTGAAGCGGCCGGCGGCAGATACCCAGCCGATCCTCGAAAAGACATCCGCCCCCGCGTTTGGCAACAGCTTCGATTCCGAAAAACCGCTCGACGAGGTCATTCTCGAATACCTCATCGAAAAGGCGCGCAGCCGCACCGCTGAGAAGAAACCGTCTCCCGCGCGTCAACAGCGCCAAAAAGGGTGAGTCGGCCGCGTTTTCGGTTGCGCAGCGGCGGCGGTGCGATCGACGCGCCGCGCGGCGATGGTGCGATCCGGATGTTTCACGTTTCCAAATCGTATCTCGCGGGCAGCTTCGCGCTGCGCGATGTCAGCCTCGAACTTGCAAAGG
Organism: Myxococcales bacterium; assembly: GCA_022572485.1. The sequence goes on from JACZVU010000065.1 coordinate 7,869, forward strand.
GCGAGTTTCTCTTCTTGACGGGCCCCAGCGGCGCGGGCAAGACCAGCCTGCTCAAATTGATCTTTGGCGCCGAGCGTCCGAGTGAGGGCCAGATCGTCGTGCTCGGCCGCAACATCGCGCGCCTCGGTGAATCCGCGGTGCCGCCACTGCGGCGCAAGATCGGCGTCGTTTTTCAGGACTTCAAACTCCTGCCACGCCGCACCGTCGAAGAGAACGTCGCACTCGCACTGCAGGTCACGGGGACGCCGCCGCGGGAGACCCGCGCCAAGGTCTTCGCGATCCTCAAGCAACTCGGCCTCCAGCACCGGCGCTACCACCACCCGCTCTCGCTCTCGGGCGGCGAGCAACAGCGCGTCGCGATTGCGCGGGCTCTCGTCAACGAGCCCGAGATCCTGCTCGCGGACGAGCCCACCGGAAACCTCGATCCCGAGTTGACGGTCGAAATCATGGACCTGATCGCAAGCACCGCGCTGCGGGGCACGACCGTCGTGGTCGCCACGCACGAGCTCGGCATCGTGCGCCGCTACGGCAAGCGCACCGTGCGCCTCGAGAGTGGGCGGGTCGTCGAAGACACGCAACCTTCGTTCCCGCGAACATGACGCGCACGGCCTACAAGTGGCTCTTCTTCATTCGAACGGCGATCCGCGGGATTGCGTCGAGTTCCGTGACGAGCGGGATCTCGGTCGTGACGATCGGTGTGACCCTGGTGCTGGTCGGTGCGTTTGCACTGCTGGTGCAGAACATGGAAGAGTTGCTCGGTCAATTTGGGGACGACCTTCGCGTCACCGCCTACCTGGAGCCCGGCGTATCCGGCCAGGCGCTGCGCGCGCTGGAAGATCGTGTACGGGAGATCTCCGGGGTCGAAGACGTCGAGAGGGTATCGCAGGACGAGGCGCTGGAGCGTTTTCGCGCCTCGGTGGGAAGCGGCTCCGCGCTGCTCGACGGGCTCGACATCAATCCGCTGCCGGCTTCGCTCGAGGTTTCGCTGAACGACGATCGCCGCTCAGCGGAGGGCATGGAAGCCGTCGCGAGCGCCATCGAGGGGCTCGCGGGTGTCGAGAGCTTGAGTTCGGGGCGGGATTGGGTCGAGGGCTACCTGCGGGCGGTCGCGTTGGTGCGAAGTGTAGGGGTGGGCCTCGGGATCATTCTCGCGCTCGCAACTTTGTTGATCATCGCGAATACCATTCGACTCGGGATTTTCGCGCGCCGCGACGAACTCGAAATCCTCTCGCTCGTCGGCGCGAGTCGCGCGTTCGTGCAGACGCCGTTTCTGCTCGAGGGCTTGCTTCAGGGCGCCGCGGGCGGCGCGATCGCGCTGGGGCTGCTCTACGCGCTCTTTCATCTCGCGTTGCCAGGATTCGAATTTGGTCTCGAGCTGCTCGTGGGCACCACGCCGCGCTTCTTTTCTTCGAGCGAGGCGCTGATTCTCATCGGTGGCGGAGCAGGGCTCGGCTTGTTCGGGTCCGCGGCGGCGCTTGGCGGAGGATGGCGGTCATGAAGGCCGGAACCCTGGGCGCTTCGGTCGCATGGGTTACGGCGATCGCGTTGGTCTCCATGGCCGTGCCGGCTCGAGCCGAGGGCGATCCCGAGCTGGTACGGCTGCGCGGCGCGATTCGCGAGAGCCGCGAGCGCGTCGCCACCTACGAGCGGGAGCGGCGCGGATTGCTCGAAACCGTCGAAGCCCTCGATCGCGCCGCCGCCGCGATCAGGCGCAACCTCGCCAAGGTCCGGCGGGTTGCAGAGCAGGCGCGAGAGACACTCAAAAGAGTCGATGAAGAAGCAGTGGCAATCCGCGAGCGGCGCAAAGTGATCGAGCGCGCAATGTCGATCCGCGCCGTCGCGCTCTACAAGGCGGGTTCTGTGGGGCCCGTGAGGCTGCTCTTCGCGGCAGATGGCGTGCGCGATCTGTTGTCGAGGCTGAACACCTTGAAGTTGTTGCTGGGTCACGACATCAGCCTGCTCGAGCAGCACCGCGTCGAGTCCGCGGCGCTGGTCGAAACAGAGGCGCGGGCGCGCGAAGCGCTCAAGAGCCGCGATGAGGCGCTCGCGCAGCTGCGCGAGCGGTCGGATCAGCTGAAGCGAGAGCGTGGGGCCAAGCGCAAGCTGGTGGCGCGGCTGCATACGGATCGCGCCCGCGAACGCGCCGCGCTCGTCGAGCTGGAAACCGCTGCCCGGGCGCTCGAAGCGACGCTCACGTCACTTCGTCAGGCGCCGATGCGCAGTTCCGAGCCGCTGGGGCCGCCCTTCGCGAGCCTCCGCGCGCGGCTCGCGCCGCCCGTCGAAGCTTCGATCGCCACGTCGTTCGGGCGCGTGGTCGACGCCGAGTTCAAGACCGAGACCTTCCGAAGCGGTGTGGATTTCGATGCGCCACTCGGGGTGGCCGTCAAGGCGGTGGCCGCGGGCTGGGTGCGCTTTGCGGGCTGGTTTCGCGGCTACGGGAAGCTCGTGATCCTCGACCACGGGGATGGGTATTTCAGCGTGTCCGGGCATCTGGCCGATATCTGGGTGGAAGTCGGAGACGAAGTCGAATCGCGTGGTGTCATCGGGACGGTGGGAGATACGGGGTCGCTTTCCGGGCCCCGGCTGTATTTCGAGATCCGCCACGGGCGCGAGCCCCAGGATCCCCGCAAGTGGCTCCGCCTTCGGGACACGGGCTAGAATGGCGGTCACGAGATGGATGGGGGGGCGCGCCGACATCGCCCCCGGGTCGCCCCCGTCATCCTCTTTCTGCCGCGTTCGCAGGAGCGCGCCGTGACGCGCGAGAGACGGGTAGGGCAATGGTAGGGTGGATAGGGCGGGCGGAAATGGAATCGAGACCCATGCAACGACTCAGGGTTCGCTTTTTACTGACCTTCCTCGCGGGTGTGGTCGTCGCCGGCGCGGCGCCGATCCTCACGGGCAACGTGAGCCCATCGATGGCGTCGCGTTACGACGACCTCAGTCTCTTCACCAGCGTGTTGACACTGGTCCGCGGCAACTACGTTGAGCCGATCGACGACAGCGAGCTGATTCGCGGCGCCGTTCGCGGGATGCTCGAGCAACTCGACCCGCATTCGACCTTCCTCGATGTCAAGGCCTACGAAGAGATGCAGGTCGACACGAAGGGGGAATTCCATGGGCTCGGAATCGAGATCACCAAGCAGAAGGGCGGCTTCATCGAGGTGATCTCGCCGATCGAGGGTACACCCGCGGATCGGGCCGGGATCATGGCGCGCGATCTGATCGTGAAGATCTGTCCGACCGAGGTGCCGGAGGCTTGGGAAGACGACTGCCGATCGACCAAGAACATGACACTCTTCGAGGCGGTCTCGCTGATGCGCGGCAAGCGCGGCACGGAAATCACGATCAACATCTTTCGCGAGGGCTTTGGCGAGCCCAAGCCGTTCAAGGTGGTTCGTGACGTCGTCAAAATCGTTTCTGTGAGCGGGAAGCTGCTCGAGCCGGGTTACGGGTACATTCGGGTCCGCGCGTTCCAGGTGAGCAGCGCCGAGGAGCTCGAAAGCGCCCTCGCTGAAATCCACGCCGAAGCCGGAGAGCCGCTCGAAGGGCTCGTGCTCGATTTGCGCGACAATCCCGGTGGGCTGCTCGATCAAGCGGTCCGGATTGCGGATCTCTGGTTGTCCGATGGTCTGATCGTCTACACGAAGGGAAGGCGAGAGGACCAGCGCCAGGATTTCTTCGCCCACGAGGAGGGGACCGAGCCCAATTATCCCATTGCGGTGCTCGTAAACGGTGGCTCTGCGAGCGCGTCAGAGATCGTCGCGGGCGCGCTCCAGGATCAACAGCGCGCGTTGATCGTCGGTCAGGATACGTTTGGAAAGGGTTCGGTCCAGACCGTCTTTCCGCTCGAGGGAGACCACGGTTTGCGCCTGACCACGGCCCTTTATTACACGCCGTCGGGTCGGTCGATTCAGGAGGTCGGGATTTCGCCCGACATCGTCGTTGCGCGGGCCGCCGAGTTTGCGGATGCGAAACCGCGGCGCCGCATGCGCGAAGTGGACCTCGAAGGGCACTTCACCCAGAGCGACGCCAACCCCGAGGCGCCCGCCAAGGCAGAGGATGAAGCATCGGAAACGTCGGACGACGAGGTTGCCGATCACCAACTCGACCGCGCTATCGAGGTATTGAAGAGCTGGACCTACTTCGATCGCCTGCGCAAGGACCGATTGACACCCTCGTTTCAGGCCAAGGCGCCCGAGACGGCTCCCTGAAAGTTTCGAGCGCGCCCACGGGCTTTGTGCCGTGTGTTCACCGCGATGAGTGAGCCGGAAGGTGCGGAGCCCCGCATCTATTCGATCAGCGAGGTGCTGGCCGGCCTCCGCATGCTGCTCGAAGAACGTGTTGGGCGGGTGTGGGTCGTCGGCGAGCTGAGCAACCTCCATCGGGCCCGCTCGGGGCATCTCTACTTCACCCTGAAGGACGATGCGGGCCAGTTGCGCGCCGCATTGTTTCGGAGTGCTGCGAGGCGCCTCGCCTTCGAGCCCGAGGACGGGCTCGAAGTTCTCGCCTACGGCGACCTCTCCGTCTACGAGCCGCGCGGAGATCTTCAACTCATCGTCCAGCAGCTCGAACCGCGCGGCTTGGGTGCGCTGCAGCTCGCCTTTGAGCAGCTGCGCGCGCGGCTCGAAGCAGAAGGGCTCTTCGACCCGGGTCGCAAGCGCCCGCTGCCCGCGTGCCCGTCTCGGATCGGTGTGGTGACGTCGCCGACGGGCGCGGCGATCCGCGATGTCCTGGAGGTCACCGGTCGGCGCTATTGCGCCGCCTCGATCCTGATCGCCGCGACGCGGGTTCAGGGTGTTGGGGCCGAAGATGAGATCGCCGCGGCGATCGACGCGCTTTCCATGCAGCCGGATGTCGACCTGATCCTGCTGGTGCGCGGTGGAGGGTCTCTCGAAGACCTGCGGGCGTTCAACAGCGAGGTCGTGGCGCGAGCGATCGCGCGCGCGGCGGTGCCCGTCGTGTCGGGTGTCGGCCACGAGGTCGATGTCACGATCGCAGACCTGGTCGCGGATGCCCGCGCCGCGACACCGTCGGTCGCGGCCGAGATGGCGGTCCCCGACGCCACGGATCTCCTGCGTCATCTCGCGCGCGATTGGCGGCGGCTGCGGCTCGCGGTGCGCGTGGTCTTCGAGCGTGGGGTGAAGAACTTCGAGCGCGAGCGCGACGCACTCCAGATGCTGGCTCCGTCGACGCGCTTGGCCATCCAACGCGCGCGGCTCGGGGTCGCGATTCGCGCGCTCGTGCGCGTGGGCGCTGCACCCGCGGAGCGCGGCCGATCTCGGCTCGCGGAGCTCGCGGGCCGG
>JACZVU010000184.1 GCA_022572485.1 Myxococcales bacterium
GTGCTCGTAGTCTTCGGGTCGCTTGGGAAAGACGACCGGTATGCGGTAGCCGAAAGTAACCGAATCACCGAGGGCGACGATTCGCCGGGAACCCTCGCGCTTCGGTCGGATCGGTCCTACGTGACGAAGTCCCTGTTCGTTGGTCGACACCACCGTGAAATCCCAGACGACCTTGTCGAGACTGGGTTGGATGCGCCAGAAAAGAAGCGGATCGCCTTCGAAGATCGTGACATTCTCACTATCGGAGAAGCCGTCCTGCTGCAGCGAGGAGATAACAAAGAGACTGAGCGCCGAGATGTGTGGCAGCGTCGCGCGAACGATGCCCTCGATCCCCGCGAGAACTGCGAGGGATAGAACGAGCGCAATAACATGGCGGCTCAGCTCTTTCACGGAGCGACCAACCTCTCTCTTCTCTGAATTCGTCGAAAATTAGCGAAGCGCGGGCCCTGAAACCAGCCCGAGGTCGATCGTTGACTCTCGTGCCCGCTGCGTTTTCTGCGAAGATCTGCAAGTCATTCATCGGGGAACAAGCTTCGCCCGACGAGGGATGTTAGCCGACCGGAGCAGCGCGACTGATCGTTTTGCCAACGAATGCTCTTTCACGGGGCCGACCGACCTCATAAAATGATGCGGCGGGCACTGCGACCCGAGCAGCAGGAGATGCAGCTCGATCCGAAGCTCGGCCGAGACACGCGCACGGGCAGGCGCGCTTGGGAGATTGGGAATTCGAGATCTTCTTCAGGTACCATCATTTCCGCGCAGCCGGCAACAAGATCATTGCGGAGGCCATCATCGAGAACCTGACTTCATGACTGGAATCAACACACTTCTGGAGGATTCACTCGATATCTTCCTCTGTCCCAAATGCGGCGGGGAGCTGGAGGCGGAATCCTCGGCTCTGAAGTGCGCCGAATGCGGCGAATCCTTCGAGGTCGCCGATGGTATCCCGCACTTGTTCTGGCCCAACGATGAGGGCGCAGTGCGAGGAGACGTGACCGAGATCGTCAAGGGCTTCTACGAGGAGACGCCATTTCCGAATTACGACGATTTCGACAGCGTCGCGAGCCTCGTCGAGAAGGCTCGCCAGGGCATGTTCGCGCGACTTCTCGACGAGCAGGTGCCGCCGGCGACCCGCATTCTCGAAGTGGGCTGCGGCACCGGTCAGATGAGCAACTTTCTGTCGATCGCGAACCGCACCGTCTTCGCGTCCGACATCTGTTTGAACTCCCTACGGCTCGGGCGCGCCTTTGCGAAGGAGCAGCAGCTTGAGCGGGTGGCGTTCGTCCAGATGAACCTCTTCAGACCCGTATTCAAGCCGGGGAGCTTCCACCTGGTGGTTTCGAACGGGGTGCTTCACCACACGTCCGATCCAAAGCTCGCCTTCGAGACGATTGCCCGCCTGGTGAAGCCAGGTGGATATCTGCTGGTGGGGTTGTACCACCGCTACGGCCGCCTGGTGACGGATCTGCGCCGAGCCATCTTCCGACTCTCGGGCGATCGCTTCAAGGCGCTGGATCCGAACCTGAGACGAGTGGATACCAGCGCCGCCAAGAAGCGCGCCTGGTTTGCAGATCAGTACAAGCATCCACACGAGTCGAAGCACACGATGGGCGAAGCGCTGACGTGGCTCCGCGAGATCGGCTTCGATTTCATCAAGATGATTCCGACCTCGAAGCCGTTCCAGAGTTTTTCGGAGACCGAGCAGCTCTTCACGCCGGAGGAGCCCGGCAACGCCTTCGAGCGGCTGCTGGTAGAGTTGGGAATGATCCTCAAGGGCAGTCGGGAGGGAGGCTTCTTCATCGCGATTGGGCGGCGCCCCAGTGGCGACGCACCAGGCTCCGAGGCGCTCGGTGGGTCAGAAGATCGTGTAGATCAGCGGGGCCGCTGACTGACCCACTACGATGATGATCGCCGCCAGGGCGAGCAAAATGATCAGTGGGATCAAGAAGTAGTTGCGGCTCTCGCGAGCGAACTGAACGAACTGACGAAAGAGCTTGAGGCTATAGCCTGCCCTGCTCATGGTGAGCCTTCCAACAGCATCCGGTCAGTATAGTTCAAAGGGCTTTTATTAGTCCAGCGCAAACGTGTCTCGCCAGTTTTCGGACTCCCGCCATTCCTGCTGATCGACCTTGTTCAGCAGGAATGGACCCAACACCAGATGGTCCATTTCAGTGCGCATGAAGCAGCGGTAAGCGTCCGAGGGAGTACAGACAATCGGCTCCCCGCGGACGTTGAAGCTGGTGTTGATGAGAACGCCGCATCCGGTGGCCTCTGCAAACGCTTCGAGAAGAGCGTGGTAGCGGGGGTTGGTCTCGGCGCTCACCGACTGGATGCGCGCCGAGTGGTCCACGTGGGTGATGGCAGGCAGGTCCGATCGCTGCCGGTTGATCCACTCGTGGATCTCGAGGCCCCGCTCGTCCCCCTTCGGTTGGAGGCAGCGGTCGGCACGCACTGGGGCGACAAACAGCATGTAGGGCGACGCGCGATCGATCTCGAAGTAGTCCGAGAGCCGTTCCTCAGGGCAGGAGGGTGCAAAGGGACGGAAGCTCTCGCGGAACTTGATCTTCCGATTCAGCACCGATTGCATCTTGGAGGAACGGGGATCGCCGATGATCGAGCGATTGCCCAGGGCCCGAGGCCCAAACTCCATGCGACCATGAAAGAGTCCAACGACCTTCTCGTCGGCCACCAGTGCTGCGATTCGTCGCGGCCAGTCGGCGTCTGAGAGCTCCTCATAGACGCAGCCGAGGGTCTCGAGATATTCGGAGATCTGGTCTCGCGAGAACTCCGGTCCGAGGTAGGAGCCGCACATGGCATCGTGTTGGCCGTCCGCTTCCCGCGGCTTACCGAGTACGTTGTGCCAGATCGCTAGGGCAGCGCCCACCGCTCCGCCAGCATCGCCCGCGGCTGGCTGGATCCAGAGATCCTTGAAGATGCCCTCACGCAGAATCCGACCATTCGCAACGCAATTGAGCGCGACACCTCCCGCCAGGCAGAGGTAGTCCTTGCCCGTCCGCGTCTTCGCGTGGCGCGCCATGCGCAGCACGATCTCTTCGGTGACCTCCTGAACGGATTTGGCGATGTCCATCTCCCGCTGGGTGATCGGCGTCTCCGATCTTCTCGCGGGGCCCCCGAATAGTGCGGCGAACTTCTCGTTCGTCATGACCAGGTCGTCCAGGTAGCTGAAGTAGTCCATGTCGAGTCGGAACGAGCCGTCTTCCTTGAGGTCCAGCAACTTGTCTAGAATCAGATTGGTGTAGAGGCCCTCGCCGTAGGGGGCCAGTCCCATCAGCTTGTACTCGCCGGAGTTCACCCGGAAGCCGGTGAACGATGTAAACGCCGAATAGAGCAGGCCGAGGGAGTGCGGGAAGTCGATCTGCTCTATCAGGCTCAACTCGTGGCCCTCGCCGACGCCGACGGTCGCCGTGGCCCATTCTCCGACGCCATCCACGGTCAACACCGCAGCCTCGTGAAACGGCGAGGGGTAGAACGCACTGGCGGCGTGTGACTCGT
>JACZVU010000066.1 GCA_022572485.1 Myxococcales bacterium
CGAGGGCCGCGGCCGTTGCGGCCAGCGCATTGATGACGGTCGTTGGCCCCAGGCCTGGCACTTCGACAGTGCCGCTTCCCTCCGGTGTTTCGAGCTCGATCCGGTAGCTCCGGTCATCGATCTTTTCGACGCTCGCAGCACGTACGTCCGCGTTGGCCGTGGTCCCGAAACTGATCACGCGTGCAGTCGTCCGCTTTCGCTGCGCGAACACGAGCGGGTCGTCTGCGTTGAGAACCGCGGTGCCCACTGCGGGGAGATGCGCGACCAGGTCGCCCTTTTCGCGCGCAATCTCTTCTCGGCTTCCCAGAAATTCGATGTGTGCTGTTCCGATGTTGGTGATTACTCCCACGGTCGGCTTCGCGATCTCGACGAGCTGCGCGATTTCGCCGCGGTGATTCATCCCGAGTTCCACGACGAGTGCTCGGTCGGCTTCGTTCCGGCCGAGCAGCGTGAGAGGCAGCCCGTATTGATTGTTCAGATTTCCGGGTGTCCGATGGCAGGGTGCGCTCACGGACAGGATCGCCGCGCACATTTCCTTGGTAGTCGTCTTTCCATTGCTTCCCGTGATTGCGACGACAGGGCCGCGAAATTCCGAGCGATGGCCTGCGGCGAGGGCTCCGAGTGCGCGCGTGGTGCCTTCGACGGCGATGACGGGAACCGCGAGCGCGTCCGGCAACGAACGGCCATGCTCGGTGACCAGCGCGGCTGCACCTCGATCGAGGGCGTCCTCGAGGAAATCATGTCCGTCGTGGTTGGGGCCCGCGATTGCGTGGAAGAGTTCACCGCGCTCGATGGTGCGCGAGTCGATCGAAACTCCGGAGAGGACAGTCGCCCCATCGCCATTGACCAGCGTACCCTGGGTCCAGCGCACCGCATTTTCAACACTGAATGTGGCCGTCATCGCGAGTTCCTCGCGAGCAGTGCGCTGCGCGCCTGCTCGCGGTCGTCGAAGTGCAGGCGATCGGAGCCGACAATCTGGTAGCTCTCGTGTCCCTTTCCGGCGATTACGACCATATCACCCGGTCGCGCAATGCCGATCGCGGCTTTGATCGCGCGCCGCCGATCCGAAATCATCGCGTAGGAGTCATCGGTAGCGTCGAGTGCTTCGACTTCGACCCGACGCAATGTCGTAAGCCCCACCTCCACGTCTTTCAGGATCTGCAGCGGGTCTTCGAAGCGTGGGTTGTCGCTGGTGGCCACGACCCGGTCGCTCCAGCGTGCCACGGCTTCGGCCATCAGCGGGCGCTTGCTGCGATCGCGATCGCCGCCGCATCCGAAGACTGCAACCAGCCGCTCCTTGGTGAGCGGGCGAAGCGTCGCGAGCAACTTGTCGATCGCGTCGGGTGTGTGCGCATAATCGACGACGACCACCGGCTCAGCTTCCCGGGACGTCTGCACTCGTTCGACGCGCCCGGGAACCTGTGGGCAGCTCTCGATGCCTTCCGCGATGCTCTTTGGATCGATGCCGAGCGCGATGGCAACGCCGCAGGCGACCAGGGTGTTTTCGATGTTGAAGTCGCCCACGAGTGGGATTCGCAGATCCAGGGCTCCGCTTGGAAGGGTGATGCGCGCATCGGTTCCGTTCAACTCGACTTGGGACTGTTCGAGACGGACTTCTGCAGCGCTCTCGCTCTTGCGCGAGACGCGGATGAGCTTCGCACCCAGCCGTTCGACGGCGCGGATGAACACGCCGGCGCTCGCGTCATCGACGTTCACCACAGCCGATCCGTTTGCGCGGAGGTAGGTATCGAAGAGCCGGACCTTGGCGGCCCGATAGGCGTCCATCGAGCCGTGAAAGTCGAGATGATCCTGACTGACATTGGTCAGTGCCGCGATCGCGAATTCACAACCCCGAACGCGATCGAGAGCCAGACCGTGAGAAGAAGCCTCCATCACCGCACACTCGATGCCGTGGCCCCGCATCGCGCGCAGGCTGCGTTGGATCTCGTAGCTCTCCGGTGTCGTGTTGGCGGTGGGCTGACTCTCTCCCGCGTAGCGGATGTCGAGCGTTCCGATGACCCCGACCGGAATACCCGCGCGTTGTAGAATCGATTCGACGAGGTAGGTCGTGCTCGTCTTGCCGTTGGTTCCGGTGACTCCAATCAGAGTCAATTCCGATGAAGGATTGCCGAAGAAGCGTGTCGAGATCAGAGCGAGCGCTTGGCGGCTATCCCGCACGACCACGACGGGGCAATCCACAAGCTCCAGATCTGCCGGCACGGACTCGACGATCGCCGCCACCGCACCGCGTTCGAAGGCCGCCCTGAGGAAGCCGTGCCCGTCTGCCGATTCTCCGCGCAGCGCGAAGAAGAGGTCGCCGGCCTCGACCCGCCTCGAATCGTAGGCGATTCCACGGATCTCCGTTTCGCTCTCGGCGGCATTGGGTTCGCAGCCGGCCCCTCGGAGTTCGGGAGACAATGCGTCCAACAGCGTGGAGAGCAGCATCAGATCTCTCCCTCGCTGCTCGTCGTCGTTTGGGCCTCGAAGCGAATGGTCACGAGGCCGCTGTTGCGCGCGAAGACCGTGCCCGGCGGCGGTTGTTGGGTCACCGCTCGCCCCTGACCCGAAATGTTCACTTCGATCCGCCCTGTCGTCATCTGTTTGACTTCAGCCACCGTTCGACCTCGGAAATCGGGCAACAGCACGTGATCTCCGAGGCTCGTGAGCTGCTCCACGAGGGTTGGCTTCGACGGGCGTGAGGCGCTCGGCCGCGATCGAGGTGCCGGTTTTCGCGGCGCTGCGGAGACGGAGAGAGGCGGTTCGCTTCGAGCGACGATGACCGTCGGACTCGGCTTTGCCAAACGTTGCTCGGGCTCGGTGAAAATTCCGTACCGTGTGAGCTGTGCTGCCGCCACTCGTGCAAACAGCGGCGCCGCAGTGGCTCCCCCAGTATGCGCGGGCCTTCGCGCTTCGTCCACCCGTACGACGATAACGAGCCTGGGTGCGTCTGCGGGCACCACACCCATGAACCACGCCTCGTGGCGATCCGGCGAGAACGACTGCGACACGCGGTCGTACTTCTGCGGTGTACCCGTTTTTCCGCCGACCCGGATGTCCTTCAATCCCGCGAGGCTTCCGGTTCCGTCGGGAGAAACGACGCCCTCGAGCATTTCGAGGATCGCGCTAGCGGTGTCTTCCCGGATGACGCGGTGTCCGGGCTCCGGCCGACTCGAATGCCAGTTTCCTCCTGGTGGCCGCCTCGCGGAGACGAGACGTGGCTGTACCCAGAGCCCGCCGTTCGCCAACACAGCAGTGGCTGCTGCGAGCTGGATCGGTGTCACGCTGATCCCCTGGCCATATGCGATCGTCGCGTGGTCGACGGGCATCCATTTCTTCCAGGGCCGCAACACGCCCGCCGACTCGGATGGAAATCGACTGTTGGTGGTGCTGCCAAAACCGAACCGACGCAGCGCCCGGTAATGGGCGGCGCGCCCGAGTTGGTAGGCGATCTTCACGGCTCCGATGTTGCTCGAGACCCGAAGGATTCCGGCCGGAGTCAGCCCGCCATTCGGATGGTGGTCGTGGATGGTCTTGCCCGGAATCCGGAACGAGCCGTCTTCGCAGTCCACGATGTCATCGACCTGGAGGACACCTTCTTCGAGGGCGGCAGCGATCAGGAATGTCTTCAGCGTCGAACCCGGATCGATCGCATCCGCGAATGCCCGCGAACGAGTCGACGCGAAGTCGAGGCTCCGAAAATGATTGGGATCGAAGCTCGGGTTCTCGGCGAGCGTCAGGATGTCGCCGGTCCACGGATCCATCACGATGACGATGCCGCCGCGTGCTCCGGAAGCCTCAATCGTTTCTCGAAGCGCTTCTTCGGCCTGCGCCTGAAGGGTCGCATCGATGGTGAGCGCGACGTCGCCCCCCGCCGTATTCCACTGCGGGTCGCCTCCGATCCACAGCTTCCGGCCACGTGCATCTCGCTCGACCGGAATGCGCCGCGCCATTCCACGCAGCCAATCGTCCTCCTGCTGCTCGATGCCGCGCACGCCTTCGCCGTCGATGTTCGCGAAGCCCAGCAGCTGGGCGGCGAGGTGCCGATGGGGATAGATGCGGCGCGGCTCGTCGAGTACGCCAACTCCGGTGAGGCCGAGGTCGAGAACCTGTTGGGCGCGCTCCGGAGTGACCCAACGAGCGAGAAAGAGGAAGGACTGCCGATCGCGTATCCGATCGGCCAGTTTTTGTCGCTTCCAGCCGAGAATCGGTGCCAGTTTCGCAATGGCGACATCGATGTCGTCGATCGAGGAGGGGATTGCATAGATAGAGGGAGATTCCACGGAGAGTGCGAGTTCCGCTCCAGTGGAATCGACGATGGCACCGCGCCCGGGCGCGAGCTTGAGAATCCGTCGGGTCTGATGTTCACCGCGCGCAATGCCCCGCTCGTCCACGCTGAGGTGCGCGGCTCGAATCCCCAGCACGGCAAATGGAACGAGGAGCAAGATGCGCGCGATCCCGATCCGTCGGAGGGAGACCTGCACGCACGCTGATCTCATGGGCGCGGCTCGTCGCCGAGCAGGGCGAGTGCGATCACGCGATCGGGGCGCGAGAGCCCCATCTCCTGGGCGAGCGCCGTCAGGCGCGCGGGGTCGCGCAATTCGCGGACACGGGCGGTGAGGTTCCGCTGTTCTTCTTCGAGAATCTGCAGGCGCTCCACCGCGCTGTAGCGTTTGTAGCCCTGACCGATCAGCTCTACGCGGACATGCGCGATTGCGAGTGCGGCGAAGACCCCGCCAATGGCGACCCCGGGGATCCACCAGATGGGAATCCGCTTGCGGGGCGCGTCATTCGCAAGGTCGCGGCCGATCAGATGCCTCGCATCGCCCAGGCCGCGCCTCCCGCGATGCTTGCGCAGTTTCGGGGAAAACGGCGACTTCGATCGACGCAACCGCGTTCCTGTCCCATCGTGGAGCGAGCTCATGAGGCCTCCGCGACGCGCTCGGCGACGCGCAGCCTTGCGGAACGTGCGCGGGGATTTTCACGCAGTTCAGCATCGCTGGCCGAGAGGGGTCGCCGCGTGATGACGCGGAGCCGCACTTTCCCACCGCAGATACAGACCGGCGTGCGCGGTGGACACGAGCAGCCTCGGGCGGCGTCTCGCATCCGATGCTTGACGGCCCGATCCTCTCCTGAGTGGTACGAGAGAACCGCCAATCGACCTCCGACGCGAAGGCTCTCGATTGCGGCTTCGAGCCCCTCCGAGAGCGCGTTGGCTTCGTCGTTGACGGCGATTCGGAGCGCCTGGAAGACGAGTGTGGATGGATTGTGTCGGCGACCGCGCCCGATCCGGGCAGCCGCGATCAGCGTGCGGAGGTCGGCCGCCGTCCTCAGGGGCGCGCGTCGACGGGCCGCAACGATGAGGCGCGCGAGCTTTCGCGCTCCCGGGAGGTCTGCGTAGTCCGAAAACCAGCTCTCGAGCTGCGCGGGGTCCGCGCGACGCAGCAGGTCGGCGGCGGTCGTTCCCGATCGCTGATCCATGCGCATGTCGAGCGGAGCCTCTTCCGCGGTCTCGGACGCGAAGCGGAATCCGCGCTTTGGGGAGTCGAGCTGATGCGAAGAGACGCCGAGATCGAGCAGGACGGCATCGACTTCCGGGATCTCGAGGTGCGCGAGCACCGCGTCGAGATTGCGAAACGATTCTTGGATCAGCGTGACCCGGTCTCCAAATGATTCGAGTCGCTTCAGCGACTCGCGAATCGCTTCAGCGTCGAGATCGAGGCCGATCAAGCGTCCATCCGGCGCTGTGCGCTCGAGAATCGCCGTCGCATGTCCGCCGCCCCCCACTGTCCCATCCACCACGATTGCGCCAGGCTGCAGTTCCAGGGCGGTCAGGCACTCCTCCAAGAGCGCGGGCCGGTGAGAAAACTCCTTTCGATTCGGCGTGGACGGCACTGGGTCTACGCTGCTGGCTGCCGGTTGGGCGGGAGCTGGGGTGTGCCCCGGAATACCGGGCTCGCGGGAACGTTCCGCCCCCCCCAAGTGACTTTACGCTCACCGCGAAAAGGTACTCCGGGGACACCACCCCAACCTCTCAATTGAAGGAGCTGAACTCCTTCGATCCCCCCATCGACACACTCCTCACCGATCCAGGCCCGCAACCACCGACGCAATGCGCTGGAAGTTTTCTTGGGTCTTGGATTGATTCTCGTCGAACAATGACTTGTTCCAAATTTCGATGCGCGTTCCGACGCCGGCAATCGTGACTTCACGTCCGAGCTTTGCGTACTCACGCAAAAATGCTGGCAACAGCGAGCGGCCCTGGTTGTCGATCGGGCACTCGGTGGCGCCAGATACCATGAAGCGCACGTAGGATTGGACGTCGAGGTTGTCGGGAGCGAGTCCCACGAGGCGGGACTCGTATTCACACCAATCCTCATAGCGGTAGAGCCACAGGCATTCGCCGGCTTCGGTCACACCGTTTGTCATGATCGGTGCTTGCTCGCTGCGGTTCTGTAGCTCCAATCGGAACCCCGACGGGATGCTCACGCGACCCTTTGCGTCGATCGTGTGAGAAAATCTTCCTCGAAACATCAGCGGGAACTCGCTCGGTGGCATCAGTAAGCGTTCGCCACTTGGTACCACCTTTCCCCACTATGAGACACCTGTATACCACTTTATTTCCCTCTGCAAGGATTCCCGCAACGGCTCGATCAAAACGGGCAGTTCGTACAAGATATCGTGGTCGACGTATCCATTGACTACAAGATACGCGCTCACTTTCGCCTTAGAGACGCTTTTTAGGCTGGCCTCAAGGTTCGAAAAACTAGAGGCGATGGACGTGCGAAACCTGCTCGACGACGGTGTCGAGCACTGTTCCAGACAAAACAGGAGCACTTTTGGGCGCTTCCGGGGAATCTTCGCCCATGATCACGTCGAGCACGGCATTTACGCCGTCTTCCAACCCGGAAACCGCATATCCGCCTTCGAGGACGAACAAAATGCGGCCTCCGCAGAGGTCGTCGGCGAGTGCGCGCGCGATTCCGGCCATGTCCCGATAACCCTCGCGCGTCACGTTCATGGCGGCGAGGGGGTCGTCCCGATGGGCGTCGAATCCACAGGAGACCAGGATGATTTCCGGCCGGAACGAGCGCGCGGCCGGTACGATCAGGCGCTCCATCACGCCGACGTACTCGCGATCGCCGCAACCGGCCGGAAGCGGAACGTTGAGCGTGAACCCCTCTCCTCGGTCGATCCCGATTTCAGCGATGGCGCCGGTTCCCGGGTAGAAGGGGAACTGGTGGGTCGACGCGTAGAGGACCGACGGATCTCTTTCAAAATAGTGTTGCGTGCCGTTGCCATGGTGAACATCCCAATCGAGGATCAGGATCCGATCGACGGATTCTTGCTCTTGGAGGGCGCGTGCTGCGATCGCGACGTTGTTGAACAGGCAAAATCCCATCGCGCGGTCGCTCTCGGCGTGGTGGCCCGGCGGTCGAACGGCTGCGAGGCCGCTATCCAGCTCGCCTCGCGCCACGCGAAGCGCGAGTTCGGTGGTGCCTCCGGCGGCCAGTAGTGCCACCTCGAAACTCTCGGCAGAAACGTAGGTGTCCGGGTCGAGTTGCGTGGGCGCGCGCCGGCTGGCCTCGGCGATCCGATCGAAGTGTTCGCGGCTGTGCACGCGGAGGATCTCGTCGGGTGTTGCGGCACGTGGCGCAAATCGGGTCAGCGCTTCGCCGCGGGCATCGGTCACGGCCCTGATCGCGGAGATCCGTTCGGGGCGCTCCGGATGGCCGGCGGGGCCGCGGTGGGCGAGGAAGCGCTTGTCCTCGACAACGGCTGTCTTCCGCTTGGCGAGCATCGCGCAGCATGGTATCTGAGGGTTCGGAGGGCAGCGAGGCGCGGCTTTGCGAACTCACTGCATCGGCCTCCCCGAGGACTGTTGAATTCACCTGGCGTCATCGCAATCACCGGGCTCGGCTCCTATTTGGGGCGTTCTCTCGTCAGGCGCTTGTTGCAGCGGTCGTCCCATTTCCGAATCATCGGCCTGGATCGGCGTCGCCCCTTCCGGCTCGATCCGCTCGTGCGCTTCCACACCGTCGATCTGACGGAGCCCACCGCGGACAGCCGCGTCGCCGAGGTGCTCGCCGAAGAGCGAGTCGAGGTCGTCGTCCACACGGCGTTCCGATCGGAGCCGACCGCAGACCTCGAGATGGACCACGAGCTCGAAACGATCGGAAGCCTCCACGTGATGAATGCCTGCGCGGCCACCAAGATCAAGCGGCTGGTCGTCGCATCGAGCACGATGCTCTACGGCCCTTGGCCGGACAACCCGAATTTCCTGACCGAGCAGCATCCGCTGCGCGGACATCCCGGCTCGCACTCGGTCTCGAACCGGATTCAGGTCGAGTCGTTGCTTGCGCAATGGTGCGTGCGCCATCCCGACACCGAAGTGACAGTGTTGCGAAACTGTTGGATCTTCGGGCCCACCTACTGGGATCACGTGGCGCGTTATTTTTCACGACCTCTCGTTCCCAAGTTGATGGGGTACGACCCATTGATGCAGTTCATCCACGAAGAAGACTGTGTTCACGCGCTTGAAACCGCGACGCTCCATCAACACCCTGGTGTGTTCAACATCGTCGGTCGGGGCGTGCTACCCCTGTCGACAATTCTTCGAATCGCCGGCAAGCGCATTCTCCCGATGCCGCCCTCGCTCCTCTACCGGATGGCCTACTACCCGTTCCAGGGGCAGACTGGAGATCCGCCCGAGGGCTTCTACGATTACCTGCGTTACCTCTGGGTCGCCGATGGGCAGCGGGGCTGGGATGCCTTCGGCGAGCCGGTCTATACGACTCGCGAAGCCTGGATGTCGTTCGTCTCCACGAGGCGCATGAGGCGGTACCGGTGACGGGGAGGGTGCGGTGAACGACGGGATTGATCTCGAAACGCCGATCGACGCCGAGCGGCCCGAGGCGTTGAACGCCGAACTTCGAGACGCGCTCGATGGACTTCGTGGAGAGATTCGCGCTCGTTTTTCCGCGCGGCAGCGAACTCCCGTCGAGAAGATCGACTGGATGGCGCTCATCCAGCAGATCCAGCGTCGTGTGAGCACGCTGGGGATGAGCGAGCGCTCCGGAGAAGTCGATGAGTTTGGTATGGACGAAATCGTGTTGCGCCGGGCGCGCCCGCTGCTCGAGCTGCTCTACGAACACTACTGGCGGGTCGAGCTCCACGGAATCGATCAGATTCCCGACGCCGGCCCGTGCCTTCTCGTCGCCAATCGCTCGGGGCTTCTGCCCTATGACGGATTGATGGTTTCCCACAGCATCTGGCGAGTGCGTTCGAAGGTGCGGCCGCGCTTCATGGTCGCCGACTGGCTGATCACACTTCCGTTTGTACAGCCTTATCTCGCGCGGCTGGGTGGTGTGCGGGCGTGCCGAGAAAACGCGGAGCGGCTGCTTCGCTCCGGAGAGACTGTTTTGGTCTTTCCCGAGGGACAAAAAGGCGCCGCGAAGGTCTTTCGTGAACGCTATCGGCTCAAACGCTTCGGGCGGGGCGGTGTGGTGCGCGTGGCTCTCGAGACGCGGGTTCCCATCATTCCGATCGGCATCGTTGGTGCAGAGGAGGCCCATCCGATTCTGTTCAAATGGAACGCTCCAGCGCGAGCGGTGGGGTTGCCATTTCTTCCAGTTACCCCGACGTTTCCGCTGCTTGGCCCGCTCGGGCTCCTGCCGCTGCCGACCAAGTGGGTGATCCGGATCGGCGAGCCGATCCGGATCGATCACCTGGCGCCCGACGCCGCCTCGGATGAATTGCTGATCTCGAAAATGAACGAGGAGCTTCGCTCGCAGATCCAGGTCTTGATCGACACGGGTTTGAGCGACCGCGGTTCGGTCTGGGATTGAAGCGGCGGTCGCGCGTTAGCGGGTCTCGTCGCCGGCTTTGTCACGGGGCTTGCCGCCAGACGCGTCGCGGGTCTTGCCGCCAGACGCGTCGCTAGCGGCGGCCCTGCTGGCTTCGGCGTGCTGCAGGGATTCGACGGCTTCGGCCACTCGCTGTAGGTTTGCGTTGAGGGCTTCGATGTCTCCGCGGCGTGGCAGGTCGAGCACCTTGAAGACGCGCTCCATCGCGCTTTGTACGATACGATCGAAGTCCGGCGTGGCGATTGCGATCCACTCGCCGAGCTTGCTGGCGTTGTGCTCCCGGTTCTTGATGATTCGCCGTAGGTTGTTCTGCAGCTCTCCAATGCCCTCGCTGGCATCGCCGACGCCCCGGCGAAGCGCGCCGTAGAGCGCGTCGCCACCACGTGAGATCAACTCGGACAACAGTGTACGCGACGCGGTGTTGTTGGAGCGTTCGTGGTCTACCAGGATCTGTGACAGCGCGACGTTGGTGATGTCTTCGCCGGTTTCGTTGTCGATGACGCGGACGTCTTCGCCGGCCTCGATCAACTCCGAGATACCCTTGAGCGTGATATAGCGGCTGGTTTCGGTGTTGTAGAGCTTTCGGTTCGCGTAGCGCTTGATCAACACGCTCATTGCGGATTCCTCGCATCGCAGCGCTGGGAACTCGGGTTTTGTATTTCGGCAGGACACGTTAGCCCAGATCGTCTGCGGAGAACCGTTCTCGTCAAATCGCGGATCATCCCTCGATGGTTACGCGTTGCACACGCGGTTGTTTGCGCCGCTTGGAAGTCGAACGCCTCGTCTTGCGCGCGGCTTGCGCCGAATTCTCGCCGCTCCCACTCGCGTCGGGTTCGCGGCGGATCCCGAATTCCCACAGCAGTTCGCGAAGCCCGAGGAATGCGCGCAACACCGCGCGCGCTTCGGGGTCGGTTTCGGCGCGCGCCTCCCAACGCGCAATTTCGGCATCGAGTGCTTCGGCGATCGAACGGAGCAAGGCAGCGGCTTCACCCGTTGCCGCGCTTCCGTCGAATTCCGCGTGGAGCCCCTCGAGAATTCGCGCGATCGGACCCAGCAGGGCGTTGCTTGCGGACACTTCCCCGCTCAGCGCCAACGACGACGCGTCGAGCAGTGCGTGAAGTGCTGCGAGCGCTTCGGCGATCGCCGAGCAGGCGTGCTTCCGCGCACGGGCGATGGCTTCGGCTGCACTGGCCGGGGGCGCCGCTTCGTCCTGCCGCGTCTGGTTTTTGGAGCGACCGCTCGTCGGCACGCTACGGCTCCTCGTCCTTCCCCGCGATCCGATCCGCAACACGCCCCAGGCCCGAGAGGTCGTGAACGTCTCTTTCGAACTCCGGTATACAACCCCAGAAGCGACCCTGTGCTTCGATTCTCTCGCGCAGGGGCTGGGCGGATCGTGCGTCGGATCGTACCCACTCAGCGTATCTCGTCGCCGCTTTCGCCGCCGCTTCGGCGGCGAGCTGCGCGGGGTAGTCGGCGCCCTCGCTGGCCCGAAGCGCATCCCGCAGCGCCTCGATGTCGGCACTTTGCTGCGCATCGCCCCTGGGCGGAGAACCCTCCGAAGGCCAGAGCCGGATCCGGTTCACGAGCACGCCCGCGAGCGAGACGCCGTAACCCTCGAGGCGGTCGAGGAAGTCGCTGGCGTGCCGCGCGGATTCGCTGCCCGGACCCGACACCAGAACGAAGGTGGACTCGGGACCGAGCAGCAGCGATCGCACGCGGTGGGCTCGGTCGCGAAAGCCGTCGGCCATGGCGTCGAACGCGATCAGAAACTCGGAGAGGTCTTCGAGAAAGCCGATGCCCGTGATGCGTTCGAGAACCTGGAGCACCCGTTGCGTGCCGAGATGGAACAGGCGGAAACCGAAGCGACCCGCCGCGAAAGCGGGGTGAATGAGCATCTTCACCAGCCGGCTGTCGAGAAAATCAAGCAGGCGCTGAGGCGCTTCGAGGAAGTCGAGAGCGTGTTGTGCCGGTGGCGTGTCAACGACGATCAGGTCGAACGCGCCGCTTTCGTGCAACTCGAAGACCTTTTCCATCGCAGAGTATTCCACGCTGCCCGCGAGCGCATTGCTGACGTGCTGGTAGATGGGATTTTCGAAAATCCGATCGCGTACGGCTGCGCTCTCCGCGAAGCGCTCGACGAGATCGTCGAAAGTGCGCTTCATGTCGAGCATCACCGCCGATAGATTGCCCCACCCCGGGACGCCGAGCGCGTCGAGGGTTTCACGAGGGATCGCCTGGGGGTGGTTTCCAAGGGATTCGACACCCAACGCGTCCGCGAGCCTGCGCGCTGGATCGATCGTGAGCACCAGCGCCTTGCGGCCTCGCCTCGCCGCCTCCAATGCGAGAGCTGCGGCCACGGTCGTCTTGCCCGCACCTCCACAGCCCACGCAGACGATGACCTCCCGGGCCGCGAGCATGGCGTCGAGTTTCGCGTCCGGCTTCATTTGAGAAAGACCGGGTTTGCGAGCAGTGCGCCCGCCAGCGATGAGATCTGGTCCGGGCCCTGGATGCCTTCCGGGAGTCGCGGGAGTTCGACGATCGGCAGTCCCGTCGTGTGTTGGATCTCGGCCGTAAAGCGGCGATTGAGTTCGTGCCGCGATCGGAGGTAGTGCGTGCAGCGGGCCAGTACGCGAGGGGGCGGCAGCGCTCCGAGGTCGAGGTCGCCGTCGAGTCGAGCGAGCGCTTCATCGAGATCCCGGATCGCATCGGGGAAGGGGGGCCCGACCACCGCATTGACGATCACACGATCGATCGAGATGCCCATCTCATCGCGAACGCGACCCGTCAGCTCGGCGATTTCACGGGCGGGGAGTTCCTCGGCGAGCGCAACCGGAAGCACGAGCGTCTGGTCGGAGTCCTCGAGCATGCGCTCGACGCGCTGTGTATGTACGCGAAGCGGGCCGGCCCGCACCGCCGATACGACCACGCGCGGAACGTCGAGAAACGCAACACCGTGTCCCGTGGCCGGTGCGTCCACGACGATGAGGTCGAATTGGCGACCTGGCGGATCTTCGGAGTCGAGCTGGGCGAGGTGCCAGATCTTTCCGAGCGTGATCAGCTCGCGCCATCCGGGGGCCGCGGCCATGAGCTGGCGAAACGCCTTGTTGCGCACCACGGCGTCCACGATCGCGCGAACCCCGAGTTGCAGGCCGAGATACTCCGCGAGCGCCTCGAAAGGGTCGATCCGCA
>JACZVU010000067.1 GCA_022572485.1 Myxococcales bacterium
GCGCGACCGCCGCGCCTGCTGCCGGGTCTGGTCGATGACCGCATTGCGCGCAATCGCGTGTAGCCACGGGGTGAAGTTGCGCTCCGCTCGGTAGGTGCCACGCGCTCGGTGAACCGAAATCAAGACGCTTTGCACCACGTCCTCCACGGCTGCGGCATCGAGGAGGCGACGCTGAACGAAGCGCCTGAGGTAGGGGATCAACTCGCCGAGCAGCTTTTCGTAGGCTGGAGTCTCTCCCGCCTGAGCGGCGACCATCCAGATGCGCCAGCGGGCCTCTCGTTCGTCGCCCATCGACCGCCTCTCTTCTACGAACCGGCTCGGTCCGCGGTTACCGATGCCGCGCCGGTCCGCCGGCTATCCGACGACGTCCGAGAGCGTCCAACGCGATCCGGGCGCGACCACACCCCGATCGAAGCCTATCGCATTCACGATGCCAGAAAGCGGCCCCGGCGGGCGGCCCGGAGAGCGCGAGGCACTTCAAGTGCTTCCTCGGAAAATCCAGAAAACAGCTGAAATATCCAATCAAATAGGACTGAATTCTGACACTTGTTGCGCTCTTGGGTCACTTCGTAATGAGAACCCGTCACCCGCTCAGGGCGAGGCCTGTGAGCCGAAAATTATTCAACCATCTCTTCGTCGAACTCTCGGTCTCGGTCGGAAAGCGCGTTCCGCGTTACGCGCTCTGGCTCGAGCTCCACGATTTGGGTTGGAATCCCGAGTCGCTGCGAGTGGCCGAAGCACTCGAATTCTGTGATGGCCCGATGGAGGGATTCCTCAGCCATCGCGGGCTGAAGATCAGCCCGCGGGCGCGAAACCGCCTGCGCAGGGAACTCGCAAAATTCGACCCCACGCACCCGCTTCCGCAGGAAGTCTTCGAAAGATTGTGGGGGTCCTGAGCGCCGGGGTTTTGACGCTGAACAGCCGAAATGGACGGCACGGATTTTCAACGATCGATGGGGAGCCATTCAATCCGGGGGCCCCAATCCAAGCTGGACACGAATTGCGCTGCTCAGCGCGCCGAACGCCGATGCTCGATGGGAAATTCGATTCTTTTCCGCTTCGGGGAGTTCAGCCATCGCTCGACCGATTCCCTCGACGAAGAAGACCGGGTCGTAGCCGAAGCCCAATCGCCCGCGCGGTGCATCGAGAATGCGTCCCGCGCACTCGCCGCGGGCCGTCACGATATCGCCTCCGGGAGTGACGAGGGCAGCGATGCAGACGAAGCGGGCCCGGCGCTGCTCGCCGGAGCAGTTCGCGAGCGCGGCGAGCAGAGCGTCGATGCGGCCCGCGTCGTCGAGACCGGGGCCACCGAAGCGGGCCGAAAACGGCCCCGGAGCACCGCCGAGGCCCGATACTTCCAGACCGGAATCATCCGCGAGTGCGACCCGATCCGAGAAATGCGCGGCGGCTTTGGCTTTGGCGATCGCATTTTCCTCGTAGTCCGCCCCTTCGTCGGGCAGGATGACGCCGGGAAAATCGGAAAGGGGGCGAATCGCCAACGGCAGATCGCGAAGGATCTCGCGAATCTCGCCGAGCTTTCCCGGATTCGAAGTCGCGAGCACAGCCTCCGAACTCCAAGCCGAGGGAGTCGACGGGGTCATTTTGCCCCCTTGGCTTCAGCGATCGCCTGCTGCTGAAGCGCGCCCAGATCCGCGATGCCCCGCAGTCCCAACGCGGTCAGCTGGTTCAATTCGTCGACCGAGAACGTGCTTTCCTCGCCGGTTCCCTGAACCTCGACAAAGCGCCCTGCCCCCGTCGCGACAACATTCATGTCGACTTCTGCACGCGCGTCTTCTTCATAGGCGAGATCCAGCATCACCGATCCCCCGACCACCCCAACCGATACCGCTGCGACCGAATCGCGCAGCGGATTGCGCTCGAGATCTCCGCGCGCGAGCAAGCGCTCCACCGCCACTGCAAGTGCCACGTAGGCGCCCGTGATCGACGCACAGCGCGTGCCACCATCCGCCTGAAGCACATCGCAGTCGACCCAGAGCGTTCGCTCGCCCAGCGCGCTCAGATCCGCCACAGCGCGCAGGCTCCGACCGATCAGGCGCTGGATTTCCAGGGTGCGGCCCGAGGGGCGCCCCCGCGTAACCTCGCGTTCGACGCGTCGGTCGGTCGAGCCCGGCAGCAGGGAATATTCCGCGGTGAGCCAACCGCGTCCCGTCCCGCGCAGAAATCGCGGCACCGAGTCCTCTTCACTGACGGTGCAGAGGACCACGGTCCGCCCCATCTCGCAGAGCACCGAGGCCAGGGGGTTGTCGGTGAAATCGGGAACGAGACGCACGGAGCGCAGATCATTCGGCGACCGCCCATCGATTCTCAAGGCTTCCTCCATGGGGTGGGGGCCGAAGGTGCCGCCCGGCATTCAGCGACTGCCGATGCCTCGTCGGGCATCGTAGCGCCGACCGAACTCGAGCGCGGCCCGCACCAGCGCCGCTACGATCCGGTCCCGTTCTCCGCCATCACGCAGCAACTGCTCGTCGAGGCGATTGGTCAGAAATCCGATTTCGACCAACGCGGCGGGCATTTGGACGCCCTCCAAAACCACGAAGGGAGCCTGTTTCACGCCGCGCGCAACCTGCGGTCCACCCGCGAGTTCCAACTGCGCGAGGCGTGCAAATTCATTCGACTCCTCCATGTGTTCGTTCGCGATCAGGTCTCCGATGATCGCGACCAACGCATCGTCGCTGCGCTTGGCCGGTGTGTCTCCGATGCGAAACGCCTGATTTTCGCGCCGCGCGACCTGCCTGGCGTGATCATCACTCGCAGCAAGCGAGAGAAAGAACGTCTCGATGCCCCTGACTTTCGTGTCGTGGGTCGCATTGGCGTGAATCGAAATGAACAGATCCGCACGCGCATCGTTCGCGATCGAAGTTCGCTCTTCGAGCGAAACAAAGGTGTCGTCACGACGTGTCAGAACGACCCGCAGGCCATTTCCAGCAAAGCGTTCCGCCAAGCGATGCGCGATGTCGAGCACGAGATCCTTTTCGAGCAGGCCTTCCGCGCCGCGAGCGCCTACGTCGTCGCCACCGTGTCCGGCGTCGATCACGACGGTGTCGAATCGATTGGGTCCGCTGGGTTCGACTGCACGAGCAGGCGCAGGTGTGAGCATCCCAACCAGCAAGGCCACTGCAACGGCGAAGCGCTTCCGTTCGAGCTGCAACAGATCCCCCTCTCCACGATCACCTTACCACGGAGTTCGGCGCTTCGCGTGCGGCCGGGCACCCCACTGTCTCGGAACCGATTCAATGAGCGCTGCATCCGTTCGGGCGTGGAGGCGGTCATGGGTTTGGAACCACAGGAAATGCGCGTTGCGCAACGGGGCCGCAAGGCCACCTCAAAAGTGCGGGGCTGCTTCGTGACAGCGCGTGTTCGCTTCCGTATCGTGGCCGCCCTGTGACGCGGATACCCTCACTCGCACTGCTTTCGTTCGCCGTGTTCGCATCGAGCATGCCCGAGCAGGCGCTCGCCGAACCCGCAGTCGCGCGGCCGACCCTTCCCAAGCACGCCGCGTCGCAAAGCAGTGGAACGGTTTTTTTCACCGAAGTCGAAGAGGCCGGCACGGTCGCCGCGATCGGTACTGCCCACACCGTGAGAATTCCCGACATCGCCAGGATCGGCCGGGTCGAGTTTCGCCTCGGTGGGTCGTGGGATCTGATCTCGACCTCGACACGCCTACTCGCACCGCCGGGCACCCCGTTCAACGCGCCTGGGGGAAGCGTGGCCGGGGACTTCTTCATCTACGCGCTGGATTTCGCCCCCAACGGAATCCGCGTCCTCGAATTCGAGACGGGCCCGAAGCTCGCGGGGCTGATGAAAGGCGACGCCGTCCAGATCCTCGGAATTCCCGCAAAGGGAGGTGGCAACGAAGTCGTCTTGCGCGGACAGATCTGGCAAGCCTCTCCGGAGCAGATCCAGGTGGACCTCGAAGAACCCTTTGATCTTCGTGGCTGGGGCGGTGCACCCGTGATCGCAGCTGCGTCAGGACGCGTGATCGGCATCGTGCAGGGAAGCGTCTCGAGAGCTTCGATTCCGCGACTCACGGTGGGACCGATCGGCGCCGTGCAAAACGCACTCCGTGGGCTCCGCGCGGGAGCGGCCAGCCAGACTTTCGCCAAACTCGCCGATACGCTCGCGGTGCGAAGCAGCGAGAACACACGAATCCAAAGACAGCCCCTCATTCTTCCAGCGCCGAATCGGACGAACATCCACCTGGAAATCGAATTTCCGAGCGATGGCGCCGTGGTCTCGGACTCGGCGTGCGGCACCTTCGTAGCCGGCCGCGCCATGGCGCTGAGCGATCGCTCGAAGCGCTTCGACGTCGCGCTCGTGTTGGACACTTCTGGTTCGACCGCAGAATCGACGGGAGTCGACATCAACGGAAACGGTGTGATCGGAGCGCGGCGGCGCGGCCGAATCTCGTCGCTCTTTGGCGGCAGCACCGACAAAGGAGATTCTGTTCTGGCCGCTGAGGTTGCCGCCGCGCGCCAGATCTTGCGGGGCCTCGATCCGCGAACGACCCGCGTTGCGGTCATCACCTTCGCCGGTGGCGATCACAAAAAAGAGACGGGCCCGCCCGCGCTGACCCGACAGCCACTCACGAACGAATACGCTCGGGTCGAACACGCTCTCGACTTCATCCTGCGCACGGAGCCGCACGGCCAGACCCACATCGCCGGCGCCGTCGACCACGCCACGACGGAGTTGCTCGGGCTGCTCGGATCGCGTTCGGAAAAGATCGTCGACTCCGAGAAATTGGTCTTCTTCTTTACGGACGGCCAACCCACACTGCCCTTCGGCCCACTGGCACGATCCGACAACATGCGCGCCGTGCGTCGATCGGCGCTGAGGGCAAATAAAGCCGGGATCCGCATTCACTCTTTTGCGATCGGCTCCGAGGCCTTGTCGGGCCCCATCGCGAGCGTGGAACTCGCCGACATGACGGGAGGTTCGTTCATTCCGGTCCGCCACCCTGGCGAACTCTCAGCAGTCGTGGATGCGTTGAATTTCGCCAACCTGGAAGATGTGATTCTTCGAAGTGAGACAACGGGAAACGAAGCCGACCCGTTCCGGGTGACCGCCGACGGAAGCTGGGGCGGTTTCGTGAAAACGCTGCCCGGCTCCAACACAATTCAGATTTCGGCGCGTTCAACGGATGGCATTGAGGCCGTCGAAGTGCTCCACATCGTCCACGATCCCGCCGCACAGCCCCTGCCGGTTCCCGCAGACCTCGGAGTTCGACACAACCGATTGCTTGAGGATTGCTTGCGCAGCCTCAAACAGCTTCGTGCCGACGCCGAGCGGGAACAGGCCGAGAATGTGCGCAAGGAGCTGCTGCTCGAAATCGAGCGAGAGCGCGCCAAGGCTCGAAAACGCGCCACCGAGCAGCGCAAGCAACTCGAACTCGAAGTCGAAGAAACCGACTAAGAGCTGACTCACGATGCGAAATGGGGGCGCTTGGGTGCGGTCTGGCGGTTACTGCTGGGCGACCCGCTGCTGCTCGACGTTGTAGTTGCTGTCTTCGCTGAAGACCTTGAGCGGAGCCCAGCCCGGCATTTCGGACATGCGCGGCATCCCGGATGTCATCGCGCCGGTCGGATCGATCACCCAGGGATCCTTCGGGTCTTCGAACCAGAATGTCACCATGTGGTGCTGGTTGTCTCTGCGGCGATAAACGATCGCCCGGAAGACTTCGTCTTCGCCAAACCCCAGATCGCGCAACAGGTTGTAGACGAGGAGTTCGAGGCCGTCGCAGTCGTCTCCGTTGGTTCGAAACGTCTCTTCGAGCGTCGCCCAATGATCGATCGGCCCGTCCGCGATGTAGTGTTGCTGGGCTTGTCTCTGAATCCAATCCGCCAATTCGCGAGCCTGAGCGCGTTTGATCTTCTGGCGGAATTGGGCGTACTTGGAGCGAAGGTCGGAGGGAGGGTCGGGCGCAACCTCCGCATCTGCACCGGATGCAACCGCTGGGGTCAGAGCCTCGGAGCCCGGCACGCGCTGCTCGGCCTGCTCGCGGGCCTGCCAGATTTCGATCTTGTGCCCCCAGGCGTCGTCGACGGGCGGTTCGGCGAAATACCGATACGCGAGCGGCCCGCTGAACGCGCCCGCGCAGCCCCAGCCAACACACACAGCGAGGCCAAGCCCGAATACCGCCGCGACACCCGATCGATGCGTTGATCTCCCCATTAGAGGATTACATCGGCGAACGGGTACGCTTCCTTACCTCTAAGTACTTGATTTATATAGATAAAAATAGTTCCGTAGAGTTCGCCTGCCAGTTTCGAGGGATGCACACGGAACTGCATGCCCGAGGAACCGCAGGTAGCGTGCAGCCAACCGCGCGCACGAGGTCAGCAGCGATTGGCGTCGGAAACGGAGGCCGCTGTCTGGGCTTTAGGCCGGGATTCCGCAGGAGCGCGTAAACGAGAAGAGCACGACCATGAAGAGGATGATCGCGGGGATACCAAACGCGACGTAGAGCTTGGCGACCAGGTCGTTCTTTCCTCGCGGCTCTTCATCCATGGCGTTTCCCTTTGGGCCCGTGCAGCCGTTCGAAGGCGGCCCAATCTAGCGGGCTTCGATTGTCCCGTCGACCACTTCGCGCCGGGTGATTGCCTGCCTCGCTCTCCACCTGTACCACCCAGATCGAACAAACTGGGTCGCTTGACAAAGGTCGCTCCCTATCCGGAGCGCGATCCCAGCATGGGATCGCGTGACGTCACAAGGGAAGCGAGAGCTTCCCCACTAGACTGCGGCAGAGGTAGGGGTGAACCTCCGACGCACGCTTCCGATCATCGCGCTCATCTATCTGATCGAGGGCTTCCCGATGGGAGTCCACGAGCTGTGGCCCATCTACCTACGCCGACACGGCGCCTCTCTCACCGAGGTCGGGTTGCTCTCAGCGCTCGGTTTCGCGTGGACGCTGAAGGTGCTCTGGTCGCCCTTGATCGATCGCATCGGAGAACGGCGTCAATGGGTGGCTGGATCGATGGCGGTAATGACCGCGGCGATCTTCTTGATCTCGCAGGGTGACCCCTACCCCATCTCCACTCCGCTCTGGATCGCCTTCTGGGTCTACTGCCTCGCGTCCGCGACCCAGGACATCGCAATCGACGCTTATTCGATCGGCATCACCGAACGCGGCGAGGAAGGGCCCGTCAACTCGATGAAGGCAACCGCCTACCGCGGCGGAATGCTGCTCGCGACGGCCCTGCTCTTTTTGCCGCGTTGGATCGGGTGGCCAGGAACCTTCGCGGTGGCTGCTTTGCTCAGCGCGTGCATGGCGGCCGCGGTCTTCGCTGCACCGCGCGTCGCCGTTCCGAACCCGGGGCGCCGAGAACTCTGGCCCGCGTTGAAACGTTGGCTCGGCGAGAGCCACGGCGCCGCGGTCATCGCCTTCGTGATGCTCTACCGAATCGGCGACCTCGCGATGGGCCCCATGCTCAGCACGTTCTGGATAGACCGCGGCTTCTCGGATGAAGAGATCGCTCTGGTCTCGAAGGCCCTGGGCATCGCGGCCTACGTGCTCGGTGCGATCCTCGGCGGCTGGGGGGTCTACCGCATGGGCATCACGCGAGGGCTTTGGATCTTCGGCGCCCTCGCGCTCTTTTCGAACCTCGGTTACTCGGCGGCCGCCGCATTTCCCGAATCCGGCCGCATCGGCGTCTACGCGGCGGCGCTCACCGAGTCGCTCTGCAGCGGATTGGTGTCCGCTGCGTTTCTCTCTTACCTGATGCGCATCTGCCAACGGGAGCACGCGGCCGTTCAGTACGCACTACTCACCGCCGCCTATCGACTGCCGGGCATTCCCGCTGCGAGCTTGTCCGGGTTCTTGACCGAGCGACTCGATTACGCGGTGTACTTTGCGTTGACCGCCGCGATGGCTCTGCCCGCGTTCGCATTCTTGCCACGCGCAACCACCCGCATCGACGCGGAGCCACTTGAGATTCGGAGTCGTTGAAATCGCTACTCGGACGATTAGGATCCTCTGTACCAGTTTTCGGGAACACCCGCGAGATTGGCCTCGACGATCAGGCCGCGAAGCCTTCGCTCCGCGCGCGCGACTTCTTCTCGCTTCCGTCGGATCTCCTGCTTGAGTCCGTAGTGGACCGGGGAGTTGCCATCGACGGCGGCCTGCACACCCGGCGCCGCGACCTTCCAGTTGCCCGCCCGCCCGGCCAACTCCGAGAGCCTGTCAAGGGACTCATCCAGGCTCGCCTTCGCGGTTTCCACTTCTGCTTCCACTTCTGCAAACCGGCTGTTCCACTCCGCGCGGGTCAGGCCTCCGCGCTGGCCCGATTCGACCGGAAGCGCCGATGGTAGGGTGAGCAGTTGATCGAGGGTCACACTCTTGGGCGGAGGTTCGACTTCCTCGTCCGCAGCGACAGCGCCCATGAGGGGCACGGCCAGCCAGAACAGACCCAACGCACCGACCCCCCGTTTCCGGGCTCGAGGAAATTTCCAACACCATTGCACCATTTGAACACCCTGAAACCCGGTAGACGCACTGCACTCCAACGGCATTCAACATAGCGAAAGAACGCGAGATCCTTCCGGGCCCGCCCCAGCGCAATCCGCCAGCAGCCGCCCAACGGCATCGCCCATACAGGGAGGAATCGAGGTCAAGCCCCCGTCTGAAACGCCGATACGAACAGCGGGATCCCGAATTGGGATTGCCAATTCCATCCTTCCTGGAGGGTGACGAGCGATGGATCGCGAGAAGCTATATCGGCTCCTGCGCCTCGGGATCGAAAAGGGAGCTTCGGATATCCACTTCCAGGTGGGATACCTACCCCTCTATCGGTTCAACGGCGACCTTGTCGAACTCCGCTACAAGGTTCTGACCGAGAAGGACACAGAAGCGATCGCCCGGATCCTGACCGAGGCCGACGACAAAAAGTTTGGCGACTTCAACGAGCTGGATCTCGCGTTCGAACTGCCGAGCGAGGGCCGGTTCCGCATCAACATCTCGCGCCAGCGGCGCTTCTACAACATCGTCCTGCGGGTCATTCCGCTGCAGATCCGCACCTTCGAAGAGCTGAATCTCCCGAGTGCCTTGCGCGATGTAGCGCGTTTGCAGCGGGGCTATGTGCTCGTTACCGGCTCGACCGGAATGGGCAAGTCGACCACGCTTGCCACGATGATCGAAGAGATCAACCACACCCGGAAGGCGAAGATCGTCACGATCGAGGATCCGATCGAATTTGTCTTCACGCACGACAAGAGCATCATCACCCAGCGAGAGATCGGCACCGATACGACGTCGTTTCCCGACGCGCTGAGGGCGGCGCTGCGCCAGGACCCGGACTGCATCATGGTCGGCGAGATGCGGGACCAGGTCACCGTGGACACCTCGCTCAAGGCATCCGAGACCGGACACCTCGTGCTCTCGTCGATTCACACCAGCGACGTGCGCTCCACGATCAATCGCCTGGTTTCGTTTTTCCCCGCAGAAGAGCAGTTGCAGGTGCGAGCGCGTCTCGCCGATAACCTGGCAGCAATCATCTCCTTGCGGCTCCTTCCCACCAAGAAGCAGAACTCACGCGTGCCGGCCGTCGAGATCATGCGAAGCACGCGAAGCATCCAGGAATGCATCAAGGACCCCACCAAGACGAGCGAGATTTCGGACTACATTGCGCGTGGGGGCAGCGAAATGATGCAGACCTTCGATCAACACCTTCTCGATCTTCTGCGCGCGAACAAGATCTCGGTCGAAACCGCGTTGACCGCTGCATCGAACCCGACCGACTTCAAGACCAAGCTGGCTCTCGAAGGAGGTGATCCGGACGCAATCGAGGACGAGGACGAGGCGAAGATAGAAGGCCCGTTCGAAATCGATGCGGATTCGCGGTTCTAGGCGGCGGAGGCATGCCCTTGAGCGCCGTGACCGATATCGAACCGACCACGTCCCGCAGGCAGCAACTCGCGGCCGACCTGCGGACCAGTGCATCCAGGATGGCCGAACAGGCCGGTGGCGGTGTGGCGCTGATCTTCGTGACCGCACTGAAAAATGGCTCTCCTGAAAACACCACGCACCTTCGAGCAGCCGCCGGCTTCCCCATGCCGGAGGCCGCCCGGGACGCCGCGCAAGCGCTGATGAACACCATTCACGAGGTGATCGACACGGGAACCGAGCAACAACTCGGCGCACTGCCCTCTTTGGAAGAGCACAACAAAGGCGGCCTGCTCATCGTCCCGATCGCCTTGGAAGATCAATCCCACGGCGCCCTGGCGGTGGGCACCCCCAACTCGATCCAAACCGAACTGCGTAAATCCGTTGAGCACGAAGCGTCGAAGCTCGCGCTGCTTCTCGATCACGCCCGCCTGCGCGAAGAACTCGAGTCCGCGAAAAAGGCACTCGTGGGGTTTCAGAGCGCCGAAGGTTCCCACGACAACAGCCAGGAAGTGCTCGAACTCTCCGAAGCACTCTTTGCCCAGGATATCGAGCTCCTGCGAAACAACGAAAAACTCGGGAAGATCGAGAAACTCAAGAATGACTTCATCGAGAAGATGTCGCGAGAACTCAGAACGCCGCTCAACAGCATCATCGAGTCGATCATCTCGGTTCTGACGGGCGAGAACGAAATCCTCTCGGACAGCTCCAAGGTAAGCCTGCGGTCCGCGCTAGACGACGGGACCGAATTCCTGAGGACGCTCCAGAACATCCTGGATCTCTGGAAGATCAAGCAGCGCGAGTTGCCCGTGGAAATTCAGGAAGTCAACTTCCGGGAGGTCGTCGATGAGGCGATCTTCAGCGTTCAGGATCGCATCTCGGAAAAACCGGTCACCGTCGAGCAACGATTCAGCGAACCTTTTCCGAAAATTCGAACAGATCTCACCAAGGTGAATCAGATCCTCTACCTGTTGCTCGAAAACGCGGTCAAATTCACGCCTCGCGGGCAGATCACCATCAGCTCGAAGCTCGAGAACAACCAGCTCAAATGCGAGGTGCTCGACACTGGAATTGGCATTTGCCCGGACGACCAGCCTCAGATCTTCGAGGAGTTCTTCCAGGTAGACGAGTCGGCGTCCCGCACCTATGCGGGAGCAGGCCTCGGGCTGGCCTTGGTGCGCGATCTGGTGGCGCTGATGGAAGGTGACGTATCCGTGAGCAGCGACGCGGGCCGCGGCACCTCGGTCACCTTCCAACTCCCCGTTCAGATCATCGGCTGAACGTCTCGGCTACGGGGCAAGCTGCACCCGCCGGGCACTGCTATTCCGCCCCCTGCTTGTTGTCCGGGTAGTTGGGCTTGATGTAGCCCGCCGCGATCTCTCGCAGGGCCACCACGACTTCCTTGTTCTCCTCGGCGTCCACGAGCGGCTTGGCGCCGCGCTTGAGCTGCTTGGTGCGGATGGTAGCCATCTGAACGAGGCTGAAGCGATTCGGAACCTGATTGATGCAGTCTTCGATCGTGATGCGTGCCATTGGAGCCTCTCGGTAGCTGGGATTGAGTGCCAGGAAGGGCGGAGACTAGACCAAGGCCCCGATGAGGGAAACCCCGGCCGGCAAAAGTGCCGGCCGGGGTCCTGCGACCTCCGCGAGGAAGATCGATCCGACGAAGCTAGCTCGCCTTCTTGCGAGTCGCCTTCTTGCGAGTCGCCTTCTTGCGAGTCGCCTTCTTGCGAGTCGCCTTCTTCTTTCGAGCTGCCATACTTGGGTTACCCCCCTGTTCGTGGACTCGAGCGCAGCGGTCTTGCTCGTTATGAGCGAACCACAAACCGCCCACATGTCGCATCAACTTGCACGACCATGTTGCTCCCGGCCTCCCTATCGGAGGCCACAATGCGCGACTTGAAGGCAATCTGCCTTCGTTCCTCACACATTCCGCGGCACTAGAGCCACTCTTGCAGCTCACCCTAACAACGTGTTTTATCACCCGTCAATAGGTAAACCTAAAAAAAACAAAGTGATGGAGCCTCATGCTGCGAGTGGATGGACAAAAAAACATCGAACTCAAGATCGGAATGCGCAACTTCGCTGAACGCGGAGTCGATCAATTGATCCCTTCATCGAGCGTCGACGCCTTGCGAAGCCCTCGAATTCCACGCAAGTGGACGCCAACTGCACGCAAACTGCGCGAAGTCAAAGAGATTTTTGGAATTGAGAAGGAGGGCTAGCGCTTGCGCTTGTGACGAGCGCGCTTGAGCAATTTCCGCTTCTTGTGCTTGCGCATCTTCTTGCGCCGCTTTTTGATCACGCTACCCACGGATGAACCTCGCGTCTGGGCGGGGACGGATACTCGTTCATCCGCTGGAAGTCAACTCGCGATCAGCCGAAACCCGGCGCGCAGGCACCCTGTGTGGTGCGTCGCTGCTTTCAGATCGAGCGCTGCCTCGCGCCAGTCACACCCCACAGCGCTCCCGTACGGTGGTTTGCAGGCGGCCACGAAACATTCCGAGCCATCGGTTGATCACGTGTCGGCGCGGCAGAAAACTGAGCGGAGGTCGCCGCCTCACTCCAAGAGCCATCAGATCGTCAAGAATCTGCTGATTCGCCGGATCAATCATCAAGCCCCGACGCAGGTAGCGGATTCCCTCGGCCTTGAAGCCAAACACCAGGTGCACTTGCGCGAGATTCCGATAGAGCTCGGGGTTGTAGAACTCTTCTTTTGCCGCAGAGCGGCAGAGTTCCAGCGCCTGGTCGAAGCGGCACTTCACGATTCCCAGACACAACCCGTAATAGGAGCGATAGCGCGGGCTGTTGGGATCGACTCTCCGAGCCGCGCGAAAATGCTCGAGCGCGATTGAGTGGTTATTGCAATCCAGTGCGGTTCGTCCGCGGCGAAAGTGCTCGTCGGCTAAAAAACCCGTATCCATGTGTCCTCCCTCGATCCACACTCGGATC
>JACZVU010000185.1 GCA_022572485.1 Myxococcales bacterium
GGAGAAACCTGAAGACCTAGACCGCGGTTCGACACCCGCTCTAGTGGGGCGCGGCTGCCGCGGCCTTTCGATAACTCTCTTGCGCGGCGGCGACTCCACTGCCCGGCTCGATGGGAATTCCCGCATCCCGCATCGCCATCTCGACACCCGAGATCGCGCCGAGACACATGAGATCGTTGAGATCCCCCAGGTGGCCGATTCGGAACGCCTTGCCGGCGAGCTGCATCAGACCCGCTCCGAGCGAGAGATTGTAGGTGTGATAGGCGTTGTGAATGACTGCTTTCGCATCGCAGTCTTCAGGAACGTAGATCGCACTTACGGTATCGGATTCCCACTCGGGACCCTTTGCGCACAACGACAGTCCCCAACCGCGAACCGCGGCGCGCACACCTTCGGCGAGCCGGTGATGGCGCGCAAAGACATTGTCCAGCCCTTCTTCGAAGAGCATATCCAACGATTCACGCAGGCCGTACAGCAGACCGAGCGCCGGCGTGTAGGGAAACCAGCCATCGGCGTTGGTGTTGCGCATGTCCTCGAAATCGAAGTAGCAGCGCCTCAGTCCCGCCTGCTTGCGCGCTTCGAGGGCCTTCTGGCTCACGCCCACGATGCCCAATCCCGCAGGCAGCATCAGGCCTTTCTGCGAGCCAGTCACCGCACAATCGACGCCCCATTCGTCCATGCGAAAGTCAATGCTCCCGATCGAACTCACACCATCAACGAAGAGCAGCGCCGGATGCTTGAGATCATCGAGCACCGCACGCAAGCCGGCCAGGTCACTCGTGACACCGGTCGCGGTTTCGTTGTGGCAGGCCAGCACGGCGCGAATCTCGTGCTGGTCGTCTCGCTCGAGAACCGCGCGATACCGATCCAGCGGAACACCCTCGCCCCACTCCACCTCGAGTGCGTCCACCTTCAAGCCCAGACGTTCACACATGTCGACCCAGAGATGGCTGAACGTCCCAAATCGAGAGGCGAGAATCCGATCCCCGGGAGCGAGCGTGTTGAGCAACGTGGCCTCCCAGGCGCCCGTTCCGCTTGACGGAAAGATGAATACCTCCCCGCTCTCGGTCTTGAATAGCTTCTTCAAGTCCTCGAACAGAGGTTTGCTGAACTCGGGAAAACTCGCGCCGCGGTGGTCTTCCATCGAGCGCGAGAGGGCTCTCAAGACCCGCTCGGGCACATTGGTGGGGCCCGGAATGAACAGGAAGTGTCGACCTTGATCCATTTTCTGACT
Source organism: Myxococcales bacterium (assembly GCA_022572485.1). The sequence continues at coordinate 1,235 of JACZVU010000185.1, forward strand.
CCGTTTTCGTCTCTCGTCATTGATGTGCGCAGCGCGCCCAAACTTGATTTGCGCAACGCGCCCGAATGGGGTTGGAGATTGACTGCTACTCCTTCGCGCCGATGATCTCTGCCTTTCGAACGAGAACTTCTGCCTGCCGGATCGAAGCGAGATCGATCAGTCGGCCATCGAGCGTCACCGCACCGAGGCCCTCGCGCTTCGCTTCTTCCATCGCATGGATCACCCGATTTGCACGCGTGACCTCCTCTTCGCTCGGGCTGAAGGTCTGATTGACGATGTCGACCTGTGAGGGATGAATCGCCCACTTGCCCTCGCAACCCAGCACCGCCGAGCGTCGCGCCTGAGCGACAAATCCGTCAGGGTCCTTGATGTCGCCAAAGGGACCGTCTATCGCACGAAGGCCGTTGGCTCGCGCGGCGACAACCATGCGGGCAACCGCGTAGTGCCACATGTCGCCCCAATGCAGCTCCCTCTTGCTGTTCTCATCGGCGTGGGTGAGAACCGAATAATCCGGGTTCGGTCCACCGATGTTGATGGTACGAGCCTGCGTCGAAGCCGCGTAGTCGGCCACGCCAAAATGCAGGGACTCGTTTCTCGTGCTCGCGCTGGCGATCTCGTGCACGTTCTGCATGCCGAGTGCCGTCTCGATGATCATCTCGAAGCCGATGCGCTTCGTGTATCCCTTCGCGATCTCGATCTGGTTCACCAGGGCGTCGACCATGTAGATGTCCGATGCAGTGCCGGCCTTGGGGATCATGATGAGGTCGAGCTTGTCTCCCGCCTGTTCCATCACATCAACCACGTCGCGGTACATGTATTGCGTATCGAGTCCATTGATCCGCACCGAGACGGTCTTTCCGCTCCAGTCGAGTTCGTGAAGCGCTTCAATCACATACTTGCGCGCTTGTTCTTTTTCATCGGGTGCGACTGCGTCCTCGAGATCCAGAAAGACCACATCCGCCGAACCCTTCGAGGCCTTCTCCATGAAGGTGGGATTGCTGCCAGGAACCGCCTGCTCGGAGCGATTGAGGCGGGCCGTGCACTGGCTTACGATGGTATGGCTCATTTTGTTTTCCCCTTCGGATTGTCCCGTCTTGAGTCGGGCGCGCAGCCTAGCTTTGGAAAATCAGATCAGCAATGGCTCAGTTGATTCGCCTATCACCGTGATAGACCACGATTCGTGCTCCCTGTGTCTGTCGTTCATTGTCACAACCGACAATTCGCATCACCTTCTCGCTCTCCTCAGACCGCATGGACGCCGTGCGCGGCCTTGACCATGTGGTACGCGACCAGCAACTCGGTCAAGACGAGCGGATGGCTGATACACGGTTTGCCGTTGATGTCCGTGAATTCTCCGACGTGGTTGTTTCGCAGATGCGAAACCTCCGGGAGCATCTCCCAGAGAAGATTCTCGAGACTCTCGGCGGATTCATCCGAGATGCTGCCAGCGATCCCGAGCACATCGACCGGTTTGCCATCTTGATCCCGGCGGAGTTCGAGACTGAGTCCGTTCCGGCCTCCGGCTTCGATCAGCGGGCTGAGATCCGGATGGGGAAGCGTCGGCCGCAGCAGATGATGCACGTCGAGATGGGCGCCTGTTTCTGCGTCGTCGTTTTTCGGCGGATAGAAATTGATCGCGATGTCCGAGAATGTCCGCTGCGGTTGGATGAAGCGCCGGCTGTCCTCTTTTCGACGCTCCAATTCCTCTTGGGCTTCTTCGGTCGTATAACCACGGTGGTTGCAGTCACGCCAGAGTTTCCATTTGATCCGAAGCGCCTCGTCGGGCTCCATGTAAACCTTCACGTCGTAGCAATCGCGCATCGCACGGGTGTGGTATCCGAGCATACCCTCGACGATGATGTAGGGCCGCGGCACCAGATACTGGGCGGGCTCGAGAGTGCCAAGTTCGTGGTTGTAAGTCGGCTTGAGGATCGGCTGATTGTTCCGCAGCAGCTTCAGGTGCTGCTCGAGAATATCGATGTGGTTGCTGTCGGGGTGCAATGCCGTGATGCGTCTTTCCACGCGCTCGGCACGCGAATAGATGTGATAATCGTCCGAACAGATCGTCAGAACCTGGTTCTCCCCGAGGATGCGCGCAATCCCCGTCGCGAGGGTCGTCTTGCCCGCCGCAGAATCGCCGATGATGCCGAGCAGAATCGGTCGGTCGAGTCGCGCCGGACCAGGTGTGCTCACTTTT
>JACZVU010000186.1 GCA_022572485.1 Myxococcales bacterium
GACGCCCTTGCCCGATGCCGACAGCGACGGAATCCCGGACGTGGACGACAATTGCCCGTTCGTTCCGAACAACTCCCAGACCAATAGTGACCCGCTACCGGCTGGCGATGCCTGCCAATGCGGCGACGTGAACAACGACGGCATCGTGGATGGCCTCGACGTCCAGATCGCCCGCGAAAACCTTGTTGGCAGCGCCCTGAGTGGAAGTTTCGACCCCGAACGCTGCAATGTCATTGGGACCTCGGACTGCGGCATCGATGACGTCTTCGTCCTTGACCGCGTGGCCCAGGGCCTGCCCGTCAGCCTCCAGAACGTCTGTGACGCCTATTCAGGACCGTGAGGAGCCGATGTTGAATCGAGCCGGTGCTACTCAACTGGTTTCGGGCTATCGGAATCCAGAACACAGACATTGATTCGGACGACACGGAAGCGTGGGCGTTACCGAGAAGCACTACGCGAAATGGATCGGTGACGACGGCTATCGGGAAGCGATGCGGCTCGAAGAAGGCGAGGTTCCAGCCGACCTTTTGGCCCGACTCCCGGAGAGAGTCACTACAGTATCCACTACACACAAAAATGAAAGTGAAGGAATTCCGGGGGTTGGGTGGCGCTCCCAACGGGAATCGAACCCGTGTTTGAGCCTTGAGAGGGCCCCGTCCTAGACCGCTAGACGATGGGAGCCGGTGGTGCCCTGGGGCCGCGCAACGTAGCCGCGTTCTGGCCGCGCTGTCAACCGAGCCGGAGCCCGGGTGGCAACAGCCCGGGGTGACCAATTTCGTCGCTTCTGCCGCCGCAAAGCGTCACCAAGCGGTTGCTCGCGGGCGCCCGAAGCTCCGGAAGGCCTTGGCCCGTTCTCGCGAAAGCCCGCCCGTAATCCTCAGGTTCGAAGCGATGCTTGCCGATCCATCCGTACGCAGCGGGTGGTTTGGCATGCGCATTGCGATGAACGTCGAGCCGAACGGTTCGGGTGTTCATCAAGCTTTTCGGTGGGTATGGGGAGCGGAACCGCAGCCGGGCAGAGAGGTTCCGCCCGGAGCGACACTCGAGAACAATGGGAGCACATTAGATGATGAAGAAGTTTCACAACCGAAAGGGTGGGTTTACGCTCATCGAACTCATGATCGTCGTTGCCATCATCGGCATCTTGGCGGCCATCGCGATTCCGAACTTCCTGCGATTCCAGCTCAAGGCGAAGTCGAGCGAAGGCAAGACGAATCTCGCCGCGATCCGGACCGCCGAGGAGTCCTACTACTCGGAGTTCGGCGTCTACGTGTCGGCGCTGGCCTCTCCGGCGACCGTCGATAATAACATCAAGAAGGCGTTCGACAACTCGGCCAACGGCGCCGACGCGGGCTTCGACCGCCTCGGCTGGAGGCCCGAGGGCTACGTGTTCTTCAACTACGTGGTCAAGGCCAACGGTAGCTTCTCGCAATTCACGGCTACCGCCCAGGCGGACATCGACGACGATGGCATTGGCCAGACTTGGGGCTACAAGAAGGGTACGGTTGCCGGTGGCCCCCATGGCAATGGCTTGATCGACTGCGACGCTACCCAGCTGACCCCCGAGACCGTGGGTCCCTGCTTGGGCACTTACGGCCAGAGCGTCTTCTAGATCCGTTTGTGCACGAATTGAGGAGGGTCGGCTGCGTCCGGCCCTCCTCGGTTTTTTCCAGTACCTGGGAGAGCCCGATCTCTTAAAAAATACGGATGCGCCGCTGCAGCGGGCGCTGATCGAACGGGCTCTAGGGGGTGTAGGGCGGAGGGGGTAGGGCGTTGTACTCGGTGGGCTTGCGAAAGCGTAGCTGGTTGCGCATGGCGCTCCTGATCGCGGCCATCGCGACGACCGCTGCCGCTCACTCGCAATTGGATACCACTTCGCGCGCGGGGTTGGGTCAGTTGAGCGTGCCCAGTCCGGACCATGCGCAGCTGTGGTCGCTGGGCTTCGACGCTGCCGTCGCTGACTATTATTGGTTGCGCGCAATCGGAATTGTGGGTGCGGAAACCGGCGCGATCGAGCAACACGGGGAAGTGCTCGCGGATCTGATCGATGTCGTGACAGAAGTCGATCCCTGGGTCGACCACCCCTATCGCTTCGCGGCCGTCTGGCTCACCCGCGATCGAGAGATGGTCGAGCGCGGCAATCGATTGCTCGAGCGCGGCATCAGCTACCACCCGCTCGATTGGCGCAACCGCTATCACCTCGCTTTCAACTACTTCTTCTACCTCGATCAGCAGCTGCGCGCCGCGGACGTGCTGGAAGGGGCGGTCGGGTTGGAGGGTGCGCCGCATTATCTTGCGCCGCTGGTGGCCCGATTGCGGAGCGAACGGGGAGGGTTGCAGCTCGCCGCCGCTTTCCTCATGCAGGTGCTGGAGTCGACCGAAGACCCATACAAGAGAGCTGAATATCTAAAGGCTCTGGACGAAATCCAGACCGAAGAGCGGGCCCGATTTCTTGACGCGGCCCGCGTGGAATACTGGCGGCGCAATGGCCGCGACATCGAGCGGCTTGCGGATCTGCTCGCGGGGCCGGATCCGGTCCTGCAGCGCCTGCCGCGCGCTCAGTTACACCTCGGTGGGTTCGAGTGGATCTTGGATTCGGAGACCGGGCAGATCGTCTCCTCCTACTACCGAAGCCGCTACCAGCTTCACGAGTCGCAGACCGATCGCGCCCGTAGGGAACGTTGGCGCGAGCAGAGCGAAGGTGTCGAACGGGAGGGCGCGTGAGCACTTCGGCCGAAATCGTTCGGGTCGATGACCTTGTCAAGGATGTGCGCCCGGGCTTCGGGCTGCGCAAGAAGCGCGTTCTCGATGGCATTTCCTTCCGGGTTCGCGAGCGCGAGATCTTCGGTTTCATCGGACCCAACGGCGCCGGCAAGACCACGACCCTGAATGTCCTGATGGGCCTGATCCGAGCGACTTCCGGCAAGGCCTCGATCCTCGGCCACGACGTCAGCGAAACCCCCTTTCGGCGTCAGATCGGGTTCCTCCCCGAGCAACCGTATTTCTACGACTATCTCACCGGGTGCGAGATCCTCCGCTTCTACGCGAAACTCTCGGACATCTCCCGAAGGTGCCGAGAGCGGCGAGTGACGGAGCTGTTGGAGCTGGTGGGCCTCTCCGCGGCCGGCAACACGCGGCTGCGCAGCTACTCTAAAGGCATGCTGCAGCGCATCGGGGTCGCGCAGGCCCTGATTCACGACCCCCAGGTCGTCTTTCTCGACGAACCCATGAGCGGGCTCGACCCGGTTGGCCGCAAGGAGGTGCGGGACATCATCCTTCGTCTGCGCACCGAGGGAAAGACGGTCTTCATGAACACCCACATTCTCTCGGACGTGGAAATGCTATGCGACCGGGTGGCCATCATCGTCAACGGGAGAATCCGCTACGAGGGTGCCATCGACGAGTTTCTCCACGC
>JACZVU010000187.1 GCA_022572485.1 Myxococcales bacterium
ACGAGACACGTCACCGCTTCTCGTCCGTCGATGATGCGGTGATCGTACGACAACGCCAGGTACATCATCGGGCGGATCACGACCTCGCCGTCTCGCGCGATCGGACGATCTTCGATCTTGTGAAGACCGAGGATCGCGGACTGCGGCGGATTCAGGATCGGCGTGGAAAGCAGCGAACCGAAAACTCCGCCGTTGGTGATGCTGAACGTTCCGCCCTGCATCTCCTCCACCGCAAGCGTTCCGTCTCGGGCTCTCGCCGCCAACTCGCCGAGGCTCCTTTCGATCGCAGCAGGTGATTTGGCCTCGCAGTCGCGGATTACGGGGACCACGAGCCCGTTGGGGGTGCTCACCGCGATGCCGATGTCGTAAAAGCTCTTGTATACGATTTCATTTCCGTCGATCTCGGCGTTTACGGTAGGGATCTCCTTCAGGGCGGCCACGCAGGCTTTGACGAAGAACGAAGTGAAACCGAGCTTGACGCCGTGCTTTTTTTCGAATTCGTCGCGATGACGGCTGCGCAACTCGCGGATCGCGCCCATGTCGACTTCGTTGAATGTCGTGAGAATCGCGGCGGTATTCTGGGCTTCCTTGAGTCGCGCGGCGATGGTCCGGCGCATTCGGGTCATCCGAACGCGCTTCGCGCGCGGATCATCCACCGCCGGAGCCGAAGTCCGCGAAACCGCAGCACCCGCGGAACCCGAGGCTCGCCCGGCCAAGAAGTTTCGAACATCTTCTTTGGTCAGGCGGCCGTCGCGTCCCGTTGCCGGAATCTCACTCGGGTCGATCCCGTGATCGGCGAGGAGCTTGCGGGCGGCAGGGCCACTTCGTGCCGGGTCTGTAGGCGAAACGCCCACGAACGCGAGCAGATCCTCGAGCGTGACCTTTCCGTCTGGGCCACTGCGCGCAATCGCCGCCGGGTCGAGACCACTCGGAAATTCCGATTCGCCCGTTGACGAGGATGACCTCGTCACCTCCCCGGCTGTCACAGGCATCACCCTGACGCTAGGCGCCTGGGGCACCTCAGCCGGCGAGCCTTTGTCGGCGGGCTTTTCGACACCCGCGCCGGCGGCATCGTCGATCTGACCGATCACAGCTCCGACTTCGACATCTTCGCCCGCGGCGACTCGGATCTCCGAGAGCACACCCGCCTTCGGAGCACAGATTTCCACGGTCGCCTTGTCGGTCTCGAGTTCGACGAGCGGTTCGTCGACCCCCACCGCCTCGCCGGGCGCCTTCAGCCAAGCCGCGATAGTCCCCTCGGTGATCGACTCACCGAGCGCCGGTACCACGATATCGATCACCATCTTCCTCCGTCTCCCGCGCTCGCCGCAGAACCGCGGCCCCCGCTAGCTCGGCTTCTGGGATTTCCTCACCGTCGCCTTACGGCTTCCGATCCGGCCGACGGGACTCAATCCGACCGTGAGTGCCTCGTCGATCAACGCGCGCTGCTCGCGCACGTGGTGCTCGGCGAGACCCGTCGCCGGAGATGCCGCGGCCGATCGCCCCGTGTAGCGAAGCCCAGGATCCGCGAATTCCATCTCGTCCACCACTTCCCCGATGAACTCGGAGACAAACGTCCACGCCCCCATATTGCGCGGCTCTTCCTGACACCAAACGAGGTGGCAGTGACGATAGGGAACGAGCAATTTGCTCAGTGCATCGCTCGGAAATGGATAGAGCTGTTCGAGGCGCAGGAAATGAACGTCCGTAACGCCCCTCCGCTCCCGCTCTTCGAGCAGATCGTAGTAGACCTTACCGCTACACATCACGAGTTGGCGCGCATCGGCGGGTTGACTAGGCACCTCGTCGCAATAGAGAACGCGGTGAAAATGCGTTCCACTCGACAGATCCGACAGCCTCGACACCGCTTTTTTGTGTCGAAGCAGGGATTTCGGAGCCATCACGATCAGCGGTTTTCGGAACGATCGGTGAAGTTGTCGACGCAGAACGTGGAAATAGTTGGCAGGCGTCGTGCAGTTGACGACCTGGTTGTTGTCCTCCGCACAGCACTGGAGAAATCGCTCGAGACGCGCCGAAGAGTGCTCTGGGCCCTGTCCCTCATAGCCGTGAGGGAGTAGAAGCACCAGTCCAGACATTCGCAACCACTTCGATTCGCCAGCGGCGATGAATTGATCGATGACGACCTGAGCGCCGTTCGCAAAGTCCCCGAACTGCGCTTCCCACAAAACGAGGGCACCGGGCTCGGCCATCGCGTAGCCATATTCGAATCCCAACGCCCCGTACTCGCTCAGCGGACTGTCGATGATCTCGATCATCTGCTGGCGTTCGCGAATCTGATTGAGCGGGAGGTAGCGCTCTTCGGTCTGCTGGTCGATCCACGAAGCGTGGCGATGCGAAAACGTGCCGCGATTGCAGTCCTCTCCGGTGAGGCGCACTCGGTGCCCCTCGATGAGCAGCGATCCAAAAGCCAGCGCCTCCGCCGTCCCCCAGTCAATTCCCTCGCCGGACTCGAAGCTGTCTCGCTTGGCGCGAAGCTGCCGCAGGATCTTGCGGTTGACTTCGAGACCATCGGGCACGCGGGTGAGTGCCCCACCAATCTCGCGCAACGTCTCGATGGGCACCTGGGTCTTGCCCCGATGCGCATCGTAATCCTGGATGGGCTCCAATCCCGACCAGGTGCCTTCCAACCAGTCGGCTTCGTCCGGTTGATAGCGTTCTGCCAAAGCGAACTCTTTCTCACAGTGCTCGATGTATTTTGCGACCGACGCATCCGCTTCCTCGCGCGTGATGACACCCTCGTCGATGAGTTTTTCGGCATAGATCGCGCGGGTCGTCGGATGCGCAGCGATCTTCCGATACATGACGGGTTGGGTGAAGGCAGGCTCGTCACTCTCGTTGTGTCCGTAGCGCCGGTAACAAAACAGATCGATGACCACGTCCTGCGCGAAGGCCTGGCGATACTCCACCGCGAATTCGGCTGCCGCTACAACAGCCTCTGGATCGTCGCCGTTGACGTGGATGATCGGAGCCTGGTTGGCTATCGCGACGTCGGAACAGTAGGGTCCGGTCCGCGCTACGACGGGACTCGTCGTGAATCCGATTTGATTGTTGATAATCAAATGAATCGTTCCGCCGGTTCGGTAGCCCTCGAGATCACAGAATTCGAGGATCTCGGACACGAGCCCCTGGCCCGCAAACGCTGCATCCCCGTGCAACAAGATCCCCATGCAGCGCTTGCGCTCCCGATCCGGCAGCAGGTCCTGCTTGGCTCGAACCTTGCCGATCACGACGGGGTTGACGGCCTCGAGATGTGACGGGTTGGGGGTCAGCGAGAGATGCACGCGCTTCCCCTCGATTTCGCGGTCACTCGACGTACCCAGGTGGTACTTGACGTCTCCAGAGCCTCCGACCTCGTCGGGCTTTGATGATAATCCATGAAATTCGGCAAAG
>JACZVU010000068.1 GCA_022572485.1 Myxococcales bacterium
GGCGAAACTGATTGCCACGACCTTCTGGATCGTGACGCTGTCGTCAGCCAATAGAATCGTCTTCGGCATGGTCCCCCCACGGGTGCGCGTGCCGCGCAGAACGGCGCTGCTCGGGCAAGTGCTCCTCGGCATGTAGTATCGACGGCGGATTCCCCAGAATTGAATGGTTTTTTGCCTTTGTCATCCCCCGCGCACCCGGCGACAGGGTCAAGACGGCTCCCCCTCATTCCGATGAACCTTGGGAAGAGTATTCCGCCTCCGGCTGCGTGGGTCGACCGGCGGGCTGGCACACCCTGCGAAGGCTCCCAGAACGCATGATACTCCGATCCGCCGCCCGAACCGATGTTGGTCGCAGACGCAGCACCAACGAGGACTGCTACGCGATCGCCGCGGAACTGGGGTATTTTGTCGTCGCCGATGGGATGGGGGGCCACAAGGCCGGACAGCTCGCCAGCCAACTGGCTGCCGAAGCGGCTGTGAGGGCGCTCGAAGCCCTCGAAGGCTCGGCGGCGACGCTCACCGAAAAGCTGAGATGTACGGTCGCCGCCGCAAATCGGGAGATCTACGTCGCGGCCCAGACCAAGGCCGAATTCGCCGGCATGGGGACCACTCTGGTTTCGCTCCTCGCCGCGGAGGGGAGGATCGCGCTTGCGCACGTGGGAGACAGCCGCGCCTATCTGGTCCGCGGCGGCCGCATTCGACAGCTGACCGATGATCACTCGGTCGTCGGCGAACTCGTTCGGCGACGTGAGATCACGGAGTCGGCGGCTCGTGAACACCCGCACCGGCACGTGCTGACCCGGGCGGTCGGTGTGCGGCGCGAGGTGGCTCCTGATCTGGCGGAACTGACATCTTCTCCGGGTGATCTCTTCATACTCTGTTCGGACGGTCTGACGGGGCTCGTCCACGATGAAGAAATCGCTGAGGCGGCGAACGCCGGTACCGACCTCGACGCGATCTGCGCGCAACTCGTCGACCTCGCAAACGAGCGCGGAGGTGAGGACAACATCACGATTGTCCTGGTTCGCTACGAGAAAGAAACCGCCTGAATCCGCGGGGCCGATGGGGAGGCCTCGCTCGTTCGCCTAGCGATCCAGCATTCCCTTGAGCTTTGCTCGCAATCGGAGTACGGATTTGGTGTGGATCTGGCAGACCCGCGATTCCGTGATGCCGAGGATCGATCCGATTTCCTTCATGTTGAGATCCTCGTAGTAGTAGAGCGAGATGACCAGACGCTCTTTTTCGGGGAGCGTCCCGATCGTATCCGCGATCACCTGTTTGCTTTCGGCGAGCTTCAGTGACGCAAACGGGTTTTCGGAGTTCACGTCTTCGACGATGTCGCTGAAGGTGCCCGTGCGATCACCATCTGAGTTGGTCCCGCGAATTTCTTCGAGATTCACCAGAGAAATACCGCGCACCTGGTTGAGGAGTTCGTGGAATTTGTCGATCTGGATGCCGAGTGAATCTGCGACCTCGTCTTCACTCGCGGTACGCCCCAGGCGCTGCTCAACCTCTCCATAGGCTCGCTCCAGACGGCGGCTCTTCTGACGAACGCTGCGGGGGACCCAATCTAGCGAGCGAAGCTGATCGAGGATTGCGCCCTTGATGCGAAACTCCGCGTACGTCTTGAACTTGCAGTTCTTGTCGGGGTCGTACTTGTCGATGGCATCCATCAGGCCGATCACGCCGGTGTTGTGCAGATCGTCGAGATCGATATGGGAGGGCAGTCGAACCGCGATTCGATTCACGATGTAACGGATCAGCGATGTGTGCTCGAGCACGATCCGCTCCTTGAGCATCGGGGGGACCTCAGGGCCCTGTTCCTTCGCTTCTCTGAGCAGGCCTTCCATGGACAGATTCCTTTCCTCGGCTGATGGGCTGCAGTAAGTCCCACGGCAATCGGCTGTTCGCGGCCGCCTGCCATCTATGCTTGCGCTGAGAAGCACGTGCTGTGCCAATTGCGTTGGAATGCTGAAGCCGAGGGCGACGCGGAGCATCGAGCCTGCAGCAGGGCCGCTTGGATATGGCTTAAGTAGTTGATTCTACTATTTTTTCGGTCTTTCCAAAAGCGTCCGCAAGAGCGGGAAGGTTCGCTGGTTCGGCTGCCGCCGATGGTGGCAGCCGGCGTAGTGGGTGTGCAACACCGTCAGTGTTTCGACGTTTGGGGCGCAGAAGGGTTACGAAACCGTCAGCGTTTTGCCGGTGCTGTGCCGCTCGGCCGCGATTCGAGAGCGGCTGTCGTGGACTCAGTGCGGACGCTGGGGGTCCGGTGAATCGCCCGCCTTTCTCCTGGTGCCCCGTTCTGCAGACTCGCCTGCCTCGCTTCGGCGTTTACCCCTTGCACGGCTTGTCTGATCGGTCTCTCTTGAATCGCGCGAAGCTCCATCGAACTTGACACCCTTTTTCTTCATTTTCTCGAGCATCGTCGTTCGATTCATCTGGATCAGCTGCGCTGCGCGATTCTTGTTGCCATGGGTGATTTCGAGCGCCTGGAGGATGAGGTCCGATTCGAACTGATCGACTACGTCGCGGAAGTTTAGCCCTTGCGGTGGAATCTGCGGTGCGGCGGGCGATGGTGGGGGGCTCACCTGTAGCGACTTCGGTAGATCAGTCGCGACGATTTCGCGACCGGAACCGAGTGTCACCATGCGCTCGATGAGATTTTCGAGTTCTCGGACGTTTCCTGGCCAATCAAATCCCGTCAATTGTTCGATGACCTCATCGGAGAAAGCGATCGCTTGGCCGACGCGGTTTTCGTTGACGATGTCCAAGAAGTGCTGGGCGAGCAGCGGGATGTCGTCGCGGCGCTCTCGAAGGGGCGGAACCACGATCGGAATCACATTGAGCCGGTAGTACAGATCCTCTCGAAAGCGACGCTCGGCAATCGCATCTTCGAGGTTCTGGTTGGTTGCGGCAATTACGCGCACGTCAACTCGCTGGGTCTTGGATGAGCCGACGGGTTCAAAGGTGCGATCCTGGAGCACCCGCAACAACTTCACCTGCAAGGTGGCGCTCATATCTCCGATCTCATCGAGGAAGATCGTGCCCTCGTGGGCAACGGAAAATCTCCCCTCGCGATTGGCGACGGCATTGGTGAAGGCGCCGCGAATGTGGCCGAAGAGTTCGGATTCGAGGAGTTCTTCTGGGATCGCTCCACAGTTGACGGTGACGAACATCTTGTCCGCCCGCTTGCTGTTGAAGTGGATCGCATGTGCCACGAGTTCTTTGCCGGTCCCGCTTTCCCCGGTAATGAGAACCGTGCTGTCAGTCAGGGCCACCTTGGAGACGGTTTCCAAAACGTCGCGTAGCGCGGCGCTTGTGCCGATGATGTTCTCGAAGCGGTATTTCGAGCGAAGCTGGCCCTGGAGGAGGCGGTTTTCGGACTTGAGTCGGCCGTGTTCGATGGCCTGCTCGACGAGCTTGCGCACGATGTCGAGATGACTCTGATCGAAGGGTTTTTCCAGGTACCAGTAGGCACCGGCTCTGAGCGATTCGACCGAGCTATCGGGGCTTCCGTAGCCCGTGATGATGATGCAGGGCAGATCCGGTGTGATCTCGTGAATCTGCCGCACCAGTTCGAGTCCGTTGATTCCGGGCATCTGGATGTCCGCAAGAACGAGGTCGATCGGCTGGTTCGAGATGATATCGAGCGCAGCTGTGGCATCGCGCGCTGTGGCAACGTTGTGGCCAGCGCGGGCTAGAATGCGCTCGAGGGCGCGCCGATAGAGTTCCTCGTCATCGACGACAAGGATGTTGGGTTCGCGCAGTGGGATCGCCTCCGCTTTGCGGAGGGGGGGCAAGCGTATCTTAGAGAGCCCGGCCGATCCATTCAAGCGTCCCGGTTTTGAGACCGATAAGACCGTCATGGCAGCCTTGAGCGTGGGATCGTCCGATGAACATCGCTTTTCCCCGCCCGAAGAGCTGGGTTTCGTGCTTCTCGTTGACGATGAGCCGCTGTTGCTCCGATCGCTGAAGCGGGTTCTCGAGAGGGCCGGTTATGAGATCGCGCTCGCGGAATCGGTGGCGGAAGCGGAGCCTTATCTGACCGACCCGCGCCTCGATGTGGTACTCGTGGATCTCTTGCTCGGGCCGCTCAGCGGGCTCAAATTGCTCGAACAGATCAAGAGCGTGCGTCCGGAAGTCGAGGTCATCGTCATGACCGGCCATGGCAGCATCGAGAGCGCCGTGGGTTGCATTCGACGAGGAGCCTTCGACTATCTCGAGAAGCCGTTCGACGACCCTCACCGGATCCAAACGACCGTTCGCAAGGCGATCGAAAGGCGCAGCCTGGTTCGCCGCAACCACCAACTCGAAGATGAATTGCGCGCGCGCGTTTCGATTCCGGAATTCGTCGGAAAATCACCGGCCATGCGGGATCTTGCGAGCAAGATCCACAGCCTCCGGCACAACGAAAGCCACATCCTGATACAGGGGGAGAGCGGAACCGGAAAAGAGTTGGTGGCCTACGCGTTGCATTCCAGCAGTCCGCGCTCTTCGGGTGATTTCGTTCCGGTGGACTGTGGGGCCCTTCCGGAAACGATCATCGAAAGCGAGTTGTTTGGCCACGAGAAGGGTGCGTTCACGGGGGCGATTGGCGCGCCGGGTCTGTTTCGGATCGCAAATCGAGGAACGCTCTTCCTCGATGAGATTGGCGAGATCCCGTCCCACCTCCAGGCGAAACTCTTGCGTGCCCTGCAGAACAAAGAGGTTCGGCCCGTTGGTGCGGCGAGCTCCGTGCCCATCGACATCCGGGTGATTTCTGCAACGCACCGCGATCTCGCGGCGATGGTCGATGAGGGTGCTTTTCGAGCCGATCTCTTCTATCGCCTCAATGTGGTTCGGATCATGATTCCACCGCTTCGCGAACGACGCGGGGATATTCCGCTGCTCGTACACCATTTTCTCCGCAAGCACGCAAACGAGAATTCGCGAATCGAGGGAATTGATGAGCGGGCGCTCGAATTGCTGATGGCATCCGATTGGCCGGGCAACGTTCGCGAACTCGAGAACACCATCGAGTCGGCCATGGCGTTGGCTCCTGGGCCGCGGTTGCGCATTTCCGACCTGGCGCTCAATCGACCGGCGAGCCGCTCCACTTCGGTGTTCGTTCCGACGGCCCTGCCGATTTCCCTGGGCGCCTACGAGCGGTGCGCGCTCGAGCGGGCGTTGGCGGAATGCGCGGGAGATGTCACGGCTGCTGCAAGAGTCCTCGAGATTGGTCGCAGCACCCTCTATCGGAAACTCACAAAGCACGGTATTGCCGTGGGAGGTCGTTTTCAGCCGGATCGGTCGCCGACCGCATCCACGTCGGATCGGTACGGCATCACCCGAGGTGGTTGATCGCTCTTGAAAGCCCTCATGCCGATGCGTTCGACTCCCCGGATCCGCGTTTCACCGGGTGCCCGCCGGTTCGCGTTTAGGCTGCTTCGCTCTTGCTGGAGTGGAAGGCGATCCGGTAGGCTCGATTCCCCCTCCGCACTGCGCCATGCTCTCAGCATCCATCGTCCAGATGGCCTGCCCCGTAGGAGTGAGCTTCGTGAAGCGAGCGGGTGCTGAAGTTCGAATCATCGTCGCGTGGTCCATGGAATCCACGGCACCCGATCCGACGTCGGTGCTGCGGCGGCTGGGCCCTGACGCGCGAGTCGAGGTTCTGCACAGCGCCGCCGCGTGCCGTGCTCGATGCCGCGAAGGATCTGTTGATCTGATCGTTGCGGAAGCCGCCCTCGGTGCCGAATGCTGGAAGATTCTCGCAGAGTTCGGGCCGGAGGGTCCGCCGGTGATCGTCGTAAACCGCGACGGAAGTGAGTACGCCGCGCTGGAGGCCTTCAAGAGAGGCGCTGCGGATTGCGTGGTGGCTGGGGAAGAATTCGCGGACGTACTTCCCGTGGTCGCTCTGGAACAGGTTCAGCGCTGGCGAGCAGCTCGCGACCAGGGCTTGGCAGAGCGCCGGATCCGCGATCTCGAGAGTTACAACCAGAACATCATCCAGAATTTGAGCAGCGCGCTGTTGGTGGTCGACCTGGAGGGTAGGATTGTCTTCTCCAACCCGCCCGCTGAGGAAATTCTCGGCGAGAGCGCGGAAGCATTGCGCGGGCGGCTGATCTGGCCTTGGTTCGCGGGAATTCCACGGGACGAGATTCACGTCGCGCGCACGCTCAAAACGGGAGAGCGCTTCAAGAGCCTCGAGAGTACCCTCACGCGAGTCGACGGAACCACGGTTCCCATCGGAATCTCGAGCTCTCCGGTATCCGATGCTGCCGGAAACAAGCTCGGAGCCGTCGCTGTCTTTTCGGACCTCACCGAGATCAAGCTCTTGCAGCGCAAGGTTCTGCAGACCGAAAAGATGGCATCGATCGGGCAACTCGCCGCGGGTATCGCGCACGAGATCAACAATCCGATGGGGTTCATTCACGCGAACCTCTTCCAGATGGCCGAGTACTTGACGGACCTTTGCCGCGTATGGGATGGGGTTGGCGCCCTTCAAGCGACCGTAGCCGCTGGGGATCTTGCCGACATCCAGCGCAGCTCGGAGGATCTCGCCGCGGCCTCCAAAGAGGTCGACGTCGCTTTCGTGCTCTCCGACTTCGCGAAGGCGATTCGTGAATCACAGGAGGGTTCCGAACGGATCCGCCACATCGTTAACGACCTGCGCGATTTCTCGCATCGCGATAGCGAACATCCGGTGTTGGCCGACGTCAACCAGTTCTTGGATTCGACGGCGGGCATTGTCTGGCCGATGATGAAGCACCTCGTGGTACTCGAGAAAGAGTACGGGGTTCTTCCCGAGGTCTACTGCTATCCGATGCAACTCCAGCAGGTGTTCATGAATTTGCTGGTCAACGCCTACCAGGCCATCGAGGAGCAGATTGGGGACAGCGGTGAAACCGGGACGATCTGGTTGCGAACGGAACCCAGGGCGGGCGGTGTGGCGATCATCGTGAAGGACACCGGAGCCGGGATCGCGGCCGAGAATCTGGACCGGATCTTCGATCCGTTTTTCACCACCAAGAAGGTAGGGATGGGCACGGGGCTGGGCCTTTCGACCTGTTTCAACATCGTCGAGCGGCACGGCGGCAGCCTCGTGGCGGAAAGCGAGCCCGGTGTAGAGACTGTGTTCACGGTATGGCTTCCCGGCGCGGATACCGGGAGGTGCGCGGATTGACACCCGACGCCGCGAAGAAGCGGCCTACGCTCTTGATCGTCGATGACGAGGCTCAGATTCTTTCGGCGTTGAAGCGCTCTCTTCGCCGCGAGGGTTATGAGATTGTCGCTGTGGAAAGTGCCGCAGCCGCATTGCGGATCCTCGATGAACGCTGCGTGGATGTCATTCTTTCCGACCACAAGATGCCAGGCATGAGCGGCATGCAATTGCTGGCGCGAGCTGCCGAGATCAGACCGGATGCCGTTCGAATGCTGATCACGGGTTGGACCCAGGAGATTCCATCCGAGCGGCTCGAGGAGGCCGGGATCTGCGCGCTGATCACGAAGCCGTGGAGTGACGCGAAGCTCAAGGCGACCCTGCGCGAGGTGATGGGTGCGGCGCAGGTTTCTAGTCCGCGGGAAGGCGGCTGAGATACTCCAGATCGGTCTTCTGGCTATTCTTTGCGCCGATGAGCAACACGCGGTAGCGAAGGTTGCGGCCGCGGGTGTAGTAGATCCTTCCCTTCCCGGCAAAGCCGAGTTCATAAATCGAGAGCTGTGGCGGTAGGCCGCCCACCTTGCGCCGGATCGAAGCGAGTTCGGAGTCGTCTGCGAGACGTTTGATTCCCTCTTCGGCCTTGAGTTTCATGGTCTCATCGCGCAGAGAGATCATGTCTTGGATCACGCGATCGTCGAACTCCACGATCCGGTAGAGGGTGCGGAGCCGTCGGGTGAGCTGTTCGACTGCCCGGGTGCGGCCTCCGCCGCGGCCTTCGCGGGTGTTCTTGGACGCCGTCTTCAGGCGAACCTGGAGGTCCTGGATCTCCTCTTCTTTGGTATCGAGGTCGCTGCTCGCCTCTTCGAGCAGGTCTTCCAGCGCTTGCCTTTCCTGATCGAGCTCGATCGATCGTGCAGCCGAGCGTCGCAGCTCGGTCTCTCGGTCCGCGAGGTCCGAGAGCTTTCCGCGCAGAACCTGCCTTTCGCGCTGAAGCTCTCGGATTTCTTCGGCTTGTGCGTACTCGGCGGGCTCGATCTTGCCCAAGTGCTCGCGCACTTCTTTGAGCTCTTCTCCGATGGCTGCCGCGCGCTTCGCTGTCGCATCTCGCGCGGCGAGCGTGGCTTCGAGAAGCCGGCTTTCGCGTGCGGTAACCGCGCGATTGTAGAAGAAGAGGGAGGTGATCAGGATCGTGCCGTAGCTCACCAACATCGCAATCGCGAGGGCTCCCGTTGGCGGGACCGAAACCTCGAGTGAATAGCTGGCTGGGAGCAGTCGGACCGCTTCCTTCAGGCTAGCGACTGGGTCGAGCGTTTCCGGTGCCGGGATGAAGCGATCTTCGAGGTAGAGGGGCGTGATGCCATCGGCGCCGTAGACGTGGATGCTGATGCGCGCCTCCCCGAGTCGGACCCACCGGGAGGACTGCAGCAGCTCCTGGATTCGAAACTGGATCTGTGAAATGATGGGGCCGTCCGCGGGACTGACGCGTAGTGCGCGTTCGATCTGGCCCGCGAAGTGGCGCTGGAGCATGATCTCGGTCACGTCCAGGCTCACGACGTAGACCGCCGCAAAGGCGAAGATCGACAAGCCGATGATCCGGAACGACCTCAGACCGTCGAGGGCCATCGCGCCCGGCTCGGCGGCCGATCGGGGGAATAAACCCGATTTTGCCGGTACCGTCTCCGCCATTGGTTCGTAGAGCATACCGTTCGAGGCCTGGCCCCCAAGGGCTCAGCTCGATTTCGCGGGCTCGCACGAAAAGGAAATCAATAGCTTAAGGCTGCAGTTGCAGGTAGCTCGAGCACCCTGCCGCACTCGGCGGGCTAGTATCCGCGCCACCTTGAGAGTGGTGGATCTCGACCGCGATATGCGTGACGTCGTTCCGACCGGGACGACCCGCGACAGCGAGTATCTCTTCGATCGGATGACGCGGCGTACCTTGGACCTCACCCGGCCGGGTTGCGGAACACGGCTGTTGGACGTCGCCAGCGGATTCGGTCAGGACGCGATTGCGCTCTCTCGGCGGGGTGCGCGAGCGGTTGGCACAGAGCCGTCCCGGCGGATGTTGGGCCTCGCACGCTTGCAATCCGAGAGAGCCGCCTGCCGCCTGCCGAGCTGGGTTCGCAGCTGGTCTGACGCATTGCCGTTTCGAGACGGCAGCTTCGACGGGGTGATTTGCAAAGGATCCCTCGATCACTTTGACCGGCCGCTCGAAGCGATCGCTGAAATGGCCCGGGTGACCCGTTGCGAAGGGCGGGTGGTGCTCGCGATTGCCAACTTCGAGTCGCTTTCTTGTCGCGTGGCCCGCGGGCTCGATTCCTTCAAGGAAGGTTGGCTCGGGCGCTCGCTTCCGCGCGGGCGGCGCCACTACGACGTTCCGAGCGATCACTTTACACGCTACGAGATCGAGTTGATGCGCGAGCAGGCCCGCGAGTCACTGGAGATCGACCTCGTCGAGGGGATTTCGATGGCGTGGGGAATGCCTGGCTGGTCGCGATCGGTGGATCGGCTCCCTGTTCCCCTGGCTCAGTTGACCCTGAATGGGCTGGACCGCATGGCGCGGGTGCTGCCCGGACTGTCCGATGTCGTCATCCTGATGGGCCGACCCAGGCGTGCTTGAAAGTCCTCGATGAATTCCGCGTAGGCCCCTGCGGTCGCGCGTGCGACCCGCGGCCACGCATAGGCTTCGCTGACGCGAACGCTCCCGCGCTTGCCGAGCAGGGTGCGGGTTTCTGGTCGCGTCATCAGATCTGTGATCGCGGAAGCGAGCGCGCTGGGTTCCTCCGGTGGCACGAGTACTCCTCCAGCGGCCGCGCCGAGCACTTCCGTCAGAGCCCCCGCCGCACAGGCGACCACTGGGGTTCCGCACGCCATTGCCTCGACGGCGGGCAGTCCGAACCCCTCGTAGCGAGAGGGCACGACCACGAGCGAGGCGCGCTGGTAGCGCCGGACGAGTTCGGCGCTGTCGATTCGACCCGTGATATGAAGGCGGTCCGCGCAGCCGAGTTGCCGAGCTCGTTCACGTGCGGGGTTTTTCGGATGATCGTCATCGACGAGGGTGAGCCGGAGGTGGTGTGGGAGTTGTGCGAGCGATTCGATGAGATTTCCGATGCCTTTGTTGGGATCGGAAGCTCGGCCCACGCAGAGGATTTCGTCCACGTTCCTTTCGGCGCCGGGCGCGGGATGAAAGAGTTCTGTGTCTACGCCATTGGCAACCATCCGGATTCGCTCGGCCGGGACGCGAAAATCCCGACGGATCTCGCGAGCGCTCGCCGTGGAAGACGTGAAGAGACCGTCCAGCCTCCGAGCCACGAACCCCTGCATGGCGACCGGGTAGAAGCCCATCGTTCCGATGGCCTCTCGAAGGCTCTCGTCGCGCTCGAAGGATGCGCGTCGGTCGACCGTGAGGGGATGGTGGACTGTGGACACGACTGGAATGCCGAGCTTTCGAATCCCGAGAATTCCGTAACCCAGGCATTGGACATCGTGGAGGATGTCGTAATGAATTCCCGAGCGCAGTCGAGCAGCAACTTCACGAAATGCACGCACGCTGAAGGCCAGGGGCTCCGGCAGAAAGCCTAGATAACTGGCGGCGAGTTCATAGAAGTTCAGCGGTTCAAAGATTTGCAGCGGGCGAGGCTGGGGGATGAAGTGGCGACGCTCCCGGAGGAACCACTTTCCCCAGAATTGCTCGTTGGGTATGGCGGTTACGGAGTTCACGAATGGCATCGGATCCGGATACGGCGGACCTACCAGCACATCGACCTGGTGGCCAAGGCGGGCGAGCTCGCGGGTGAGAAACCAGAGGTATACCCCCTGACCCCCGCAGCACATGTTTCCGCGGTACGCGATGAAGCAAATCCGAAGCGGCGATCTCGGGTGGAAATCGGATGCTTTGTTCGGAAGGTTGGGTTGCGTATTTTTCACATCAGTGGCTCTGATTTGCGTAGGGGGAGCGCTTTTCGGCGTAGAGAATCAGGCTCTTTGGAAAACAATAGTTGAGCACTCCCTCCAGCCGCGTCAGAAAGCGCGATTTCGTGGCGAGCAACAAGAAGCGCCGGTAGAGCTGCACGAGCGCATTTTCGTCGGCCCGCGGCAAGCCTGCGATGGAGCGGAGTACCCAATAGGGGGTGTGTAGCGCGTGGGCGAATCCGACTCCGACCGTTGTCAGCCCGGCCTCCGCCAACCCGAGCGCAAGCTGTCGCGGCTGAAAAATGCGGATGTGGCCACCCGGAGATTCGAAGTAGTCGTCGCCTACGCGCAGGTAGAGATTTTCGCTCGTGGCGGTCGGGATCGTGACGGCCAGGCAACCACCGGGCCTCATGACCCGAGCCAGCTCGCGGGCGGCTCCCCGGTAATCGTGAACGTGTTCCATGACCTCGGAGCAGATGACCTTGTCGAATGTTTCATCCGCAAACGGGAGCCGAAGCGCGTTTCCGTGAACCAGCGCAGCCAGACGGCCGCACTTGGCAGCGCGCTGTCGCAGGTTGTCCGCGCTGCTCTGGAGCGCGGCGCGATCGAGGTCGAGACCGACGACGTGAGCGCCGCGTTCCAGAGCACCAAAGCAATGCCGCCCCTCACCGCAACCCGCGTCGAGGAGTTTCTCGCCAGAGCGAACCTTAAGTCGCTCGAGATCGACGGTGAGCAGCACGAATCGTTTCCTCGAAAACTGTGGCGAGTTCCGTGGCGGCCTCACTCCAGCGGAACGTGCGCTGGATTCGCCGGCGCGCGTTGCGGCCCATCTGGCTCGCGCGTCCGGGCTCGGACAAGATATCGGCGATTGCTCTCGCCATGGCGCGCGCATCTCGCGGCGGGACCAGGCAACCGGCTTTGCCATCGCTGCCCACGACTTCGGGGAGTGCGCCCACCGCGTTGGCGACCACCGGCAATCCGCATGCCATCGCCTCGCTGGCCGGAAATCCAAACCCCTCGAAGAAAGATGGGACCAGCGCGATTCGCGCGGTTGAATACTGCTCGACGAGTTCGCCGACCGCGAGCATCCGATCGACGATTGTCACGCGTTTCTCGAGTCCGTAGCGGCGGATCGTTCGAGGTACCAGGCCGTCCTTCGGAATTCGTCCGTCGATGATCTTCAAGCGCACGCTGTCGGGCAGGAGCGTGAGCGCCTCGAGCATCGTGCCGATGCCCTTCTTTCGGTCTTCGGTCCGCCCGACGAAGAGGAGGTCTTGTCGTTTTTCGACGCCATCGATTGGCCGGAACGTCTCCGCATCGGTTCCGTTGTAGACCACGGAAATGTCTTTCTCAGGAATGCCGAAGTAGCGCTCGATCGCCGCCCGCGATGCCTGGCTGACGGTGACGATCTTGTCGAGCCGCGGCGCCACGCGTTGTTGCATCCACAGTGGGAAGTAGAGCGTTCGTTTGATGCGCTTCGACAGGCGTCGATCGATTGCAAAATCGGCTTTGCGGTCGATGTGGAGCGGGTGGTGGATCACGGAAACCACGGGCACCCCCATGGCTCGAATGCCGAGCAAGCCCCAACTCAGAGATTGGTTGTCGAAGACGATGTCGAAGCGATGGCGCTCCTGGAAC
>JACZVU010000069.1 GCA_022572485.1 Myxococcales bacterium
TTCGATGTGCTCGCGCGAGCGTCGTTCCCCAGTGCGAGGTTTCATCCCTCCCCGCAGCGGTTTTGTGGCAAAATTCGGGCTCTTAGTATGGGGTTGCCGTTCGATTCTCGGAGGAGGTCTCGATGAGATGGTCAAAGCGCGTGCTCGCGGGCGCAATAGGCGCCATCTGGATCCTCCCCGGCGCGACAGCGTTCGCCCAGCAGGGCGCGTCCGCGGAGACGGAACTGCCGGCCATGAAGCAGGCGCTCGGCGGCCTGTTCGACGCGCGCTCGGAGGGCAACGACGCATCGGCGACGGTTCAGAAACACATCGATACACTCAGCGACCAGACCGACGCGCTGCTGGCAAAATACCGGACGGTGCTGAAGCAGATCGATTCGATCCGCATCTACAATCACCAGTTGCGCGCGCTGATTGTCTCCCAAGAAGAGGAACTCACCTCGCTGCAAGATCAGCTCGACCGCGTCGAGGTGGTCGGTCGCAGCGTCACGCCGTTGATGCTGCGGATGATCGATGCGCTCGACGCCACAGTCGCGCTCGACCTGCCCTATCTGATCGAAGAGCGCACGCAGCGGATCGCGGACCTGCGGAAGCTGATGACCCGCGCGGCCGTGACGAACGCAGAGAAGTACCGGCTCATCATGGAGGCGTACCAGACGGAGAACGAGTACGGCCGGACCATTGAAGCGTACCGCTCGACACTCAAGCGCGGCGATCGCGAGGTAAAGGTGGACTTCCTCCGCTTCGGCCGCATCGCACTCGTCTACCAAACGCTGGACGGCATGGAAGCGGGCGTGTGGAACCAGGCGAAGAAGACCTGGGATCTGCTCGACGCGAGCTACCGCACGTCGATCCGCCAGGGTCTGCGCATCGCGCGCAAGCAGGCGGCGCCGGATTTGATCCGGCTGCCGTTGCTGGTGCCGGGAGGAGAGAGCAGCTGATGCGCACTTTCCTCGCGGCCCTCTTGCTGATCGGAGCCCAGTGGGCAGCGCCGGCGCTCGCCCAGGAGACGACCGCGCCGCTGCAACCGGCGGCGGCACAGGAACCCGCGACGGAAGCCGCCGCGCCGCTGACGCCGCTTCTCGCGCCGCCCCAACCGAAGTCGCTGGACCAGCTGCTCGAGATGGTGCGCGAGGGCTTCGAGGCAGAGCGCGCAGCGAACCAGCGCCGCGAAGAGGAGTTCGAGCAAAACAAAGCGGATCAGGAACGCCTGCTGAATGAGGCGCTCGCGACGCTCGCAAACGAGGAAGCGGCCAGTCAGCAACTGGAGGTTCGCTACAACGAGAACGAGCTCGGGATCGGCATCGCCGAAGAGCGGATGACCGAGCGCCTCGGCGAGCTGGGCGAACTCTTCGGCGTGGTGCGTCAGGTGGCGACCGATTTGGGAGCCCAGACCTGGGATTCGCTCACGAGCTCCGAGGGCGGCTCGCAGCGGGAGCTGCTCGACCGTCTGGGTCGCAGCAACGAGCTGCCCTCTACGGACGACCTCGAGATGCTCTGGCTCGAGCTGCAACGGGAGATCACCAAGCAGGGCAAGGTGGTGCGCTACCGCACGATGGTGCTCACCACCGAAGGGTCGCAGGCGGAGCGCGAAGTCATTCGCGCGGGCCCGTTCAGCGCGATTTCCGATGGCCGTTACTTGCTGTGGGAGCCCGAAGACCAGCAGCTGCGCGAACTGAAACGCCAGCCGCCGTCCCGTCACCTCGATACCGTCGCAGCGTTCGAGAACGCCACCACCACGTATGCGAAGCTGGCCGTGGACCCGTCGCGGGGCGGGCTGCTCGAGATGCTGATCGACACGCCGACCCCCAAGGAGCGCATCCAGCAGGGAGGCTACGTCGGCTACGTGATCATCGCCCTGGGCATCGTGGCGCTGGCGGTGGGGCTGTGGCGCTGGGTGCTGATCGCGGTAACGAGCCGGAAGGTGGCCGCCCAGAGCAAGAGCTTGCGGGCCGATCCCGGGAACCCCCTCGGCCGCATCCTCGGCGTCGCCGAGCAGAACCGGGACGCCGACACCGAGACACTCGAACTCAAGCTCGACGAGATGGTGCTGCGAGAGTCGTCGCAGCTGGAGAACTTCTTGTGGTTGGTGAAGACCGTGTCGGTGGTCTCGCCGCTGCTCGGTCTGCTGGGCACCGTGACCGGCATGATCCAGACGTTCCAGGCCATCACCCTCTTCGGTGCAGGAGACCCGAAGATGATGGCGGGCGGCATCTCGGAGGCGCTGGTGACGACGATGCTGGGCCTGACGGTGGCGATCCCGCTGGTGCTGCTGTCGGACACGCTGGCGAACAGCACCCGGAAGGTGATCGACATTCTGGACGAAAAGAGCGCCGGGCTGATTGCGATGCGCTCCGAGCAGGGCGATGTGGGAGATTGAAACCTTCGCGGTCGTCCGCGCATTCATCGAGCAGGGCGGCAACGTCCTGCTCGTGATCGCCTTCGTGACGGCCGTGATGTGGACGCTGATCCTCGAGCGCTTCTGGTACTTCCGCACGGGCCATCGGCGGGAGGCGGAGCGGATCCAGGCGATCTGGGATGCGCGCGCGGACCCCTCTTCCTGGAACTCCAAGCAGATCCGGCGGGTGCTGATCTCCGATATAACGGCGGGCCTGAATTGGGGCCTGGGCATGATCGGGACACTCGTGGCACTGTGCCCGATGCTGGGTCTGCTGGGGACAGTGACGGGCATGATCGAGGTGTTCGACGTGATGGCCGCGGGCGGTGGAAACACGCGGGGCATGGCGGCGGGCGTATCGAAGGCGACGCTGCCGACCATGGCGGGGATGGTGGCGGCGATCTCGGGGATGCTGTTTCACATCCAGCTCGAACGTTTCGCGCAGGACGCGTCCGACCGCATGGCGGACCATCTCGAGATGCACCCGGAGTGAGAAAGCAATGAGACGCAGACGAGACCGAAGGAAGAGCGGAAGCGAGGTCAACCTGACGCCGATGTTGGACGTGGTCTTCATCATGTTGATCTTCTTCATCGTCACGGCATCGTTCGTGAAGGAGTCGGGGATCGAGATCAGCCGTCCGGGGGCGGCGACGGCGGTGCGGAAGGAGAAGGGCAACATCCTGATCGCGATCAGCGCGAACGATCAGATCTGGATGAACCGCCGCCAGGTGGATCCGCGGGCGCTGCGCGCGAACATCGAGCGGATGCACGCCGAAAACCCGCAGAGCGCGGTGATCATCCAGGCCGACAAGGACGCGAAGACGGGACTGCTCGTCAAGGTGATGGATGCAGCCCGGCTCGCCGGCATCAAGAGCATCTCGATTGCCGCCGACATCGTGAAGTGAATGGCTCTGCGTCTCCCCATCGCCGTCGCCCTGGCCTGCGTTGTGACCTTCGGCCTCTTTTGGGCCATGCAGGCGTTGATCGGCGCGAGCGGGGAGCTGAAGGAGGGAACGTCGGCACCGCACATTGAGTTCGTCCGGCTGAAGCGCGACCGCACGCCCGAGGTGAAGAAGCGCGAACCTCCCAAGCGGGAAAAGCCCGAGCAGCAGCCGCCACCGCCCGAGATGAACCTCGCAAAGAACATCAATCCAAGTGACGCCGTCGGCGAGATCATGCCGATGCTGGACACGGCGGTCGAACTGGAGAAGGCCGCGAGCCTCGGCGCGGGCGGCGGCGACCGCGACGTCGTGCCGCTCGTTCGGATCGACCCCCAGTACCCGCCCAAGGCAAAGCAGCGCCGGATCGAGGGTTGGGTGGAGATCGAGTTTACGATCGGCCCAGCGGGGACGGTCGACAACCCGAAGGTCATTGGGGCGCACCCGCCCACCGTGTTCGAGCGCTCGGCACTGCGTGCGGTTCGCCGCTGGCGCTACAACGCCAAGATCGTAGACGGTGTCGCCGTGGCACAGCATGGTGTCCGCGTGCGGATTCGCTTCAAGCTGTGAGACAGGAGCCTGAGGCCATGCGCGCCCCGAAGCCGCGACTCGCCCTGCTGGCCCTGCTGGCCCTGCTGGTGCTCCAGCTGCCGCTTCGCTCGATCGCCGCGGATGAGGCGCCGCGCGCAGCGATCGACCTGGACGCGCTGCGGAAGGATCGGGCGCAAAAGGCGGAGCACTATCCGGTGGCGCCGCGCATCTCGCGGTATCTCGCCGCCGCCGCCAAGGAAGTCGACGCGGGGGATCCACGGGAGGCGACGAGACTCCTCAAGAAGCTTCGCCCCAACCGGCTCAATCCCTACGAGCAAGCGCTCGTCTACCGGATGCTCGCGCACGTCGCCTACGGGGCGGACGAATCCGAAGAAGCGATCGGGTACTTCGTGAAGTTCCTGGAAGAGGAGATGCTGCCGATCCGGGACGAGGCCCGGGTGCGCTTCAACATCGCGCAGCTCTACGCGTCGCTCCAGCAGTGGCGCGAAATGATCGACTGGCTGAATCGCTGGCAGCTCTACATCGAGGATCCGGACCCACTCGGCTTCTACCTGATGGGGATCGCCTATTACCAGCTCGAAGACTTCGACGCGGCCATCCTCCAAGCAAAGCGGGCGGTCGAGCTCCGGCCGGAGCCGCGCGAGTCTTGGATGCAGCTGCTCACCGCGCTGTACGCCCAGAAGCAGGATTACGAGAACGCCGCTCCCGTCCTCGAAGAGCTCGTGCTGCGCTTCCCGAAGAAGCGGTATTGGGTGCAGCTCTCGCTGATCTACGGTGCCCATGAGGACTATCGACGGTCGCTGTCCGTGCAGCAGGTCGCGTACGCGCAGGGGCTTCTCACCGAAGACAAAGAGCTGCGGCGACTGGCGCGCTCCTACCTCTACCACGAGTTGCCCTATCCGGCGGCGCAGGTCTTGGAGAAGGCGCTCGAAGACGGCGAGATTGCCCGGGACAGCGAGGCGTTCGAACTCCTGGCAAATAGTTGGATCACCGCCCGCGAGTACGAACGATCCCTCGATCCGCTCCAGAGCGCGGCGGAGCTATCGGAGAACGGGAACCTGTACGTGCGCCTGGGGCAAGTGCACATGCAACGCGAAGCCTGGAACGAGGCGTCCGTGCTGCTGGAGAAGGCCGTCGAGAAAGGGGACCTGAAGGACCCCGGCAACGCAGCGCTGCTGCTCGGCATCGCCTACTACAACAGCGCCCACGTCGCGCGCGCGCGTTCCTCGTTTCTGCGGGCGCGCCAGCACGACGCGACGCGAAACGCGGCGAATCGCTGGATCACCCACCTCGACACCGAGGACAACGCCACGGCCGGCTGAAGCGACGCCCCTAGCGCGGCGCGATACGGTCGTCCATGTTGCCGATCACGTAGCTCGGATCGATCCGGCACGGGCCGGGTACACCGACAACTCCCTCCAGGAACTGACAGGTCCCCTGGATGCTCGCGGCGGTCGGCTGCGGATTACCAGCCACCCAGCCCCGCAGCGATTCCCAACCCGCCGCGACCTCGGCGTCGGTAAAGCCGCAGTGGCTCGGAGCGGCCTCGACGACGATTGCGGTGGTGAGGTTCGACGCCGGGACCACTTCCGCGTACTCGCTCTCGTTTTCGACGATCACGAGGCCGTCCTTGTCGGTGTGGATCGAGACGATCTTCACGTCTCCGACATCGCCAGAGGGCGTGAAACTCTTGCCCAGGCGGACGACGGCACCCGGATTGGTCGAGACGCGCTGTATGCTGGCGTCGACGCCCGGGTCGCTATACGTAACGCCGATATTGCCGACGCCCCGCTGCCCATCCAGCTTGGCCGCATTCCACACCAAATCGGAGAATCCAAAAAGTGCGAAACCGAGATCCAGCAAAATGAACGACCCGGGAATGGCCGTGACCGACAGGAACGTACTCAGATTCGCCTGCTGCTGCGGAGTCCGAAATGCCGGCGGAGTCAGGATACCCATGCAGTCATTGGTTTTGGCCGCCATGATCAGCACGTTGTTGGCGGGATCGGTCAGAGGGGGAATCGCGTACGTTGGAAACCCCGGTTCGGGTAGGCCGGTCGCTCCCCCAGGGATGAACGCAGTCGGCGTGTTTGCACAAACCGCGTCGTAGACCAGCCGGATGTCGAGCCCCGCGTCCCAGTTGCGGCTACCCGCCATCGCGCCACAGATCGGGTAGGCGCCGACGACGTTGCCGAGGTTCGCTTTCTCGATGAGCTGTGCGGTGACGATGCCCCCGAGCGATGCGCCGTTCAAGAAGACCTGGTTGGGCGTGCCGAAGTTCTCCTTGAAGACACCGACCATGTTCTGCATGTCGTTCTTGGTCTTGAAGAGTGCCCAGCCGAACTGCTGGTAGCTCGAGGCCGCCACCGCGTAGCCTTCGGACAACTGAAGCGAAGCGAGAGGGCCGAGATCCGACACGGGCCCAATCGGCGAGAGACTGAAGCCGTGGTTCCAGATCACGAGGTCGCCGTTCCAGGCGTCCGGAACGACAATGCGGAAGAAGGATCCGCCATCGGTGCTCCCTGTCAATTCTGTAACCGCGTGCGCGCTACCGGAAAACAGTGCAACAAGTACTACCAAGAACAGAGAAACGCTCTTGATCCGCTTCATCCAATTTCTCCTCGGAGGGTCGACACCCAACGGTCCGGTGCGCACGCTGTGTTCGCAGGTCGCCTGCTCTACGCCGCTTTCCGGGTTCCTCACTTTTCGATGACCTGATGGATTCAGGTTCAGGCCCACTCTACTCCCAATGCGTCGAGAAAATCACGGAAAAACCGACTCGCCCTCGAGGCGCCAGAGGCCCGTCTCGTCGCGGACCAGCCCGCGGAGGCCCGCCAGATCTCGAGCCCGCTGGCGCGCGTAGGAGGCGCGCTCCAGCAAAACGTTGCGCTCGTAGTAAGAGAGCAGGTCGACCCAGACCCGCGGATCGTCGGGGGTGAGTTCTGCAGCGCGCTCGAGCTGCGGGAGGGCCTGCTCGTAGTCGGTCATCAGCAGCAGCAGTCGGCCGTAGTTAGAGCGGGGAATGGCGTCGTCGGGGTCGGCCTCGACGGCTGCGGCAAAAAGATCCAGCGCCTCCTCGATTTCTCCGTGCTTCCAGGCCTCGAGCGCGCGCGCATCGAGGGCGCGCGCAGAATCGGTGTGCGGCCCCGGCGCGGTCTCTCGCGGAGCCGGCTGCGGGAGCACGCGGTCCGGAAGATCCTCCATCGCAATCTCCCGCTTCGAGATCGTCCAGACCTGGGGTTTTCCCTCAGCGTCGGGAAGCACGCGTTGAATGGTTTCTCCGATCGCGACCGGCACCGCGTCCGGTGGAGGTGTCCGGTCCCGGAGCTGCCAGAACAGCACGCCACCGATGATGGGTAGCGCTGGAACGAGGAAGAAAGCCTGCCGCTTCACAATGGCCTCTCGCGCGAGTGCCGGAGCGCGGCAAGCGCGAACAGTCCCGCTACGCCCGCCACGAAGAGTGTCGGGCCGTCGGGCTCGGGGACGAATTGCAGATCGATCGGACCGTCGAGGCCCCCACTGCCACTCGCGACAAAAACTTCCACGAAGAAGCCGTCGACACCGTCGTAGCGCCGGATCGCGTCGTCGTCATAGCTCGTCACGAAGAGATCGCCAGCGGGCCCGAACGTCAGCGCCGTCGGGCCCGCGAGGCCGCCCGAACCGCTCGTCACGAAAGTCTGCACGAACACCCCCGTCATCGCATCGAACTCCCGCACCTCGTTTGGAAAGCGCGAGGCCACGTAGAGCCCGCCGTCGTGAATCGCGAGCCCCCAAGGGTCGACAGCCCCTCCACCATTTCCGGTGGAGTCGACGAACACTCCGAGGAACGCGCCGCTGCTGCCATCGTATTCGAGGATCTCGCCCGTGAAACCGCTCGCGACCAGCAGATTTCCGCTCGGAGCGAACACGAGACCCCGCGGGTTGCTGAGACCACCCGAGCCACCGGGCACGAAGAAGCCCAGCGGATCTCCCGTGACTCCGTCGAAGCGGAAGATCCCCTGCGACGACGGGCAGGAGATGTAGAGGTTGCTGTCCGCGCCGACGATCTGATCGAACGGCGCCGCAAGCGACGTCGGACACGCGTCGAAGAAGGTGCCGACAGCAGCGCCTCCCGCGCCGTCGTACTCCACGACGTCATTGTCGACGAGGCTTCCCACGAGCAGGTTTCCCGATGGCGTAACCGCCATGCCGCTGTCTGGCGGCGCCGAGAGTCCGCGCGCCGTGGTGCCCGTCGGGTTTCCCGACGGGTCGAAGTAGACCACCGCATTGCTCAGCGGGCTTACTGCCAGCAAGGTCGTACCGTCCCACACAAGATCCATCGCGTTGCCAAGCCCACCCGCGCCAGCCGCGACCAGCGGCGAGACCTCGAGGGTCGTCAGGTCCACTGCCACCACGTCGTTGGAGAACGAACCCGAGACGCTGAGCGTTCCGTCGGGAGCCAACGCGAGGCCGAAGGGCCCATCGACACCACCGCTCGGCGCGAGCAGCTCGCGTCGAAAGGACCACGATGAGCCGTCGAGCGTGTACTCGACGACGCGGTCGGCCCCCGTTTCAGCCACCACCATTTCCGTCGCGGAGCGAAACAGGATCGCGCCCGGAGAAACCAAACCGGAGATGACCGTGGTTCCGCCGCCTCCACCACCGCTGGTCGAAAAGCGCAGCACTTCTCCGTTGAGCGCATCGCTCAGGTAAATCTCAGAGCCGTTCACCGCGAGCGCGGTGAAGTTCGCCGCAGCGTCGCTGGCCAACGTCGAGACATTTCCCGACGAGATCGCGAGTTCCATCAGTGCATCGGTTCCGCTGCTCAGTGAAGTCTCCGCTGCGAGGAAATAGAGCGTGTCGCCCGTTGCGCCGAAGGCTGCGGAGCCGGGCGCAATCAGGCCGCTCGCCGCGGGCGGCGTGAGTACAGCGCCCGTCGCGGCCGTGTAACGCCAGATCTCGCCCGTCCCCGTGCTCGTCACGTAGAGCTCGCCCGTCGCCGTCCGCAGCGCCATTCCACCCGGATTCGAAAAACCGTCGGTGATCGTTTCGATGAAGGTTTCGAGGAAGGATCCGTCGCTGCCGTCGTAGCGGAGCACCTTTGCGGTGAACTGACTCACCACGAATAGATCCTGGGCGAGGCCCGCCGAGGGGCAAGCGAGCGCAGCAGCGGCTGCCGCAGCAACAGCGGCTGCGCGGCCGACGACCCCGAAGGGCCCCTGTCTGTGCACGAATCGGGGGGGCATCTCCAGCTCCAGCGCCGAGGGTACTACGCGGAGCAGGCGAAATACACGCTCGATCTCGCCGAGGCGCCAGCTGTCAGCGACCCGGTGATACCCCCGCTAGCAAAACAGCAGCGCGAAGATCGAGCGGCCGAACAGGGAACGGCTGCCGCACGATACTGCGTATGCGTTCCTGGCGCGGCTTCCGTTGCGTCCGACGATGGGCTGGCTTCGCCTGGATCGACTTACACTTCCGCCTTGGATGGATTTACTTCGCCTGGACGCGCGCGAAAGACGGCCGCCCGGTGCATCGGCTCAGCCAGCGCGCCGCGTTCTCGAACTTCGAGATCTCGAATTTCGCGAAGTTGGCGGTCACGAGTGCTCCGGCGAGGTTCAGGTCGGCAATCGTGAAATCACCGCCGAGCAGGTATTCCCGATCCGAGAGGTGCGCGTCGAGCACGCCCAGCGGCCTTTCGAGCGCGGCTTCGGCTTTGGAAACAACCGCGGGATCTCGCTGGTCCTCGGGCAAGAACACCTTGTGCATCACCATCGGAATGAGGTGCGGCTCGAGCTCGGTCATGCCCCAGATCGTCCACTGGATCGCGCGCGCTTCGTCGTGTCGGTCGCTCGGGTAGAGTTTGCCTCCGTAGGTCTTGGCGAGATAGAGGTTGATGGCCATCGACTCGAAGAGCACGAGATCGCCATCCACGAGAGCTGGAATGCGGCCGTTGGGATTGATCGCGAGGTACTCGGGCGTCTTGCATTCCTCCAGAAACGAGGTCGGAATCAACTCGTAGTCGACACCTACCTCCTCGGCGGCCCAGATGGATCGAACAGCTCGTGAGACCGGAGTTCCGTAAAGCTTCATCGGTGTCCTCTCAGTAGGCGCGGTCGAATCCGGGAGCGGACCGAGCGGAGCGCAGAAGATAGGCCGATCCGAAAGCCTTCGCGAAACAGTGGGCCCGGATCCAACCGCACCGTCAGAGCAGCCATTGGATCAGTTCGTCGGCGAGTTCTTCACCCGCGTCTTCTTGGATGAAATGGCCGGCATCGCGAATGATTTTGTGGGGCTGGCCGGCTGCACCTGGAATACGCGCCTGCAAGATTTTTTCGGCTCCGGCCATGATCGGATCCCCGTCGGCAAATAGTGTCAGAAACGGCCGCTCATAGTCGGCCAGCACTTTCCAGGCCGCCTGATTGTTCAGCGCTTCTTCAAGCGTTGGCTCGGTCGGTACCAGGATTGGAAAAACCCTCGCGCCAGCCTTATAGGATTCGTCCGGAAACGGGGCATCGTAGGCTGCGCGAACTTCATCCGGAACGGGTCTGACACAGCCCTTGCGGATGATCGTCCCCACTGGAAATTCCGCAACGCGCTGAGAAAATTCGAGCCAGCGGAGCCAGGCTTTGGGCATCGCACCTTTGCCCGTGGGCAGGAATGTATTCGCGGCACAGACCGAGGCAAACCGCTGCGGCTGGTCGGCGAGCAATCGAAGCCCGAGCAAACCACCCCAATCCTGACCGAACAGATGGATGTCTCCGAGTTCCAACTGATCGAGCAGCGAACGCAGCCAGCTCAGGTGCTTCGCATAGCTGTAGTCGCTCTGTTCGGCGGGTTTGTCGGATCGACCGAAACCGATCAAGTCAGGTGCGATACACCGCATGCCGGCCGCCGCCAGCGGTGGAATCATTTTCCGGTAGAGATAGCTCCAGCTGGGTTCACCGTGCAGCAACAGCATCACCGGGCCGTTGCGAGGGCCGTGATCGACGAAGTGAATCCGCACGGAGCCATCGCTCGCGTCGCCGACGTTCAGGTAATTGGCCGCAAACGGGTACGCCGGCAATCCCTCGGTATCTTCTTCCGGTGTCCGAAGCAATCGCATCGTCACCGCGCGAGCATAGCTCCGTGTCATTCGGCCCGCGATGACACGCAACGCGCTCAGCTGGCCGCTGCGGCCCGCAACCCAACAGCGACCATCGGCGGAGCCCATCGGATCGGGCAGCGTGATGCAGCACAGCCGACTGGATTCCAACCCAGTTGCCATTGAATCGATCGAGTCGATACCCTGGGGTTTTCGGATTTCGACATGATGCAGACATCTGAGCAGCTCACCGAAGTCCGCGAGGCACATCGCTTCGATGAGGCTGCGCTCGATCGGTATCTCGCGAAACACCTCGATGGGTACCGGGGACCACTGCGGGTGCGGCAGTTCGAGGGGGGACAATCGAACCCAACCTTCCTGCTGAACGCGGACAGTGGCGACTACGTGCTGCGGAAGAAGCCACCCGGCGTATTGTTGCCCCGCGCACACATGGTCGAACGCGAGTACCGCATCCTCGCCGCGCTCGACGCGACCGACGTGCCCGTACCGAAAGTGCAGCTGCTCTGCGAGTCACCCGACACAATCGGCACGGCGTTTTTCGTGATGGACTACGTGCGCGGGCGATTGTTGCGCGATCCGACCTTGCCGGACATGAAACCCGCGGAGCGCCGAGCGGTTTACGAAGAGATCTTGCGCGTTCTGGCCAGCCTGCACGCAATCGACTTCGAGGCGATCGGCCTTGCCGACTACGGAAAACCGGGCAACTACTTCGGGCGCCAGGTTCGTCGCTGGAGCCAGCAATACCAAGCGTCGAAGACGCGAGAGATCGCGAGCATGGACCGCCTCATGCGATGGCTGCCGGAGAACATTCCCGATGACGACACGAACTGCATCGTCCATGGCGACTATCGTCTCGACAACCTCGTGCTCGCCGACGACGAGGCGCGCGTGAGCGCGGTCCTCGACTGGGAACTCTCGACTCTCGGCCATCCGCTCGCAGATCTCGCACACGGCTGCGCTCAATATCACGTGCCCATGGCGAATCACCCGTCCCTCGCCGAGGCCGGCGGCGACAGCGGGATTCCGACCGAACGCGAGTACGTCGAAGCCTACTGCCGCTACACGGGGCGCTCGGGCGTGCCGCATTGGAACTTCTATCTGGCCTTCTCGATCTTCCGCTACGCGTGCATCGCACAGGGCGTCTACAAGCGGGGACTGCAGGGCAACGCGAGTTCGCAACAGGCCGTGAGTCTCGGGAGCGTCGTCGAAATCGCGAGCGACAAGGCGTGGGAAATCGCCCAGAGGCCGGCGATCGATTCGTGATTCATTTCGATTCGGCGACTCTGAACCGGCCCACATCGATGGTGTAGGCTATCAGGTCGCGACAGTGTTTTGACGAGCGCAAGTCAAAACGGGAGAAATTCCAATGCACTTCGAGTACAACGAGCGAACGCAATACACGCTGGCGCGTATTCGAGAGTTCATGGACGAGCACATCTACCCCAACGAGGAAAGCTACCTTCGCCAACTCGAAGCGCTCGGAATCGATCGCTGGCAGCCGCTGCCCATCATCGAAGAACTCAAGGAAAAGGCGCGCAAAGCCGGCCTCTGGAACCTCTTCCTGCCCGACAGCGAGCGTGGCGGCGGCTTCACGAACCTCGAATACGCACCGATGTGCGAGGCGATGGGGCGCGTCAGTTTCGCACCGGAAGTCTTCAACTGCTCGGCACCGGATACGGGCAACATCGAGGTGCTCGAGCGCTACG